>JAHZOA010000013.1 GCA_020028455.1 Armatimonadota bacterium | reverse complement strand
ACCGCGCACGATCTGGCCCTCCGATGGCACAGGTCCATCGAGATCGTGACGGGCCGAAGCGCCATCTTTTTTGATATCCAAGACGCGGGCTTCGCCGCCTGGCCATCTCAACAGCCCGGCGTCGGATGGCTGTCCGCCACCGCTTGGGAAGAAGGCTGTTTGGTCGAGCGTCACCGTCTGACCATTTACGGCGGTAACGGTCCCGTCAAACTCCCTCAAGTAACTGTCATGCAGATAGAGCAGTTCAGTCATGTGGGTTAACCTTTCAAGGCGCCTGCGAGGATCCCGCGGATGAAATACTTGCCGAGCAGCAGGAAGAACGTGAGCGGCACGAGCACCGTGATCAGCGCCGCGGCCATCTGTAGATTGTAGAGCGCGACGTAACTGCCTTTGATCTCTGTCAACTTCACTTGCACCGTCGTCGTGTACGGCGAGGACATCGTGAGGGCCAATAGGAATTCGTTCCATACCGAGATGAACACGAGGATCGCCGCCGACGCATAGCCCGGAAGCGCCACGACCGAGACGATACGGAAGAAGATCTGCAGCCGCGAGGCGCCATCGACCTCGGCCGATTCCTCAAGTTCCCGCGGCACCGAGAAGAAAAACGTCGCCATGAGAATTGATGCGAGCGGCACATTCAGGATCAGATAGCCTAGAATCAGCCCGGCGTGGGACAGAGCAAGGTGCAGTTTGTTCACGATCTGCACCAGCGGGATGAGGAGTGCCTGGTAGGGGAGGTACAGTGCGATCGCCAGCAGCACAAACAGCACTTTCGAGATTCGCCACCGGAAACGGCTGAGGAAGTAGCCGCCGAGCCCCCCAAGGAACACAGAAACCGCCGTCACCGTGACCGCGATGATCGACGAGTTCACCAATGACGGCCAGACCAGACGCAGTGCCGTGGTGTAGTTGCCGAACTGCAGGCTGCTGGTGGGGACCAGATACTGACGCTGTGTGATCTCGAGTGGCGTCTTCAGCGAGGTGAGGACCATCACATACACTGGGAGGATGTAGACGACGGAGACCACGACCACCGTCGCCAGCACAAGGATCCTGAGTGGAAGGTTTTTCCGCATTTAGTCGCACCGAGCAAAATTCATCGGCCTCACCCCTGGCTCGGCCTCGTGCGTCGCCGGCCCGCTCCGCGGGCAAGCTGAGTGGTCGTAACTAATCGAACCACCGCTGCAGCGCGTAGATCGTGTACGGGATGATGATGACAAACGCCAGCACGAAGATGACCATCGCGAGGCCGGCCCCGAGCGCGACCAGATGCTGCTGGAACGTCGCGATGAGCATGTGCAGCGCCAGCACGTCGGTGGCATAGCCAGGACCACCGAACGTGACCACGTAGACGATGTCGAACACTTTCAGCGCCGAGATGAGCAGAAGAGACACGACCACGAGCAGCCCGCCGCGGATGTTCGGCACGATGATATGAAGCAGCGTGCGTAATCTTGACGCGCCGTCCAGCGTCGCCGACTCTACCATCTCCTGAAGCTCGGCCGTCCGCAGCGACGCCTGTACGATCAACACCGACATCCCCAGGTACTGCCACACGAAAATCAGGATCAGCCAGTAGGTCGCGGAGTCAGGGTCGGTCGTGTAGCCACTGGCGATGGATCCGAGTCCCACCCCACGCAGGATCGTATTGAGCACGCCTCGGTCGGGTTGGTACATCCAGGACCAGATCGTGCCGGTGACAATGAACGACATCGCCGCCGGGTAGAGAATCAACGTTCGAAGATACGGCTCAACGCCTTTGATCGTGCCGATCTCAAGCAAGTACGCGAGGAGCACGGCGGCCACAACCGTGGGGACGACACCGATAGTGATCCAGCGGAGGTTGTTGCCAATGTCCACCCAGAACCGGTCGAGGCTGAACATCAGCCGGTACCATTTCAAACCGCCGAACGAATAGTTGGCGGCCGTTCCCTGCCAGTTGGATACCGAGGTGTAAAACGTCCACCCCAGCATCGCATAAAGGAGAAACAGGAAGATCACGAGAGGCAGGGCGAAGATTGCGGCCTCGCCGGCCCGAGCTCTGAGGAGGGAAGGGCGCGGCGGACGGTCAACCGCCCCTATCATTGAGTCCGTCCGCCGCTACGTGCCCCCGGCCAAACTACGGCCAGGTATACCAGGCTGCTTCTTCCTTCACCTTAAAGGTCGTGAACAACTCCGCGACCTTGTTGATCGTGCCCGCTACGTCGGGTTTCGCCGTGAACGCCGCAATTACGTCCCAGTAGGCCTGTGTGAAGCTGAAGGGTGCGATGCTGCCGTGTTGGTCGAGGATCAGCTTCCCCGGGTTGCTGCGCACGTAGTTTTGCAGTTCCTGGCGGATCGGATCCGGGAATTTCGCCGGATCGATGTCCAGACGCGCGAACAGACCGCCCTGCGTCACGTCGGTGGGCACCTGTAATTCTTGTGAGCCCACGACCCGCAACCAATCCATTGCGGTTCTCGCGTGTGGCGCGCCCTTAGCGATCCCGTAGGTGTCGGGATGAAAGAGCAGAATGCGATCCGGCTTCTGCGGGAAGGTGACTGCGCCGAAATCGGTCCCCGGGGTCCAGTTGCGACTCTTGAAGTACCCGATGGCCCACGTCCCCATGATGACCATCGCGGAATCACCCGACACTACCAGGCCGACCGATTCATCCCATGTGAGACCGGCATGGAACTGGTAGATGTACGGCGCCAGATCTCTGAGTTTCTCGAGCGCTGCTTTGTACGTCGCGTCGGTTTTGACGTCGACCTCGCCCTTGTAGAGACGCACGTAGTATTCTGGTCCACCGAGTTCGAGCAGGATGCTGTCGAGGACGAAGGCTGCTCCCCACTTCTCCTTGGACCCTAACCCGAGCGGCGACATATTTGGCTTGGCGGCCTTGATGGCTTTGGCAACCGTGATCAACTCGTCGACGGTCGTCGGCGGCTGCAGTTTTAGCTCAGCAAAGAGTTTCTGGTTATAGTAGAGGATGTTCTGAATGTGCATGTTGAGCGGGACGACGTATGGATGACCGTTGATCGTCACCGCGTTTGCCAGCGGCTTGGGGATGGCATCGGCGAGCTTCAGTTCGGTGAAGAGCTCGTCGAGCGGTACCAGGTTGCCGCCGTCGACGTACGATTTCAGCTCAGCGCCGCCGAGCGTCTGCCATGTATCTGGGGGAACGCCGGCCGACAGTCTGGCCTGGAGCACGACCCTGTGGCTCACACCGCCACCACCTGCCACCGGATTCTCCACGACCTCGACGTCGGGATACTTATCCTTGAACGCCTTGAGCATTGCGTCGGCTGCTTCCCTTTCGCCTCCCGCCGTCCACCAGTGAAAAATCTCAAGTCTCCTGGCCTCGGTAGGCTGCTGCGACGACATCCGCCTCGTGCCGGCCACGTATCCGAGTGCCGCCGCGACGATCACCGCGATGAGCACTAGCACCACCACGGAGGTCCTGGCTGCACCTCTCACAGTCGTTACACCTCCCCTTTCAATACAAATGATTATCTAGGGATCCACTGCGGGCGGTTTCACTCCCCGCGGTTCGGCGCCACGGGGATTGCCTCCTTCAAGAATCGTCAAGATGCGAGGCGCTTCTCTACGACGATGAGTCCTTCGGGACACCAGGGGTGCGGCGTCCACGACTTGATTTCCAGCGGGTCAAGGGCATGTAGGTCGGAGGCGAACATGGTGAGGCGCTCAGCCATGCCCTCACGGGCCGCTTCAACTGCCGAGGACAAGGACCCCTGCATACCTGATGGTGTTCCGTCGACCAGGGAGAAGATGGCCGCAGCTTCTTGCACATTGAACATCGCAATACCCTGGAGAACGGACTCTTCGGGGTTCTGTTGCATCGCGACGGCGATCCGGCGATCCTTGATCAGTCCCTTGACCACCTCGATCGTGATCCGGCGGAACCTCCAACCCAGCGGCATGAGACCTTCCCAGGCTGAGAGTGTCTGCGTGTGTTCGGCAAACCGCAGGACATCGGCGGCATCAGCACCCTGGGGGATGTGACTGGGAGCGTCGTAGGGGAGGTGCAGGGGACCGGGAGGAAGGTCGGCTTCGAGCACAACGCACTGCAGAAGACGCCGGAATCCCGCGCGCTCAGCGACGCCGAGCGCGGCGTACTCATGGGCGGGAACAGCCGTGCGCACCGTTCCCGCGCCGTACTTCCGCGCAACCTGCTCGCCCTCGCGCACTAGTTGCGCCGCAACGCCACGACCCCGGTATTCAGGAAGCACACGGAGCATCTCTAACCAGGCTTCGGACCGGCCGACGAGGCTGACGTGGAGACCGCCGATCGCGCGGGCACCGTCGAGGGCGATCAGGTCGTGCCCGGGCTCTTCCGCCCATGCGCCCCATTCAGACGGCGCGGCATCGCGCCCGCCGACGGTACGAGGAAGCTGTATGCTCTCAGGGTTTGCTTGACGGACTTCGAGGGGCATGTTTGCCCGATTGCGCGCGTTAGGTTCCTGCAAACGACAAGTCCTGGACCTCCACGAGCGGTGCTCCGATTCCCATCCCCATGAGGTGCCATTCGAGCGTCTCACCGACGGCCGTAATGTTCTTCAACAGCGTGAGGAAGTCACCGGCCACGGCGAAGTTCTCCACAGCGTACGCGACCTCGCCGTCCCTGACGTACAGACCAAACGCCTGCACCGAGAACTCTCCGCTGATGGGATTTGCTCCGGCGTGTACGCCCATGAGGTCGGCGACGATCACGCCATCTTTCATCGGGACGCCAGCGCCGGATTGCAGGTACAGGTTGCTCGGCAATACGTTCAATGTCGTGCTGTATCGGCGCGCAGCACTCCCCGTGGTTCTCATCCCGAGTTGCTGAGCCGTCTCAGAGTTCAGAAGATAGTTTCGAAGGACACCGCGCTCCACCAGCGCCAGGCGCTGCGTGCGCGTTCCTTCGACGTCGAAGGGGCGGCGGAGCAATCCTTCGGTCAGCATCGGGTCGTCGATGATCGTCACGAGCGGTGATGCCACCGGCTGATCCAGCCTGCCGCCGAGGCGGCTCTTGCCTTCCAACACCCAGCGGCCGTTCCAGAGCCACCAGTACGCGGCCAGCAGCTGTGCGAACGCCTTCGGCTCGAAGTACACGGTGTAGCGACCGGTCTGAAGGGGGCGCGCATTGAGCAAACGGCCGGTCCTTTCGACCAATTCGAGTGCGGTCCGGCCCGGGTCGAGGGCTCCGAACTGACGGCTCCAGTCCGAGTCCCATGCCTGCTTGCGGCTCTCGCCGTCAGCCATCACCATCGATCCCGTCACGCCGACGAGGCCGTGCCGGTATCCACCGTCAGCGCGCTGCGTCGAGCTGATCCGGACTTCGCGCTCTCGCTCCGTGTACGAGGCAATGAGGATGTTTTTCACACGCGGATCTTTTCGCAGGGAGGCTTCAAATCCGAGCGCAGTCTCCGCCTTCGCTTCCATCGGCGCATCAAAGACGCCCATCGCCAGATCCTGAAATCCGAGCGCGGCGCCGTCTGGAAGAAACCCTCGCGCTTCATGCTGCAGCGCCGCATTCTCGATGGCCTCATTGAGCATCCAATCGAGCGCCTCGGGGGTCAGCTGCTCGCTGAATGCGTATCCCACGCGCTCCTTGGCTACAACACGTACCCCGATTCCGCCCTGTGTCGCCTGCGTGATTTCCTCGAGACGACCATCGCGCGCCTTCAACGACAACTCGCGGTCCCGTTGGCCCAACACTTCCATGGCAACCTTGCGCTCTTTGGCTTTGTCGAGCAAGTAGCGCTTCGCTTCCTCGAGCGTCATCGCGCTTCTCCTCCGACCACGATCTCGGATACGAGCAGGTGAGGTTGTCCGACCTCCACCGGAATGGATCCAGAAAGGCTGCCGCACATGCCAGGGGATGTCTCGAGATCACCGGCAACGGCCACAACCTTCATGATCGTGTCGGGCCCCTTACCTACAAGCATGGCCCCACGAACCGGCTCCTCGAGCCGGCCGCGACGAATCACATACGCTTCCTTCACGCCGAAGTTGTACTCACCAGAACCTGGCCTCACCTGGCCGCCACCCATGTCCTTCGCATAGAGACCGAACTCGACGCCTTCGAAGAGTTTCTCGATCGATGAGTCGCCCGGCATGATGAACGTATTGCGCATGCGCGATGTCGGCGCGTACGTATAGTCTTCACGTCGGCCGGAACCCGTCGGACGGTAGCCGGTCATCAGCGCACCCCACCGGTCGACCATGTAGCTCTTCAGCTCGCCGCGCTCAATGAGCACCGTGCGCTCGGTCGCCGCGCCTTCATCATCAAACTCACTGCTGCCCCAAGCATGAGGCGTGGTGCCATCATCCACGTACGTCACCACCCGGCTCGCGATCTGTTCGCCAATTTTGTCGGTCAGGACAGAGGCTTTCCGCGCGACCGACGTGGTCTCGAGCAAATGACCCAACGCCTCGTGGAAGATCACGCCCCCGAAAGCATTGCCGATCACGACCGGCATCGTCCCCGCTGGCGCCGGTTTGGCCCGAAGGTTGGCGAGCGCCTGCTCAGCAGAGCGCCGGCCGACATCACGAGGCGGATGGCGGTCGAAGAACTCCAGCCCCATGCTCAACCCCGGCGCATACGAGCCCGTTTGCAGATCCGCGCCGTCCTGCGCGACGACCACGACGCGCAGTCGTGTGCGGACGCGGCGGTCTTCGACCCAGACACCATCAGAGTTTGCCACCAAGACGTCCTGATCCAGCTCACTCAGAAGCGAGTCCACCTGCTGGATCTCCGGTGCGATCCGCGCACCGGCATCCGCGTCTTTCAGCAGGGTCAGACGGTACGACTTGGGCTGCGCATCGAAGAAGACCTGAGCCCCGTGGAGTCCGCGCGCGACGGCTCTGCGGAAGTCGAGACCTCCTCTGCCGCGCGCATCGACGCGACCGCTGCGTCCTTTCAGGCGCACCAGGTTTGTGGTGACGTCGCGCAGGCCGTCGCCGGTCAGATCGTTGGTATATGCGTAGACGATCTCCTCACCGAAAAACAGCCGGACCCCAGCGCCGTACGACAGGCCGCTATTGGCCTCTTTCGCCTCGTTGTTGAGCACACGGAGCGTCCGGGACTTCCATCGCTCCGCGTACACCTCGGCAAAGCTTGCCCCGCCGGCGCGCGCGAGGGATAACACGTCACTGACTATGGCTTCCGCCAGCACAGGACCACCTCGAAAGCACGAGCAGTCTACTGATCTTCCTGGTCTACTTGGTCTAACTACTCTCTTTGCTGAAAAAATCCCGTGAACTTGAGGGGGGAGACTTAGAAGACCAGCAGACCTAGAAGACTAAGGAGACCGCGCCTTGCGGAGGCGGCGGATGTCGGCGAGCAGGGCCGCTTGCACCAGCCAGAAGAAGATCGCCGCCGTCAGTCGCGCGAATGTCATTCGAGCGGGCTTGGGAACGCCGCGGCGTTCCATATATGCCATCGCCAGGTGCCCGCCGTCGAGGGGATAGATGGGCAGCAAATTCATGATGCCAAGCCCGACGTTAATCGCGCCGGCCAGCTGCAGCACAGCGGACGGGCCACGACTCGCGGCACGCAGGAGCGCACTCACCGTTCCTATCAACCCCGCCACACCGACGCGGCGGTCGCCGTCGACCGGGATCGGAGCCTCGTTGCGCAGCCCAAACATCAACGGCAGCCCAACTGCGATGTTGGCCAGCGGGCCGGCGAGCAACAGTGGAATGCGCCGATCCGGCGGGATCTCTTCAACATCGATGGCGGCGTAGCCACCTAACGGCAGCGCGCGCACGACGACGGGCACGTCACCGGCTTTCGTTCGGACGCTGGTCCGTACGATCTGCGGTCCGAACCCAATCCCGATCTCCTTGACCTTGCCGCCGGCGCGAACGGCCATCACAGCATGCGCCGCTTCATGCAGGGCAACCGTCGCCCCGATCACCCCACCGGCGGCCAGGATCCTATACCACATCATTTCACCTCGGTAACGACTCGAGATACGGCACTATCAGTTTCAGTCGGGGAGAGGCTTGGCCCCACCTGCCGTATCGCGGACAGTGTCATTCTTTGGTCTCAATTCGGGCCGTCGCCGCAATCTTATCATTCTCTTCGAGGCGTTGAATGCGCACACCCTGCGCCCCGCGGCCGTGGACTGAGATTTGCGCGACGGGAATACGGTTGAACACACCGCCTTCCGTGACGATGAGCAACTCATCGTCGTCTGCGACCGCGCGTACTCCGACGACCGGCCCCGTCTTCTTCGTCACCTTGAGATTGATCACGCCCATGCCCCCGCGTCCCTTCGTCGGGTACTGGCCCATCGGCGTACGCTTGCCAAACCCGAGCTCGGTGACGGAGAGCAGCGTGCCGCCTTCTGATACATCGGCCGCGCCGATGACTTCGTCATCCCCCCGCAGCCGGATGCCCGTGACTCCGCGCGCGGCGCGGCCCATCTCCCGGACCGCCGTGGCTTTGAAGCGCATCGCCTTTCCGGATCTCGTGGCGAGGATAATCTCAGTGTCCTTCTTGATCAATTTCGCGCCAACCAGGCGGTCATCGCGCTCGAGCGTGATCGCGAAGATACCGGCCCGTTTGGCATTGATGAATTCCATGAGTCCGGTTCGCTTCACAACGCCGCGTCGCGTGGCCAGCAGCACCGACCCTTCATCCTCAAACGATCGCAGCGGAATGATGGCGTTGACGCGCTCTCCCTGGGCCATCGCGAGCAGGTTCACCACGGCGCTCCCGCGGGCCGTGCGGCCGGCCTCGGGTACCTCATGCGCCTTCATCCGGTACACCTTGCCGCGATCGGTGAAGAACAGCAGGAAGGCGTGGTTGGTCGTCGTGAGGACTTGCTCGACGAGGTCCTCCTCCTTCGTGCCCATCCCGATTACGCCGCGCGTTCCGCGGCGCTGCAACCGGTAGGTCTCGAGCGGCTGGCGCTTTATGTAGTTGTTGCGGGTGAGACTGATGACGACGTCGGCGTCGGGAATGAGGTCCTCTGCCTCGAACTCCTCGACCTCTTTGCTCGTGATCTTAGTCCGGCGCGGATCGCCGTACTTCTCCTTCATCTCCAGCAACTCGTTTTTGATGGCCGCCATGATCAGTTTGGGACGAGGGGAAGTGGCATCGCCCAACATCTCTTTGTAGCGCGCGATGTCCTTGACTAGGACCTTGTACTCTTCGTCAATCTTCTCGCGTTCCAGTGCCGTCAGGCGCTGGAGGCGCATCTCCAGGATCGCATCAGCCTGCTTCTCGCTCATCTTGAAGCGCGTCATCAGCCCCTCTCGCGCCGCGGGCACGTCCTTGGACTTCCGGATCAGCGCGATGACGTCATCGATGTTCTTAAGAGCGACTTTCAGGCCTTCAAGGATGTGGGCCCGCTCCTCCGCACGCGCCAGCTCGAACTTCGTCCGCCGGATGACGACCGTCTGCCGGTGCTTGAGGTACTGTTCGAGCATGTCCCTGAGCTTGAGCGTCCTCGGAACGCCATTCACGAGCGCCAGCATGTTGGCGCCAAACGTGGCCTGCAACTGTGTGTGCTTGAACAACTGGTTGCGGACGATCTGCGGATTCGCGTCGCGCTTGAGCTCGATCACAACCCGCATGCCACGGCGGTCGGACTCGTCGCGCAGGTCGGAGATCCCATTGAGCTTCTTGTTGCGCACTAGGTCGGCGATGCGCTCGATCAACGCAGACTTATTCACCAGGAATGGGATCTCGGTCACGATGATGGCAACCCTGCCGCCACGCATCTCTTCGATCTCGGCCTTCGCCCGCACGATGATGCTCCCGCGGCCCGTTTCATACGCCGCCTTGATCCCATCGCGGCCCAGGATGAAACCGCCGGTCGGGAAATCCGGGCCTTTCACAATTTTCATGATGCCTTCATTGTCGAGATCGGGATCGGCGATCATCGCCATCAGCGCGTCCACCAGCTCTCCCAGATTGTGGGGTGGGATGTTGGACGCCATGCCCACTGCGATACCGGCCGCGCCGTTCATCAAGAGATGCGGCACTTTCGCGGGCAGCACCACCGGTTCTTCCTCGTACTGGTCGTAGTTGGGAACGAAGTCTACGGTGGCCTTGTCGATATCCGCGAGCAACTCCATCGCAATCGGCGTCAGCCGGCACTCCGTGTATCTCATTGCCCCCGCCGCGTCGCCATCGATACTGCCGAAGTTGCCCTGGCCATCAACAAGTGGATAGCGAAAAGCCCACGGCTGCGCCATGCGCACCAGGGCCTCATAGATCGGGACGTCACCGTGGGGGTGGAATTTCTTCATCACGTCGCCGACTACGGCGGCGGACTTTCGGTAAGGGCGATCGGGCCGCAGCCCGGCCTCCAGCATTCCGTACAAAATGCGCCGCTGTACCGGCTTCAGCCCATCTCGCACGTCAGGCAGCGCGCGGCTGACGATAACCGACATCGCGTAGTCGAGATAGGAGGTCTTCATCTCCTTCTCAATCGGCTGCGGGACGATGCGACCTTCGTCAGCAAGTGCCATGCGTCACCTCAAGAAGGGAACATGGGAACGCGGGAACTGGGGAGCGCGGCTAACCACAATATCGATGTCCTTGTTTCGCGTTCCCGTGTTCCCGCGATCCCCAGTTCCCGTCAGATGTCGAGGTTTCGAACCTCGCGCGCGTACTTCACGATGAAGTCCCGCCGCGGCTCCACTTCTTCACCCATCAGCGTCGTAAAAATCTCATCCGCGGCCTGGGCGTCCTCAATCTCGACCCGCAGCAGCGTCCGGGTCTCCGGGTTCATCGTCGTCTCCCACAGCTGCTCGGGGTTCATCTCCGCCAGGCCCTTGTAGCGCTGAACCTCCGGCTTGCCGCCCTTCGCCTCGAATTCCTTGGTTGCCACCTGGCGCGCTTCGTCGGAGTACGCATAGCGCCGGTCCTTGCCTGCCTTGACGAGATACAGGGGCGGCTGCGCAATGTACACCTTGCCGTGCTCTACCAGCGGCCGCATGTAGCGATAGAAGAACGTAAGCAGCAGCGTGCGGATGTGACTGCCGTCCACGTCCGCATCACACATAATGATGACGCGATCGTATCGGCGCTCATCGAAATTGAACTTTTCACCGAACCCGGTCCCGACCGCCGTGATGATCGCGCGGATCTCCTCATGGGCGACCATCTTGTCCTCGCGGGCCTTCTCGACGTTGAGGATCTTGCCCTGAATCGGCAAGATCGCCTGGAATTGCCGGTCGCGCCCCTGCTTAGCGGATCCGCCGGCGGACTCGCCTTCTACGATGAAGATCTCGGCGCGCTCCGGATCGGTTTCGACGCAGTCGGCGAGCTTGCCCGGCAATGGCGAGACTTCTAGCGCGGTCTTGCGCCGCACGAGATCGCGTGCCTGCTTGGCGGCCTCACGCGCCCGTGCCGCGGTCAGCGCCTTTGCCACGACGCGCTTGGCGTCACCGGGATGCGTTTCGAGCCACTCCTGCAACCAGTCGCCAACGACGGACTCGACGAGGCCCTTCACCTCGGTGTTCCCGAGCTTCGTCTTCGTCTGCCCCTCGAACTGTGGCTCGGGGAGTTTCAGTGACAGCACAGCGGTAAGCCCTTCACGCACGTCGTCACCCGCGAGCGTGAGGTCCCCATTCTTCAAGAGGCCGCTGCGGCGTGCATAGTCGTTGATCGCCCTGGTGAGCGCAGATCGGAACCCGGCCAGGTGAGTCCCGCCTTCTGTCGTCGGAATCGTGTTGACGTAGGTCAGGATATGCTCGAGGTAGCTCTCGTTGTACTGCAGCGCGACTTCGACCTCGACGCCGTCACGCTGTTTCGTGAGCTGCATGACGGCGGAGACCTTGGCCTTGGTGCGGTTGAGGGCCTGGACGAGCTCCGCAATACCGCCGGCATGCTTGAACACTTGCTCCTTATCGGTGCGCTCGTCGCGCAGGCGGATCGTCAGTCCCTTGTTCAGATACGCGATGTCCTCGAGGCGCCCGGCGATGACCTCGGCATCGAATTCCGTCGCGGTCATCACGTCGGGATCGGCTTTGAAGGTGATGCGTGTGCCTGTTTTGCGTGTGCTTCCCACCTGCTCGAGCGGTGAGGTCTTCTTGCCGCGGGCGAATCGTTGCTTGTACGTCTTGCCGTCGCGCCAGACTTCGACTTCCAGCCACTCGGACAGCGCGTTGACGACGGACACACCAACGCCGTGCAGACCGCCGGAGATCTTATAGCCACCGCCGCCGAACTTCCCGCCGGCGTGGAGGGTGCCGAGGACGACTTCAACCGCGGGTTTACCGATCTTAGGGACGGGATCGACCGGAATGCCGGCCCCGTTGTCGATGACGGACGCGCTGCTGTCCTTATGGAGGATGACGGCTATCTCGTCGCAGCGCCCGGCCAGTGCTTCGTCGACGGAGTTGTCAACAACCTCATAGAGGAGATGGTGCAGACCATCGGGCCCTGTGCTCCCAATGTACATCGCTGGGCGTTTGCGAACGCCCTCCAGCCCTTCGAGGACCTGGATCTGTTCTGCGGTGTAAGAGGTCGTCGTCTGGTTGGTCGCCATGTCCGTCTCCCGTTCCATTTAGTCGCACCGAGCAAGATCCATCGGCCTCGCCCCTGCTTCGGCCTCTTGCGCCGAAGGCCCGCTCCGCGGGCGACACAGTGGTCGCAGGGATGCTCAGCAGATGCTCAGCGAAAAGTCGATCCGTCCCCTCCTTGAATCAGAATGCTTGCAAGCCCCACCGGTCTCGCGAGGCGCGACCTCCTCAACATCTTAAGGGCTGTCTGTCAAGAAGTATGCCCGTCTGGACCTCTGAAAACGCGCTGGCGGGCGGGAAAACTGGCCTACACGCGCGTACAACAGTGCCAAAATGCAGCACAGTTCAGTATAGCACGGGGGAGAACAAGCGTCAACGCGCAAACCCCGCATCCAGACTAGCGTTTAGGCCTCCCAAGAAATCGCAGCCTGTCTGAAGTGCGTCATCCGGCGGGCGAGGGTGGGCGCGGAAATGCCTGACGTGTACACCCCGTCGACTGCTACGACCAGCGCTTTACACTCCGGGCCCACGCCGGGCCCGCCCACACCGGGGCCATGAAGTTTCCTTGCCTTAACGGCCCGCTCGACCAGCTCGCGGTTGACCTCAGACTGCTCGAGCAGGCGGGCGTCGAGAATGGCGACAACATCTTTGGCCGCGACCACCGTGTCTCCGCCCAGGTGAACGAACATACGCGGGTCTTAGGTCAGCGGACGCTGCCTGAAGCGGATCTCTTCCACAACATTCTCTCCCATGCGCCTGTTGAGTTCCTGGACGTACCGGGCGCGCTGCACCGTGAGATCTTGCGCCCAGGGTCCGGGCTCGGTGTCGATGAGCAACGTTCGGCCTCGCAGTCCCTGGACACGCGTGTGAGCAGCGACCTCCTTGCCTGCAACCTCAGGCCACAACTCTTCAACGAACGCGGCGTTCGCGGCCCGCTCCAGACCGAGCGACTTGGCCGCTGACTTCAGGATCGATCTAAGTGGCGTGAGCATGTTCAGGCTCGACGTGACCGCCTGCAACCTTGAAGACGGCCGTCTCTGTTGGTATCCGTCGCAGCGTCGCAGTCGTCGTCAACGTGAGTAGCGTCTGCGCTCGCTCCACGAGCTGCATCAACCGCATCTGCCGCTCCTCATCCAGCAACTGCGCGGCGTCATCGAGCAGCAGCACGGGCTCCTCGCCGCTCTCTTCCAGCAACACTTTTCGCTCGGCAAGCCGGAGCGCCAGCATTGCGGCCTGATGCTGTCCTCGCGACCCAAATGTGCGGAGGTCGTACCCGTCGATCTGCATGCGGAGATCATCGCGATGCGGACCGGTCAGCGTTGTCCCTCGTATGAGCTCGTCGCGACGCCGACGAGCGAATGCGTCTCGCGCCGCCACAATCATCGCCGTCTCATCACCTGGTGGCAGCGAAGGTGCGTACGCAATCGTCAACGCTTCCCGGTCGCTCGCCAGATAGGCATAGCCTTCCCGCGCGGCCTGTGAGAGCCGCCGCACCATTGCGACACGGCGGGCGGTGATCGCCGCTCCCATCGTACTGAGTTGTTCGTCCCAGGGTTCCAGCGCCGTCTCTCGCTCACGAATTGCGGCGCCGGCCAGATCGCGCAGCAACCGGTTTCGCTGCTCGACGGCGCGCGCATAGCGAAGCAGCAGAAAGAAATAGGCCGGGCTGATCTGGCTGAGCACCACGTCGAGCAGCCGCCGGCGGTGCGCCGGTGCGCCGGTGACCACGTCCTGGTCATGCGGTGTGGACGCAACGATCAGCACATGCCCAAATAGATCACCCCGACGAACGGGCACGCCGTTGACACGAATTTCTTTCGCTCCCGCAGCAGGCATCTCGGTACGCCACAGGATATCGACCTCGACGTCGCGGTCCTGCCGCCGCGCGGCCGCGTGCACACGTGCCCATGATTCCCCGAAGTGCAGCAGGTCCGTGTCGCGTGCGGCGCGATGCGAGCGGCCCGTGGCCGCAATCTCGACTGCTTCGAGGATCGACGACTTGCCCTGCGCATTCTGTCCCACGAAGCAGTTGAGATGCGGGCCAAGTTCAATCTCTGTGCGCACGTGATTGCGGAAGTTGACGAGACGGAGATGGGTGAGGTACATCAGGGCTCAGAGCGTTGGGCGTCGGCCTTAGTCACTATAACAATTACACCGTCGATTTCGACGTGGTCGCCGAGAACGACTTTTCGTCCCCGGCGACGTTCGACTTCACCATTGACCCACACTCGGCCATCTTGTATCAACTGCTTGGCTTCCCCACCGCTGTGGACGACTTGCGCCCATTTGAGCAACGCCGCAAGCTCAATGGATTCGGTCCGGATCGCAACGTTTCGTTCGGTGGCCATGAACACAACAAGCGAACAGCGCCGTTTCCTGTTCGCTTGTTCGTCGCGTTCAGTCCTTCCTCGAGTCGCAACAAGCAAAATTCAACGGCCTCGCCCAAGCTCGGCCTCCTGCGCCGGCGGCCTACTCCGTGGGCAACATCAGTAGGCGCTTGTCCGCCTACGGCGGACTATCCGTATACGCGCACAGGAGCCAGGACGTACACGTAGTCGTCGTGCTGCGCGGGCCGGACCGCGCCTGGGCTGAGCGGTCCGGTGAGCTCGAAATAGAGGTCCGCGGCGTCAATGTTGTTCAGACAGTCGATGAGATAGCGCGCGTTGAACGCCGCCTCGACCGTCTCGCCCTCGGCCGAGACTTCAACATCTTCTCGGGCTTTCCCAACCTCCGGTGTATTCGAGGTGATCGTCAGCTTCTTGCCTTTCGCAGCCAGCCGGACGACGTTCGCCGAATCTCGTGCGGTGATGGACGCTCGGCGCACGGCACGCAGCAATCGGTCTGTATCGACGTGGATTCGCTGCTTGAACTCCTGTGGAATCACCTGCTGGTAATTCGGAAACTGACCGGTGATCAACCGTGAATACACTCGCAATCCTGGGACGGCAAACATCAGCTGGTTGTCCACCGCTGCCAGTTGGACATCTCCCTCCATCCCTCCCAGAGCGCGCGCCAGTTCTTGCATCGTCTTAGCGGGCACGATGACGCCGGTCTTTTGCTTCACGGGACCGGGAAGCGTCGTCTTGCGCAGGGCCAGCCGGCCTCCATCCGTCGCAACGAAACGCACGTCGGTCCCATCCATCACAACATAGACACCCGTGAGAAACGGCCTTGTTTCGTCCGCTGAGACCGCGAAGATCGTCTGCCGGATCATCGTTCGCATGGACTCGGCATCAATCGCGCCCAAGGCGTCTTCAGCAGGCTTGGGCATCGTAGGAAAATCACCGGCCGGAAGCCCCAGAATTTCAAAGTTGCTGTTCTCGCACGTTATCTGCGTCTGCGTGACACCTTCATCAGCTCTAATCTCAACCGTCGCCTCGGGTAGATTACCGACAATTTCTGTAAGAATCCGCGCGGGAAGCGTCAACTGTCCGCTCTGTTTGACTTCTCCCTCTATCTCAACCTGAATGGCCAACTCCAGATCCGTGGCCGTCAGCTTTAGTCCATCTTTTGTTGTCTCCAACAGCACATAACTCAGAATGGGCATCGTGGTGCGCGTCGAGATGGCACGGTTGACAAGATGTACGCCTTTAAGCAGTGCGGATTGTGAGCAGGTTACCCACATCGATCAACCTCCGGCGGCAGTAGTACTAATTGTTATTACCTAAACCCTAGTACTAGTAGTAGTACTGTGAACAATGTGGACGGATGCCCTTCGCGCCATTCATCATAACGGGAATCGGGTGTGTATAGGTATCTGGATAACTGCAGTAGATATCCACTACTCACCTGTCTTGAGGTTGTCGACGACACTCTTGAGCGCAGCGACAAGATGCGTATCTTGGTTGAGGGCCTCCTTGACCCTATCGCACGCATGCATGACCGTCGTATGGTCCCGCCCGCCGAACTCCTCACCAATTCTGGGGAGGGAGGAGTCCGTCAGCTCGCGCGCCATATACATCGCAACCTGGCGTGGAAATGCAACGCCCTTCGTCCGGCGCTTAGCGCGCATCTCCTCGACCCGGATCCCAAAGTGCGCCGCCACGGCCTTTTGAATGGCCGGGATGGTGATGGGGCGCGCTGGTGAAATGGGCAGCAGTTCCTTCAAGATCTCAGACGCCAGGTCGACGGTGATAGTCGAGCGGGTCAGGTTGGCGTAGGCGACCACACGTACCAGCGCTCCTTCGAGTTCGCGGATGTTAGATTGAATCCGCTGCGCGATAAACTCCGCCACTTCGTCCGGGACCTCGATGCCGTCAGTCTCAGCTTTCTTCCGAAGGATGGCGATGCGTGTCTCGACGTCCGGCGGCTGGATGTCGGCGATCAGTCCCCATTCGAAACGCGAGCGGAGACGATCCTCAAGGGTGGGAATCTCTTTCGGCGGCCGGTCACTGCTGATGATGATCTGCCTGCTGGCCTCGTGAAGCGTGTTGAAGGTGTGGAAGAACTCCTCCTGTGTCCGCTCCTTCCCGGCGAGGAACTGAATGTCGTCGATCAGGAGCACGTCGACGTTTCTGTACTTGGTACGGAACTCCAACGTGCGGTCGTCGCGGATGGAGTTGATCAGTTCGTTCGTGAACTTCTCGCTGCTGATGTACGCGACCCGGTGCAGTTGTTTGCGATGGACCACGTAGTGGCCGATCGCCTGGAGGAGATGCGTTTTCCCCAGCCCCACGCCCCCGTAGATGAAGAGCGGGTTGTAGGCGCGCGCCGGGGCTTCCGCGACTGCCATTGCCGCGGCGTGCGCGAACCGGTTACCCGAGCCGATGACGAATGTGTCGAACGTGTATTTTGGACTGAGGTGTAACCCATCGGGGATCCGCTGGGGTGGTGGTGGCGGCGCCGGGGTGACATCTTCACCGATCACCAGCTGCACGCCGATGGGACGCGCCAGGACTTCCTGGAGGGCTGAACGGATCAGGCCCGCGTATCGTGTCTCGACCCATTCCTTTGCGAGCCGGCTCGGCACCGAAAACGTGACGACGTCGCCATCGAGTGACATCGGCGTCATCGCTTTCAGGAAAGACTCGTAGCTCGGTTTGCTCAACCGCCCCTCGATACGGCGGAGCGCAGCTTGCCATACTCCGGTCACCGATGTGGTGTCGACAACCATGCTGAACCTCCCGGATTTGAGTGCGGCTCCGGCCGAACGTGATTAACCTGGCGTCCACTCACGGCTGGAACACGTCGCCGAGCGCGGCCACGCCCTCCTCGGTGAGCGTGCGTTTCCCTTGGCGCTTGGTGCTCACGAGCCGAAGGTCGTCAAGCAGCTGCAGTTCTCGATAGGCTGTGCTCTGGCTGATGCCGAGCTCCTTGGCGATGGCCGACGGGCCGGCGGACCCCAACTCGGCGATGAGGAGCAGCACCTTCTTTTGTCGGGGAGACAGCGCCGGCGGTGGGGCCGGCGCACGTACTGCGGGCGCGCTGCGGGTCGGCGTCGCGCCGACCGGTGTCGCGCCGACAGACAGGGTGATGACTGTACCCCGCCCAAGGTTGTTATCGATGGCAATGGCCCCACCAAGGAACTCCAACTGTTCCTGCGCAACCGGTAAACCGCTGCCAACCCCCTTAATGAGTCGTCGCATTTCAGGGGTGGCCGTGGTGAAGCCGGGCAGCAACGCTTTCTCCCGCTCCGCGATCCCCGGGCCTTGATCGGTGATGCGGATCGTGTTGCCATCGCCGAGGATGCTGATCACCGCACCCTCGAAATAGGCGTGAATGAGGTTTTCGATCACTTCGCGGATCACGACGTACGGTATGCGGCCGCCCCGTTCGTGTGAGAAGTGATACGTCCGCGCCGCCAGCTCTCCGACGAACTCGTGAAACTCCTCTCCCCGGAGCGAGACAACCCTCGGCGCGGCCATCGGCGAGTCATAGATTGCCAGCCGAACTTCGGTTGACTCCTCCGTTTCGGCAGGGCCCGAGGCCACGGCCGGGGGCCAGTCCTTGCGGAGAAGACGCACGAAATCAGACATCACTGAACGCCTGAACTCAGTTCGCCCCGCTCGCGATGCTCGTGGAAGTTATGCGCTCCGGTGGGAACTCCTACCGGCAAACACGCGACAGAGTACATTTCACAACCACCCATGGACGGGCAGCAGGTGACCACGAATGTGGACAACTTGACGCCGGGAGTGGCGGGAAATTCGTTGGTGAGCGCGGCCGTTCCTGCCGAACGTGAGTGCGTTAGGGCCACCAGACTTGGCTATGCGAACTTATCCACACCTGTGAAAAACTCTGTGGATAACATGTGCCGCCCTCGAAGTGGTAGGGTGCTGTCCACAGGTCGTTGAGTTGCGAAGGGGAGTGACTGGAGCGCTCGTGACAGGATCCACGATCGAGAATCTGTGCACAACCCCCCATGTTATGCGCAGGATGTCCACAGAAGATGAAAGGCATAGACGTTCGGGATGGATCGCCGCGTGTGCTATAGTGGATTGCCGAGGGCCTGCAAGCGACCACAGATTTCGCCCACGGAGTGGGCCGCCGGCTGTTGAGGAGGTCGAGCGTAGCGAGACCGGTGGGGCTTGCCAGTATTGTGATTCGTGAGGGCCGAGCTGTGGCGAGGCCAATGAATCCTGCTTGTTGCGACTAAGATGAAGCGCACATACCAGCCGAAAGCACGCAAACGCCAGCGTTCTCACGGGTTTCGGAGCAGAATGCGAACGCCGGGAGGCCGCACCGTCCTGAAGCGGAGAAAGGCGAAGGGGCGCCACCGACTCACGGTTTGATTCACCTGGCCTCATCCGAGCAGTTTCGTCTCGCCTATCGCGAGGGGCGGCGCGCGTCAAACGGCTTCTTCACGGTGCACGCTCGTCGGAACGGGCTGTCGCAGTCGAGAGTCGGGATTGCAGTCCCCGGGCGCCTCGGCAAGGCCGTGGATCGGAATCGTATCCGGCGCAGGATCCGTGAAGTGTTCCGCTCGTTGCCTGACATTCCCGCCGGTGTCGATGTTGTCGTCGTCGCAAAGCGCGCGGCGAAAGACGCGCGATTTGCAGAGCTGATCGTGGCCGCCCAGGATTTGGTCCAGCGCACCGCGAGCGATCTCAACAGACAATAAGGGTGAGTCGCACGTGTTGACGAAGTTACTGCTCCTGATGGTTCGCGCGTATCAACGGTTCATCTCACCATTCACGCCGCCGACGTGCCGTTTCTTTCCCTCGTGCTCCGAGTACGCGCTGCAGGCGGTCAGCCGCCACGGCCCCTGGAAAGGAACGCGCCTCACAATCGGGCGGCTGTTGCGGTGTCACCCCCTCCACCCTGGCGGATATGACCCGGTTCCCTGAATGAGATGAAGCCGTGATGCGGTTCATTGATGTAATCGCCAACGTACTGGCAGATGTGCTGTCAAAGTTCACCGGCTGGACCGGTAGTGCCATTATTGCCATCGCACTCCTCACGCTGGGCGTAAAGCTCGTCCTCCATCCGCTCACCCGCAAGCAATTACGATCAATGAAAGCGATGCATGCGTTGACCCCGCACATCGCGGCGCTGCGGGAGAAGTATCGTGACAATCCGCAGCAGATGAACGCAGAGATGATGAACCTGTATCGGGCTCACAACGTGAACCCGTTCGGAGGGTGTCTCCCGCTGCTGCTCCAGATGCCGATCTTGTGGTCACTGTTCCGGGTGTTCTCGAGGCCCGGAGTATTTAGCGGGCAGACGTTCTTCGGGATCCCGCTGGACAAAGCTCCAGGTCCGGCGGGCAGCAGCTTCCTTTCTCCCGATCTCTGGATGGCCATCCTCCGGCAGCCGGTGGCTCTACTGCTCATTGTCCTCGTGGGGCTGACCACGTACCTGCAACAGCGGATGTCGGTCACGGATCCGCAGCAAGCCAAGTTGTTCGTGTTCATGCCCATCATGTTCGCAGTCTTTGCTGTCAATTTCCCTGTTGGCATGTCAATCTATTGGATCATCTATAGCATCCTGGGCACGCTGGAATACTTGCTCATCGCAGGACGCCCGTCCGCGCCCAGCGCAGTGCCGGCGCGCGCAGCCGAGAAGCCCGAGATCTTCTCGCAACGCCCCAGAAATACCAAGAAGAAATGAAGGCGGCGAGGCGGAGTCGCGAAGCCTTTCCCCGACTGCAACTAATACGGGGACCCCTTTGGCTTCGCAACACCACCTCGCCGCGGTGGACCGAGTAAAAGAGATGAAGGATCTGGAGACGAGCGGACGGACTGTTGACGAGGCCGTCGAGCGCGCGTTGGGGGAACTCGGCCTTACTCGGGAAGATGTCGACATCGAAGTCGTCGATCCCGGTGCGCGGGGGTTGCTTGGCCTGGGCGCACATGACGCGCGCGTTCGGGTACGCCCGCGCGTCATGCCGTCGATTGCCGCGCACCAGCTCGCCGAAGATCTCCTGGAGGCGATGGGATTTCGCGCCACGGTTCGTGTGCGCGAGCAGGAAGGTGCGGTGGGCGTCGAGGTTTCAGGCCAGAACCTTGCGGCGCTGATCGGCCGGCACGGAACCACGCTCGAGGCGATGGGCGTATTGTTGGAAGCAATGGTCGCTAAACGCACGGGGCATCGCCCGCGTATCGTGGTCGATGTGGCCGGGTATCGGGAACGACGCCGCACGGCGCTTGAAGGGATCGCAAAGCGCGCGGCCGACCGCGCCATCCGCGAAGGACGCGAGATCGCATTGGATCCAATGGCCTCATATGAGCGTCGCCTCATCCACACGCTGCTCGCCGAACATCCCCAGGTGGTCACGTTCAGTCGTGGAGAGGGCAGCGAGCGCCACATCGTGATCGCACCGAAAGATCAGGCGATCAATCAATCTGAATGAATCTGGACTGAAGAATCAGCTGCGTACTGGCGCCGCCGCGCTCGGGCTGGCGCTGATGGACGCGCAGCTTGACGCGTTCCTCCAATACCTCACGCTCCTCCAGCGATGGAACCGCCGCGCTCGCCTGACGGCGCTCACCAAAGCTGAGTCGGTGATCCAGCTGCACTTCCTCGACTCGCTGGCGATCCTTCGCGCCCCATTTCCGCAGCATGCGCGCGTTGTCGATGTCGGCAGCGGCGCGGGTTTCCCCGGCATTCCCCTCGCGATCGCGCGCACCGACTTGCGCATTTCGCTGCTCGAGCCGGCCGCAAGGAAAGCCGCGTTCCTGGAACACGCCGGCGTAGAATTGGGAATCCCGACTGTCGTGCGGCACTCTCGCGCAGAGGTGGCCGGTCACGACCCGAAGTGGCGGGAGCAGTTCGACGTCGCGACAGGGAGAGCAGTCGCAAAGTCTGCGCTTCTGGCCGAGCTCTTACTCCCGTTTGTCAGGGTCGGAGGCAACGCGATCTTGCTCAAAGGTCCGTCGGCCGAAGCAGATGTAAGAGAACTGCGTCAAACTGCACCCGTGCTTGGTGGGAAGCTGCTGGACCTTATTCGTGTCACGCTGCCCCGAGGAGAGCGAAGAATCCTCATTGTCATCTCGAAGATTGCGGCAACACCGGAGCGGTTCCCTCGTCAAACCGTCCTGCATACTCGCAGACCGTTGACTCCAAAGGAGACCCCTTCGTAGTACCGAATGACAGTTTGGGGGCGATGGGTCGCGTCATCGCGGTAGCGAATCAGAAGGGCGGCGTTGGGAAGACGACCACAGCGGTCAACCTCTCAGCGGCCCTGGCCCTGACCGGTCAGCGAATCCTGGTCGTGGACCTGGATCCACAGGGGCATGCCACGAGCGGAATGGGCGTTCCCCGGAACGACGCGGGTCCGTCGGTGTATGACGCACTCATCAACGATGCGCCCCTTCACTCGATCGTAGTCCCAACGCAGATTTTGGGTCTTGATCTGGCACCCGGCAGCATCCACCTTGCAGGCGCGGAAGTCGAGCTCGTGGCGCTCCCTGCGCGTGAAACCCGCCTACGGGACGCGCTCGGATCTGTACGAAGCCGCTACGATGCCGTGCTCATCGACTGTCCACCTTCACTCGGTCTGCTCACACTGAATGCCATGGTTGCCGCAGATGAGGTCCTCATCCCCATTCAGTGTGAGTATTACGCGCTCGAGGGGCTCACGCGCCTGGTCGACACGGTGTCACTGATCCGCCGCGAGTTGAACCCGGCCCTCAGAATTGGTGGCGTGCTCCTGACCATGTATGATCCACGCACCAACCTTGCCGAGCAAGTCGCTGCGGAGATCAGGCGGCACTTTGCGGGCGAGGTGTTTGCCACCGCGATCCCCAGAAGTGTGAGACTCGCAGAAGCTCCGAGCTTTGGCCAGCCAGTCGTAACCTACGACCCCTCGTCGCGAGGGGCCGAGGCCTACCTGGCTCTTGCAAAGGAGGTGGCGGAGCGTGTCGGACAGACGGCTGCCGTCAGCTGACACCCAGAATCTGTCACCCCATCCGAGCCGGAGGCGGGCTCTTGGAAAGGGGCTTGGAGCGCTTATTCCAGGCGCCGGCGCCCTCGCCGGTCAGCCGCGAGCGGACATCCCCTTGACCAAACTTGTGACCAACCCCCTTCAGCCGAGGCAATCGATGGGCGAGGAGGAGTTACGGGACCTCGCGAGCTCAGTAAAACAGCACGGCGTGCTTCAGCCTATCGTCGTTCGACCCATTCGAGATCGGTTTGAGGTCGTGGCGGGAGAGCGTCGTTGGCGGGCGGCCGCCTCGGCCGGCCTCGAGACGATCCCTGCCGTGGTGATGTCGTTAACGGATCAGGAAGCATTGGAGCTAGCCCTGGTTGAGAACCTCCAGCGGGAGGACCTAAACTCGATGGAGCGAGCGCGGGCCTATCAGAGACTCAGCGGAGACTTCGGTCTGACACAGGAGCAAATCGCTGATCGAGTGGGGAAAAGTCAGCCCTCCGTCGCCAATGCCATTCGACTCTTGAACCTTCCTCCAGAGATCCAGGCCGCGCTGGAATCTGGGAGAATCACAGAAGGGCACGCGCGGGCCATTCTCTCCGTCCCCACAGACGCTGGGATGCTGCGGCTCTGGGAGCGAGTTGAGCGGCGCGGCCTCTCCGTCCGTGAAGCTGAACGACTGGCCAGAGGAAGTATTTCACGTGAAATACACCACCCGCGTCCTCAGGATCCCCAACTCAGAAGCATCGAGCAGGACCTCTCAAGGCGCTACGGGACCAAGGTTAGTATTCACGGGACTCGGAGCAGAGGCACCCTATTCTTTGAGTTCTATTCCGAAGAGGACCTGCAAAGGATCCTGGACCTGCTCCTCAAGTAGCACCAGCGCCTCCTTCGGACTCCTGCCGCTTCCGATGCCTTCTCGATTTAGCGGTGTTGCCGCAGGCCCGCATATCGCACCAGCGGCGCGAGAGGTTTTTTGAGCGATCCAGGAAGAGCCAACCGCATCCGTCAACAGAAGCGCATTGCTTCACTCGGGTTAGATCAAGGGACGTAAGAAGCTGGGCAGCGGCCCAGGCCACGGGCCAGAGTGGCCGCATCAAGACGTCATCATCAGCCCACTGAAGGCCGAAAGCTTCCTGCATGGCGGTGACCTTTAGCCTGAGGAACCCCTCACGAAGCACACGGTTCAGAGACTCAAGGTCTGTTGCCATTGGTGACCTCTTTGTTGTTGCGGCCAACACAAGCCGGTAGATTGCTTCCCGAAGCCCTCGGGCGGTCTCGAGCGCTGTCGCCGCTTCGTCCGGACGTACCTTCTGCGCGTCTATCAGGTATGTCGCCTGTTCTCGTGTCAGACTACCGGCCTGTAAAGCCCAACCTATGAGGTCTGAGTAAGATCCAATCCGGTCCTGCGGGCGATCTGAGGCGTGCCAGTCTACTGTGTTCGTGAAGTCCAGCGCTATGTTGTTGCCGATAGCAGGGTATCTTGGCCTAGTTTCTTCTGTAACCTTCATAACGTTACATACAGGGTTGAAGAATAACTCTGTAACCCATCTAATCTGTTATACAGGTTATGTACGAACAGCGCATTTCCCTTCGAATTCCTAGGGGAGACCTTTCTGAAGGTGGTGAGGCGGATGGATCGGGATGTGGCTGTGAAGATGGGTTTCCGCCGATAGAGTAGGTGGCCCTAAATCGAATAAGGAATTGAGTCGGCGCACCGTCCGTTAGACGCATAGGCACCCACCGATGTCGCCGCGGAGCGGCCGGCGGCGCAGGAGGCCGAGCTGTGCGAGGCCGTTGAATTTTGCTCGTTGCGACTAAGAGAAGAGGTTCCGCGAGGAGGGAAGCGCCTGATCGCATTGGTAGGTGTCGTTCTTGTCCTGATCATTCTTTGGGATGCCTTTGAGACCGTCGTGTTGCCTCGGCGTGTCGCCAGGCGCCTCAGAATCACCGGCATTTACTATCGCGTGTTTGGAGAGCTCTGGTTCGCGATCGCCGAGCGGCTGCGCGATGCTCGACGGCGCGAGGCGTTTCTAAGCCTGTTTGGTCCCCTCTCGCTCATCTTGCTGCTCGCGACGTGGGCGGCCGGACTCGTCCTTGGCTTCGGGCTCATCCACTGGGAGGCGGGTGCGCGGGCCACGCCCGTCGAGGA
>JAHZOA010000237.1 GCA_020028455.1 Armatimonadota bacterium | reverse complement strand
TGCTCGCGCGTCGCGCACACAGGATTGATCGTTCCGGGCAGGGGTGGATGGTGTGCTCGCCGGACGCGCGCAATAGGGGATCAGCCAGGCCACCCCGTTCAGTGAGAAGGGCGATGGCGCGAACCTCGCCGCGCATCCGTTCCATCCGAGACTTCATTAGAAGGATGGGATGCGGAGGGTGGGGCCCCCGCCGCTCCGGCGAAGTTCGCTCTTGACCGCATGCCGCCCTTGGGGGAGTTTGGTCGGTGCCGCGCGCAAACATGAAGCGCTGGGAGTTCTTCCTCATCTTGTTAGTGGGAATAATTGGTGGGTGCGGGACGGTCGGACCGCCGATTCCGCCGGAGGACACTGCGATCGCGGTGAAGTTACAGAAGGCAAAAGAGAAAGAAAAAGAGAAGGCGGCAAAAGCCGAACGAAAGCCCGAGGAAGTGGCGCCGGTGCAGGACGAGGTTCCCTTGCCGTCGACGCGACCGATAGGGACCCGTTGAGGAGGGTATCGCGATGGAACTGATCCGCTCACTAGGCAAGACCCGCACCCTGTTGCTGGTCGATCCTTACCCGAGGAACAACCCCTACCACTTGACCGCCAGCGAACGCCGCTCGGTCTGGTTCCCCAAGCTCAGCCTGCCGGTGATTGCGGCGTACACGCCGCCTGACTGGGAGGTGGACCTCGTGGATGAAGCGGTCCAGGACGTCGACTTCGACCGGCCCTGCGACCTGGTAGGCCTGTCGGTCATGACCTGCTACGCGCCGCGCGCGTACGAGATCGCCACGGAGTTTCGGAAACGCGGCAAGAAGGTGGTCATGGGCGGGGTGCATCCGACGTACTGCCCCGACGAAGCCCTCCGGTACTGCGACGCGATCGTGTGTGGCGAAGCCGAAGATCTCTGGCCTCAACTGGTGGCGGACTTCGAGGCCGGGGCGATGAAGCGGATGTATAAGATGTCGCAGTTCCCGGCGCTGGAGCACTACATCAGCCCGCACGTGGAGCTCTTGAGCCCGGATGCCTACATGACCCGGCAGTGCAGCTTTACGACGCGGGGCTGCCACTTCGAATGCGAGTTCTGCAGCGTCTCGCCCTTCAACGGGAAGACCACCCGCCGCAGGCCGGTGCCGGAAGTCGTCAAGGAGCTGACCCGCATCAAGCAATGGATTCGCGGAGAGTTGGTGGAGCGGATGCGGGAGGGGTCGCTGTGGCAGGCGTTCATGACCGGGTTGCGTATCCGGATCGGGGTGGAGGACGGAACTATCTTCGCGTTCGTGGATGACCTGCATAACAGCAACCGGGGCTACTGCCGGGAGCTGTGGGAGGCGCTCAAGCCGCTCAAGATCAAGTGGGGATGCCAGTCCACGCTGTTCCTGGGCGACGACGCGGAGATGGTCAAGCTGGCGGCCGAGAGCGGTTGCGTCTCGGTCTTCGTGGGCATGGAGTCGCTCGACGAGGACTGTCTGCAGGAGACGAACAAATCTTTCAACCGCGTGCAGAAGTTTGAGGACGAGATCAAGATGTTCCACGACCACGGGATCATGGTCAATCCCGGGATCGTGTTCGGCTTCGACAACGACGACGAAGCGGTCTTCGAGCGGGCGGTGGAGTTTCTGGTGAAGAACCGGGTGGAGCTGGCCTACTTCAATGTGCTCACCCCGCTTCCCGGCACGCCGCTCTACGAGCGCTATAACAACTCCGGACGGATCTTCGATCGGGATTGGGCGAAGTACGACGGGAAGCACGTCGTCTACTATCCCAGCCGCATGTCGCCGGAACAACTCCAGGAAGGCTTCTACTGGGCCAACCACCAGTTCTACTCCTGGCCATCGATCTGGGAACGGTTGTCCGGCACCAAACAGCGGCTTCCGGCGCGCTTTCAAATGAACCGGCAGTTCCGCAAGCTGGTCAAGCGGGCCTGTCCGAAGGGGACCTTGTCGCCGGTGGCAGCGGTCCTCAAGGGCCTCCAGGCCAAACTGCCGACGTTTGACACCGAGCAGCTCATCCCCAACGCGCTGTACGCGATCAAGATCGGCGAGCAGACGGCCCGAGAGCTCTGGCTGAAGATCAAAGTCAAGCGCCATGATCAATTTTCGGCGCTGTTCGTGGACCTGGAGGGCACGCTGGATCACCTCAACGCCCGGGAGTTGATGGAGCGGATCAAGCAGGCGGCTGAAAAGGCCAAGATGGACATCATCGTCAACTTCGAACATCTGCGGGAGGCGACGCCGGGAGCCCTGCAGACCCTGTTGGACGTCGAGGCCCTGAAAGCGGTGGCCCCCTATGCGAAAGTTCGATACCGCAAGTTCAAGGAGGCGTTCGAAGCCGCGACGCAGGACCTCTCGCTGAAAGGCCGTGAGCTGCTGGAAGAGGATTGGCAGGATGCATGACTTTGAATACCGGCACGGGGAGCTCGCGTGCGAGAACCTGCCGATCAGCCGGATCGCCAAAGAGGTCGGGACGCCGTGCTATGTCTATAGCTATGCCACGCTGGTGCGGCATTACCAGGTGTTCGATGGGGCCTTTCAGAACGTCCCGCACATCGTGGCGTACGCGGTGAAAGCCAACTCCAACCTCGCCATCCTGCGCCTGATGGCTCGCGAGGGCAGCGGGGCGGATATCGTCTCGGGGGGGGAGTTGTACCGGGCGCTGAAGGCCGGCATCCCGCCGTCCAAGATCGTGTTCGCCGGGGTCGGAAAAAGCCGGGAGGAGATCAGGGACGCGCTGGCGACGGATATTCTGATGTTGAACGTCGAGTCCTCCGCCGAACTGCGGGTCATCGACGAGGTCGCCGCCGAGATGGGCCGTCGGGCTCGGGTGGCGTTGCGCATCAACCCGGACATTGATCCCAAGACCCATCCCTATATTTCCACGGGCCTCAAG
>JAHZOA010000236.1 GCA_020028455.1 Armatimonadota bacterium | reverse complement strand
AGGCTCGGGCCGGCGGCCGAGGGTTGGCAGGGGCAGCGGAATCTGCGGCTCTTCCTGCTCTTTGAAATCGTCGAGATGCTCGATGACGTCGTTCAGGAGTTCGTCGAGGTAGCCGGTGATCTTGGGGTGTCCGGCGTAACGTTCCTTGAGACGGGTGACAGGATGGCCCGCCGCCGATCGCACGGCTCGGCGTTCCAGTTCGCGCATCGCCTCGCGCGCCTCGCGCTCGACGGCGCGCACTTTCCTCAGTGCCTCGCCGACCTCCTCATTAAGCTCCCGGCCGCGCCGCGCGATCTCTTCCCGTTGCGCCTCTGGAAGCGCGGCAAACTGTTCCTGGCTAATCGGTTCACCTGAAGGACCAACGGGGGTCGTCGCAATTCCGGAGGGAGTCCGCTGAATGGCAAACCCCAACTGCGCAGCCTTCGATTCCAGCTCACGCCAGATTTCGTTGATGCGGGTCTCGAACGACTGCAGCAGTTCGGTGCGGCGGGTTTCGAACGTCTCACTGGCCAACAGTTTGCGGATGGCGTCTTTGAGCTCATCAACGAGCTCTGCCATCTCTTTGCGGAAGGCACCCCCGGTACCCGGTGGCAGCGACAGCGCGACCGGCTGATCGGGCTGCTGGAAGTTGTAGACGTAACACCAGTCAGGCGGCGCGGGCATCGTCGCCGCAACAGCCTGCACCTGCTTTCTTGTGTAGGTCGCACGTCCCGTGCCCACGGGGCCGGTGACGTAGATATGATAACCGGGTTGATTCATCGTGAGGCCCAGACCGAGCGCCCGCACGGCGCGATCCTGCCCCACGATGACCTCGTCCGCCTTGAGCTCAGCGGTGGTCTGGAACGCGAAGACACTGGGGTCGCACGTCCACCGCAACTGCTCGGGCGCAAGCCGGTGGCGGGCGCGGAGATCAACCTGCTGGGTCACTTAGGTCAACTTCCTCCCAGCTAGGTAATACGCATCCGCTAGCAAAATCACCATACACCCATGGTCGTGGAGCGTCAATCAGGAACTTCTGTTCGGCGAGGCTCCATACGTTGGTTTGACGCTCGTCGGGGATTCGGATTCATTATCCCCAATGAGGGCGGACCCGACGTATTTCTCTACCGGACAGTCCTTCGCGCTGCTGGACTGAAGCGTCTTGATCCAGGTCAGCGGGTCGAATATGAAGTGGAAGAGACCCCGCGTGGGCGGAAAGCCACTCAGGTCAAGCTTATTCATGGGTAGCAGTCAGTTAGTCTAGAACCGAGGTTGCACCGGCTGAAATCCTGGTGGCGGCGCGATCCGCTGTGGAGACTGTGGCCCAAACGGTAGTCCAGGAATTGCCGGTCCACGGTAAGGCTGAAGCGGGAAGAACTCTGGCGGGCTGCCCGGTTGTCCCCGTTGATCCTGCGGTCCCGGCATCAACTGGAACAACTGGCCTTGATAGTAGAACAAGATCATCGGTTGGCATTCTCCCTGGCCTTGACCCGGCTGGTTGTCTGGGCCCGGGAGTGGGATCACTTCCTGAAACGGCGCAGGATTCTGCGCTGGGGTGGCCATGACAGGCGGTTGTGAACTGGCAACGGTGGCGTGGCTCCCGGCGTTCCAACCGGCGAAATACATCAAGATACCGAACCCTGTTACCCCGCCGGCGATCAATAGCGTTCGCAGCCACGTTCGTGCCATTTCGAATCCCCCTTGCCTACATCACCGTCGCGTTACCGCGTCTCCGCGCTACCGCGCTTCCGGTATCCCATATTCTACCAGACCAACTTCCCTTACAATTAGTTTATGGCTTTACTGTTCACTTTCCCCTGCGGCAGCTGTGGAAGACGATACAGCGTGTACTATCCTAAAGCGCTGCTGTATGAGCTGAGCGGCACTGCCCCTCGGCAAATGGGTGAACAGGAAGACGAGGAAGAGCGCAAGTCGGGCGCGATCGAGGCCGCGCGGCAGGCAGCGGAGGCGGCGGGGAACATCTGGGTCGATGCCAGCCAGACGCTGGAGCGCGTTTGTGAGTGCGGCAAGCGTCTCGACTTTAACCTCATGCATCACCCGCGCGTGCCGCAGTCCAAAGTCGTCGCCGAGAAGCGCCAAACTGGACTCATCCCGTTCCCTGAGCCTCCCAAGAAATCGTGAGTCCCCGCCAGGACAAGTAGGAACACGTATCCGACCACCGAAACACTCGCCTCATCCCGCATGACGAGACGAGGTGAGGCTGATGTGTGTTCCGGAGACATTCGATGCGTTACGAACGAGCCGACGCGAATTCCTCAAGCTCGCAGCCGGTACCGCCCTGGGCACTGCAATGGCGGGTACCGCACTCCTCGGACCGCAGGAAGCAGAGGCGCGGGCTATTTCGGTCAACAAGGTTCAGGACCTTACGCACGTCCTGAACCCCGGCTTCCCCAGCTTCAACCCTAAATTCTTCCCGAAGTTTGAGCGCAAAGTGTTTGTCACTATCAAGAAAGACGGATTCTACGGCAACGTGCTCACGTATTGGGAGCACAGCGGGACCCACATGGACGCGCCCCATCACTTTGCGGAGGGTGCGTGGATGGTGCACCAAATCCCGGCCGGACGCTTGATCGGTCCCGCGGCGGTGATCCACATCCATGAGCGGGCCGCCAGTAACCCGAACGCCCAGGTCACGCCGAACGACATCAGGGCCTGGGAGCGCAGGAATGGACGTCTCCCAAATGGCGCCATCGTGCTGATGCATAGCGGATGGGAGTCCCGCGTCAACGATGTGCAGGCCTACCGCAACCCGGATGCCAAAGGCGTCATGCACTTCCCCGGGTTCCACCCTGAAGCCGCGCAGATGTTGGTGAAAGAGCGCAACATTACCGGCATTGGGGTTGACACGCTCAGCCTAGATTACGGCGCCAGCGCAGACTTCAAGACGCACGTGACCGTGCTGGGCGCGAACAAGTGGGGGCTGGAGAACGTCGCGAACCTCGCGACGATCCCGCCCAAGGGCGCGACCCTCTTTGTCGGCGCTCCACGGGTTCAGGACGGTTCAGGAGGACCGACCCGCGTCATCGCCGTGTGGTGAGATAACCTAAAAACTCAGATCCCGGCGACTCTCATCGCGACGCTTTTCACGCGTTGGTAGAATTGCAGCCCTTCGATGCCATGTTCTTTGAACGGAGAGCCTGACTCTTTGAAGCCGCCGAACGGGACGTGCACGTCCCATCCCACCGTGGGCAGGTTGACGGCAACGCAGCCTGTGTCGACCCCGCGGGCAAACGCGTGCGCCGCCTCGAGGCTCCGGGTCACCACTGCAGCGGACAGACCGTAGCGCGTGCCGTTGACGATGTCGATGGCCGCATCAACGTCGGCCGCCTCCATGACGGCGACCACCGGGCCGAAGATTTCTTCTTGCGCCACCGTCATCTTGGGGGAGACGTTTTCGAGGACCGTGGGCGTCACGAAGTAGCCACGATCAAATCGATCGCCCCCAAGACGTTCACCCCCGAACGCGATTGAAGCGCCCTCACGTTTGCCGGTCTCTACGGCCTGCAGCACTGTGTCGAGCTGGCTCTTGTCAACGACGGGTCCCATCGTCGTCGAGTCTTCCAGGCCGGATCCCACGATGATGCGCTCCGCCTTTTCTATGAAAGCATCCATGAATGCTTCCCTGGCCTGGCGCTCGACAATCACACGGCTCGTCGCCGTACACCGCTGCCCGGTCTGGCCAAATCCTGCCGCGGCCGCAAGCTCTGCAGCCAGTTTTGGGTCCGCATCCTTGAGGACCACCATTGCGTTCTTGCCGCCCATCTCAGTTTGCACGCGGATGTTCCGGCCGGCGACCCGC
>JAHZOA010000083.1 GCA_020028455.1 Armatimonadota bacterium | reverse complement strand
CGCAGCCATCGCTCGCTGCGTCCGCGCAGCCAGATGTACGCCGCGTTCGACAGGCCCGTGATGAGAATCATCCCCAACGCCAGCGCGTAGCCGAGGTTCGGATTGTGCAGCACGTCTCCGCGAATCTGCGCGAACAGGACGATCGTGACGATGTTCAGCGAGCTGCCGGTCAACGCGTACGCCGTGGCGACGGCGCCAAAGGCATTCGCGAAGAGCAGCAATGTCGATCCGAGCATCGGCGGCCACAAGATGGGCAGCGCGATGTAGCGCCAGAACTCCAACGTGTTCGCGCCGAGATTGGCCGACGCTTCGCGCCATTCCCGCTTGATTCCGTCGATCGCCGGCGCCATGATCAGCACCATGAGCGGAATCTGAAAATACATGTACGTAATCGTCAAGCCCCAGAAACTCAGGAGGTTGAACCCCGCGTTGTAAATGTTGAATCCGAAGACATTGACGAGCAAAGCCGTCGCGAGGCCGGTTCGTCCCAGCGTGGCGAGGAAGGCAAAGGCGAGCGGGACCCCCGCGAAGTTCGAGGCGACGCCGGAGAAGGTCATGAGCGTCGACCGCACCCATGTGGGCAGGCCGCCCGCGATCGCGGCATAGGCGAGGGCGAAGCCGACGAGTGCGCCGCCGATCGCCGACGCCGCACTGACCTTGATGCTAATCAGATAGGAGCTCACGATGGTCGGCTGCAACAGGTCCTGAAGATTGCGCAGGGTGAAATGGCCCTGGCTGTCTTGAAAGCCGCCAACCACCAGGAAACTGGTAGGCACGATTAGGAACATGAGCGCAAACACGAAGAAGGGGACGATGCCCACCCACGCCCATGACACCCCGCTGACCCACAACGACGTAGCGGGGGGAGGGGGGATTGCCAGACCCTCCCCCGGTAATCCGGGGGAGGGTTGGACGGCAAGAGGTCGCATTGGACCGAGCTGTCAGGTGAAGGTTACTTCACATTCGCCCCGACGACGGTGTCCCACTGCTTCGTGATGACTTCCTTGGCTCGGTCCTGTTGCTCGAGCGTCGGGAAGATCGCCTTGGCGTAAGCATCGGCACGCGGGAGCTTTGCCAGCAGGTCGGCTGGCACCTTGCGGCTCGCCACGAGGTTCTGGAAGCGAATCGGGTGGCAATAGCCCTTGAGCCAGTTCAGCTGCCCTTCGTCCGAATACAGGTACTCCATCCATAGCTTCGCCGCGTTCGGGTGCGGCGCGTACCTGCTGATGGCCTGGACGTAGACACCGGCCACGATACCGCTCGTCGGCACGACGACTTCGACCTTGGGATTGCCCTTCAGCGTGTCGCGATCGGCGAGCGCATTGTAGTCCCAACGGATGATGATCGGCGTGGCGCCTTGGGCGAGAGACGCCGCTTTGCCGATGACCGGCACAAAGTTGCCGCGTTTGTTAAGGTCGGCAAAGAACTTTAAGCCCTCATCCGCGGCCATGGCTACGTTCCCCTTCGCGGCCGACAGGCCCGCCGCGAACACGCCTTGAATCGCCTGGTTCGACGCGCGCGGATCGCCAGCGAGGGCGACCGCGTTCTTGTACTCCGGCTTGAGCAAGTCTGACCAGTCGGCAGGCAAGGTCTTGACAATGTCGGCGTTGATCTGGAACGCCAGGACGCCATAGTAATCGCCGTACCAATACCCCTGTGCGTCCTTCGCGTCGTTCGGGATCGTGTTCCACGTGGCGACCTTGTACGGCTGGAGCAACCCTTCTTTCCTCGCCGACGGGCCGAACGACAAGCCGACATCGATCACGTCCGGCGCCTGGGGCCCCTTGTTGCCCTTGTTGGCCTTGATCGCTTCGATTTCATCGCCCGAGCCGGCGTCCGGATTGAGCTCATTCACCTTCAGGCCGTACTTCGCCTTGAACCCGTTGATGTTCGCGCCGTAGCCGCACCAGTCATGCGGTAGCGCGATCACGGTGAGCATGCCTTCCCGCTTGGCGGCGGCAACGAGTCGGTCCATGCTTGATTGTCCGGCTGCGACCGAGACGAGCGCCAGGACGACCAGCGTGGCGATCGAGAACATGCGTGTCCACTTGAGCTTCATGCTTCCCCTCCCTTGAAAATCGGCCCTGAGAGTGTGTGGCTGCGGAAGAATTCTTCGCCGTTCTGTCTCATCCGATCCCCCCTCTGGAATAGGAATACCTTCCCACCGATCCCGGATGTTCAAAGAAGTACCGTATCGGGGAAGGTAAATCCTTGGCGCAGGGGCACTAGATGCTGGCGGGGGCGGTCGTTCGCACGACCTGCTTGGCGAGCCAGTTTCGCAGCTCGCACTGGCGCAGCTGGTCGTCGAGGATGTCGTCGCCGAGCACCAGGTCCCACCTCAGGTCCTTGCGGCCGGGTTCGCGAGCCAGCTCTTCCATTCGCTCCACCTTTGCCTCGATTGCTGCGCGATCCGCAAAGAACCCTTCGCGCAGCAGCGCGTCGCCACGGGCTGTGATCAGACGCGCCATCTCGTACAGGGTGTATTCGGGATGATACTGCGTGGCCCAGAACGTGCCGCTGCCGTGCCGCACTTCCATCGCTTGGACCGCCGAGTGGTCGTTGGTAGCTAGGTTGGCGGTGCCCTCCGGAAGGCGGATCACCTCGTCCAGGTGGGAAATGAAGCCATCGAAGACCTGGGGTTTGCCCTCGTACATTGGATGGGTGCGGCCTTCAGGAGTGAGTACGATTTTTCGAGCGAATCCCATCTCGCGGCCGTGTGGGTTACGCCGGACCTCTCCGCCGGCAGCCACAGCGGCGATCTGAATTCCCCAACAGCTGCCCCATTGCGGGCGGCCCACCTCGAAGATAAGGCGGGCAAACTCGATCTGCCGGCTGACTCGCGGATCGTCCTCGAAGACCGTCAGGTTGGATCCGGTCCACAAGTAGCCATCGAACTCTGCGATGTGTCTTCTGTCGGGAAGCAGGCTGCGCGGGTCGGCCGGCCAGAGGATCTCGAACTCAAAGCGCAGCTCCGGCCGGATCTGATGCAGTGCCCGCTCGAACAACCCGTGGGCGCTGCACATTCCGACACGGGTGAGGACTTCCTGGTTTTCCCGCGGGTAGCCGTTGATGATACCTAGGCGAATGCGGTCCAAAGCACCCACATCCTAACATGTTGCGGTGAAGAGGCGGGATGGGGACCTTGGGCAAGGGGACCCGTAACTAAGTCACTCCTTAGCCGATCTCCGGGTCCCCGGTCCAAGGTCCCCATCCCGCCGCCATTAATGCGCTACAAATGATAGCAAGCAGCGTCGACCAGTGCCGCGACTCCCTGCGACCGAACCAGGTCGCGGGCACGATCCCCCGGGGTCTTGCGCTGCTCCAAGCGGCTCCAAAGCGGCCGGAGGAACTGCTCCTCGCCGCGCCCCCGCCCTCGGAGTCCGGCCTCCGCGATCCGCAAGGTGCCTTCCACGAACCGCTCCACCGGCTCTCTGCTCCGCAGCCCATGAACAATCGTCTCACGCCGGTAGCGCTGCATCGAGGTCCAAGGGTGAGCGAGGGCGTCCTGAACGAAGGCCCGGACCTTTGCCAGGGCCTCTACCCATCCCAGGGCCAGCGCGGCGACGACGAGCGGATCTTCGTGCGGCTGCTGGCAGGCGGGACGGATTTCAATCGTCGAATTGTGGGCCCGCGGGCGGGCCGAGTTCCACGTGTAGTGCTCGTGCCACAGATACGCTTCAATGTCGGGACCGTGCCCCCGAAGGTACTCTTCAAACGGCCGGTTGTAATGGCGGAAATCTCCATCGCGCCGCAGGACGTAACATCGATACCGGCAGATGTACCGGACGAACTCCTCGACCGAATTGAACGGTCCGGGTGTCATCCCCGCGCGGTGCTCACCCAACGCGCCAAGCAGTCCCTCGCGTCCCGAAAGGTACCGGCCGGCCCGTCCTGCATACACAGATGAGTTGGCCGTGAGCGCAATCAGCGGGGCCGACAGCAGGTTCAGCATGTTGACGACGTCGGTGATCTCTGTCCGTGTGATGTCCACATGAATCTGGTCGGCCGCCGTCGTGGTGAAGCGCCACCAGGCCGGACCGGCCGCCCGGGCGAGATACGCATACCGCCGCTTGGGCGTCATCAACGCGGACGACGCGCGGCTCCGAGGCTGAATCCCAAATCCGAGTAGACGCATCCCAAGCTGATCGGCAATTTGCGCCACTTGCCGTACGAGGCGCCTGGAGCCTTCCTCCAGTTGCCAGAGATCTTCATATGGCCCGAGGACAAGCTCTATGGTGGCGCGTCCCACTTCGACTTCAATCCTCCCGTGAGCGCTGGTGAGCGCTTCAATTACTGAGTGTGTCTTTGGGTCATCGTATTGAGGTACAAACTCGCCCCCGGTCATCAACGGCTCCCACATCCGCGCCACTTCTCCCGCCCGTCCGTCCGCGTACACGAGGGGAAACTCCGCTTCCCGGCCAACACGACGGATTGGGCGCACGGTCTCGCGGAAGAGCCCCGCGTAGCGTTCCGCCAGGACTTCGTAGGTCTGCTGGATCGCCCCCATTAAAAGGAAGGGAATTTGCCGGACGAAGGGACGAGCAGCTCGCGGCGATGACTCAGAAGATCGTCGTGCGGACCGAGATGGAACACGTTCAGTTCCAGGTTCAGGATGTCGTACTGCAGCGCCTCGGAGGAATCGAGTCCTCGCAGAACGCCGTGGAGCTGCTGGAGGAAAGTTTGGTGGGATGAGATGAGGATCCGCCGGCGGCGATGTCGCTGCAATACCCCCCGTAGGAACCGGCGCGCCCGGTCGTGTAGGGCGGGAAACAGCTCGCCTCCAGGCGGGTTCAACGAGTAACCGATGTGCCCAATCTGCAAGTACCGCACCTCCGGGAAGCGCGTCTCCACATCCGCGCGCCTGAGCCCTTCCATCTTGCCGAAAGAGCGCTCATTGCAGAGCGGGTCGATCTCAATGGCGTCTCGAGGGAATCCGGTGACGATCTCTGCCGTCCGGATGGCCCGGACCAGTGGTGAGGAGATCACGAGATCAATTGGCGTGCCGGCGAAGCGATCGCGTGCATCCTCAGCCTGACGGACCCCCTCCGGCAGCAGGGGCACGTCAAGGGTTTGCCCGCTGACCCGCTTGTCCCGGTTCAGTTCTGTCAGCCCGTGGCGCAGCGTGAACAGCAGCGTCTCGTTCGGCGCGAGGGTTGGAATCTCGATCATCAGGGCTTCAACATTTCATATAGGCCGGAGGCGATCCCTCTTGCATGCAACAGCAAAGCTGCCCTCCGGACCGGGTGACTGTCACCCGTGGCTCGGTCCTCACTCAAGGTAGCGGCTTTCCAAGGAAGAAATCGATGACCCAAATGGGTCATAACTCCCCCCACGTCGACATCATTGAGGAGGCGAGACGCCTCACGACTGCCGCGCAGCGAGATAGCATCGCGCTCAAGCTCGTCGGTGGGTTGGGTATCTACTTCCACTCGCCCACCGCCCGCGAAGCCCCGCTGCGCCGACCTTATCGGGATCTGGACTTCGTTACGCTCTCATCCACGCGCGCGATGGTGCACGCGTTCTTCGAACGCCTTGGGTATGTGCCGGACACCCCCTTCAACACGCTGCAGGGTCTCCACCGCCTCCACTTCTTGGATGAAGAGCACCATCGCGAGGTCGATCTCTTCCTCGATCAGTTCCGCATGTGCCACACGCTCGATCTGCGCGCCCGTCTGAACCTTTCTGAAGACGCCCTCACGCCGGCTGACCTTCTCCTCACGAAGTTGCAGATCGTGGAACTGAATATCAAAGACCTTACGGATGTGGCGGCGCTGCTGCTGGACCATCCGGTCGGTGATGGGGACGGCGAGGTGATCAACGCCACTTACATCGCCGCTCTGCTGGCGCGGGACTGGGGCCTGTACCGGACCCTGCAGCTTAACGTGGAGCGACTTCAGAGCGCGCTGACCCAACTGTCGCTGCCGGTCGACCTTGCGCTCTCACGCCTCCATGCGCTGTGGCAGGCAGTCGAGGCGCATCCCAAATCATCGGCGTGGCGCCTGCGGGCGCGCATCGGCGATCGCCTGCGCTGGTACGACCTCCCCGAGGAAGAGGAGAGGGGCGAGATCGGGAGGCCTCGGACACGGGACCCGTAATGAGTCACTCCTTAGCCGATCTTCGGGTCCCGGTTCAGAGGCCTCCCGGTCTCGCGTTCCTCTACTCTACTGGGATCTCCGCGTGGGTCCTGGCCAGGTCGATCCCCTGGCGAGCGCGGACCACACGTGCGATCACGTAGATCGCAAGCGCCAGCGCGTACAGAATGAGCATGTAGATCGCCGAATCCCTGTTGTTCACGCCGTAGGTGGCATCGGTGATCCATTTCCACAAGTTGAAGGCGAGGAAGAAAATGGTGACGACGCCCGCCACCGTGACCAGCGGCACGCCGGCGACCTTGTAGCGGGCCACCGGTGAGCCCTCGTATAGCCTCGGCCTCCGCCACGGGAGGATCGTGGCCGCCACCACGCTGCCGAGGTACGTGACGGCGATGACCAGCGTGGCATCCAGCGTGTAGGCGGCGAATCCGGCTCTGTAGGCATAGAGGTAGCTGACCACGATGGAGGGGACCACCATAAGCAGCAGCGCTCCGGTGGGCACATGACTGCGCGGCGAGACCCGCGCCGCCCACTCCGGCAAAACGCGGTCAAACGCCGCCGCAAAGATGACTCTGGTGGACGAGAGGAAGACCGTCCCCGACCATCCCCAGAACCACAGGCTCATCAACGCGAGTAAGATCACTTGGAGGATGCGACTGTCAATCAACCATCCTGCCAGCATCGCGGGGTAGGGCCACAACGGTACGGCGATCTTGGGCGCCTTGTCCGGGGTGTAGATCGTGGCCCAGTAATTGGAGTTGGCCGCCTGATAGAATTCCCACCCCATCGTTTTGGCCACGAGGAGGAAGAAGACCACGGAGAGGGCCACCGTGATCCACAGTCCCCAGAACATTCCGTTGAATGACCGCCGGTAATCGGAGGCGCCGCGAACCTCGCCATGCAAGGTGGCGCCCCAGTTGGGCCACAGCAGATAGAAGACGACCATGGGAATGAGCAGGATACTGGGGCCCAACGGCATCGCGCCGAACGGCGGTGGGGTGAATCCATACTGACGCGACGCCTCGATGGTCTGCGTGTAGGCGTCTCCGGAGGCGCCGAAGAGACGCGCTGCCTCGCGATTGAAGGCCTGCTGGAACTGTCCCTGGCTGCCGATCAGCAGCAACAGAAAGACGACAGCAAGGGCCACGATGCCGCCCCAGAAGCAGAACTTCTGGATCCTGGCATATCGTTCCATGCCGATGGCAATGTAGTAGGCAACGAAGGCCACTACGACCAGGGAACTGACAAAGATGCCATTCGGCGTGCCAAACCACGTGGCGAGATCCACCCGTCCCACCGTGGCCAGGATGGGGCCGAAGACCTGGACGGAAAGGATGTTCCCGTAGATCGGCACCCAGTGC
>JAHZOA010000235.1 GCA_020028455.1 Armatimonadota bacterium | reverse complement strand
TGCCCATGGCGGCCGCACACCGAAGACTCGATAGACGCCGTTTCGGCTTCCGGCGCTCATCGGCACACCGTCTTGAATCCGCGTGCCTTCGATCGCCACTGCGTCGCGTAGGCGGCTTCGGAGGACCTTGACATCCTCCTCGCTCAGTGTCCCGACGGGTCCGCTCTTGCCGGCGATGATCTGCGTGCCTGGCCGGATGGAGACGACATCCGTCCCGAAGCTGCGGGCCGCCGCCTGCGCCCGAGCCGTCAATCCTGCGTCGATGATCAGCGTGGCCAGGGCCATCGCGGTGCTCATCGCAACCGGAAGCGCGAGGAGCACCGTTCGCGTCGGCTGCGCCCTCACAACCTGGAGAGCGGCTCGGAAGTTCTGTGTGTTTTTCATGCGGGAGCTCCGAGTTGATCAGCGGTATCGTGAACGATCTTGCCGCCCGCCATCCGTAGCTGCCGGCTTGCCCGGCCCGCGACCGCCGGGTCGTGAGTCACCAGCAGGATCGTCCGACCGCGGCGCGCCAAGTCGGCAAACAGGTCGAGGATCGTCTGGGCGGTCGCCGGGTCGAGATTGCCGGTCGGCTCGTCGGCCAGGAGCAGATCGGCGCCGAGGACGAGCGCACGCGCAACCGCGACCCGTTGCTGCTGTCCGCCAGACAGTTCTGTGGGGTAGCGCTCTTCGGTTCCAGCCAAGCCGACGGCAGTGAGAAGATCGCTGACGTTCAGCGGCGGAGCGGCGGGACGCTCGTGAGCGTACAAGAGCGGCAGCTCGACGTTGTCCTTGACGCTCAAGAAGGGCAGCAGATGAAAACTCTGAAAGACGAACCCGAGGCGCCGGTTCCGGAAGGCCGCCCGACGAGTCTCCGGCCATGCAGCGACCTCTTCGCCATCCAACCGGCAGGATCCGCGGTCGGGCCGGTCTAGGCAGCCGAGCACGTTCAGCAGCGTTGACTTGCCGCACCCAGACGGGCCGGACACGGCGACGAACTCACCGGCGCCCACGTGCACGTCCACTCCGCACAGGGCCTGAACGGGTTGGCCCCGGCTGTCACGATACGTCTTATAGAGATCGTGCGCTTCAATCTGCATGGCCGGTCACGCCCCTTGTCATCGTTCCAGTAGGACCTCCGTACCCTCGGCGATACCGCTGCGGATCTCGACTTGCCCCTCAGTTCGCATCCCGATCTGAACAGGCGTGTCGACTGAGCCCGTCGCCGTGACCCGTCGAACGTACCAACCATCAGGCCTCGATCGAAGGGCCGCAGCGGGCACCCACAACACCTGGTCGCCGCCTCCCGTCTGGACGAACGCCAGCGTCGTCATTTCTGCGCGCAACAGACCGCGATGGGCTTCTTGGACGTCGACGAGCGCCAGATAGTACACGACGTTTTCTTGCAGAATTGGCTGGGGGAGCAGGCGAATCACTGTGCCCATCAGGCGTTCGCCCGGGTGCGCTTCAGTCTGCAACACCACCTCCTGGCCGGTTCGTACTTTTCCGAAGTCCGTCTCGTCGATGTACAGCTGCACCTGCAGTTGGTTCGCCTTCAGAAGGGTCAAGACCGGCGAACTTGGTTGATTGCTCGCCAGCTCTCCGGGCCGCTGGTGGACCGCGAAGACGATTCCATCAAACGGCGTGTGCAGCGTGCTCCATTCGATCTGGACTTCCGTGTTGCGTATCGAGGCGCGTGCCTGATTGAGCTGGGCCTCCAGCGTGGCGATGTCGGTCGTGAATCGCGTCTTCACCTGATTGAGGCCGGCTTCGGCGTTTGCCAGTCTGGCTCGCGCAACCTTCGCCTCGCTGGCTAACGCGTCGTATTCCTGTTCCGGCAGCAACGCCCTCGCTCGCAGGGCCGCTCCTCGCTCGAGACTGCTAACGGCCAAGTCGGCCTGGGACGACGCCTGATCGCGCACGGTTTCGGCGAGGTGAATCTCCTGCGGCGCGAGCGTGCGGAGAGCCTCCAGCCGTGTCTGTACGACCGCCGCGTCCCCGCGCAATTGCTGAAGCGTGGCCGTGAGATCAGATGTGTCGAGCTCGGCGAGCAGTGTACCGGCCTTGACCGCGTCACCCTCCACCACGCGTAGTGTGCGGATTCGCCGAGAGACATCCTTGGGCATCGGGAAACCGATGCGCACCAACGCGTTCGGCGCCGGTTTGACAGTCCCGCGGGCGCGAACCGTCTGCTCGATGGTGCCGCGCACCACCTTCGCTGTGGCGGTCCCGGGGGCTGAGGCGATCGAAACACTCGAAGGAGGCTGCCACCATCCTCGCGCACACCACCCCAGGCTGGTCAGGCCGAGCACCAGTACCAGCGCCGCGCACGCGCGCACGAGTCTGTTCTTCACTTGCGGCAGAAAGAAGAAGCGCCGATGGCTCTCCCTGGGGAACCCAGAATAGCGGGCGGCGGCGGACGCTAGGATGACGCCGAGATTAAGATTTCGTCATCTTCCTGCCTGGCGGGCCGACGGCCAAGAGCGGCATCACGCTGATCCCCACGGCGCGGAAAGCGAAGACTGACCGTCGTCCCTTTTCCGACCTCGCTCACGATATCGACGGTGCCCCCGTGCAGCTCGACGATACTCTTGACCAGGGAGAGTCCCAGGCCGACATGCGCGCCTTCTCCCGACTGCCGTGCCTGATCAACTCGATAGAACCGATCGAACACGTGCGGAAGGTGCGTGCTCGCAATGCCGCAGCCTGTGTCGATGACTTCCACCACGGTGTCGCCGCCGCCGGACGTCGCTGCCAAGGTGACCGACCCACCTGGCGGCGTGTAAGCAAGCGCGTTGCTCACGAGATTGTTCAGGGCGCGCTGAAACAACAGCCGATTCACCTCACCAATCGGCTGACCATGTGTCGTCACGGTCAGTCGGATGCCGGCCTCATGG
>JAHZOA010000234.1 GCA_020028455.1 Armatimonadota bacterium | reverse complement strand
GCAGCGACCCGTGGACGGCGTGTTTGTCGCGATCGGGCATACGCCAAACACGGACCTCTTCAAGGGACAGCTCGACATGGATGCGAACGGCTACATCCTACGTCGCGGCCGTTCCATGACGAACGTCGAGGGCGTCTTTGTCGCGGGCGATGTACACGATCACACCTACCGCCAGGCCGTGACCGCCGCGGGATACGGGTCGGAAGCGGCGATTGATGCCGAACGCTGGCTGGTGGCACGAAGCTAACTGACGGCAACGCGAGGACGCGGCAACGCGAAGACAACAGAAAACCAAAACGGGGAAGCGCGTCGTCGCGTTTCCCCGTTGTCGCGCTATCGGTATTCTGGTTTAACTGACGCTCGCGCCCAGGGCGGTGTCGATCCTGCGCTTGAGCTGCTGCTTCGGCATGTAGCCGACGAGGCGCTCGACCATCTCCCCACCTTTGAAGATCCCGAGCGTAGGGATGCTCATGACCGCATACTTGAACGCGATGTCCTGATTGCTGTCGACGTCAACTTTCACGACCTTCAGCTTGCCCTCGTACTCGCCCGCCAGTTCCTCAACGATCGGGGCGATCATCCGGCACGGACCGCACCATTCCGCCCAGAAATCCACCAACACAGGTGTGGTCGCCTTTAGCACCTGGCTCTCGAAGTCTTGTTCATTGACGTGAGTCGCCTTGCCCATGTGCACGCTCCTTCATATTCGCGCAACAATAAGAACGATGCCTGCTTCTGTATTATTCCACCATTCCGTGCCAATTCCACAGCGCAGGCAAAAGCAAAGCTGTCCTCCTGTCCTGGTGACTGTCACCGAGTCGGTCCTTCATTTCAAGGGTAGCAGTTTCCCAAGGAAGAAATCGATGACCCAAATGGGTCATCCCGTTGACTTCTGGGACGCATTCCGGTTTTGGTTGAAGTTGGGATTCGTGAACTTTGGTGGTCCCACCGGCCAGATTGCGCTGATGCATCAAGAATTAGTCGATCGTCGCCGGTGGATCAGCAACGAGCGGTTTCTCCATGCCCTCAACTACTCGATGCTGCTCCCGGGGCCAGAAGCCACACAACTCGCGATTTATGTCGGTTGGCTGATGCACCGCGTGGCGGGTGGGATCGTCGCCGGCGTGCTATTCGTTCTTCCTGCCTATTTCGTACTGCTACTGCTCTCCTGGACGTATGCGGTGCATGGGAACGTCACGTGGGTCGCGACGATCTTCTACGGATTGCGGGCGGCAGTCATCGCCATCGTCGCGGCGGCTGTGATCCGCATCGGCAGCCGGGCGCTCAAGAATCGGACGATGGTCGCTGTCGCAGCGCTAGCCTTTGCCGCCATCTTCTTCTTTAAGGTGCCGTTTCCGGCCATCGTCATCTCGGCAGGGCTGCTCGGGTTGATTGGATCGCGCTACCGGCCTGAAATCTTTGCCACTCCTGAATCTCACACTTTAGACGCGCCGCCGACAGTGATTCCGGATCACCAGCTGGCTCCTAGCCACACCCGTCTGAACGCGCGCCGTCTTCTCAGGATGCTGGTCATCGGCCTGCTGCTGTGGTGGGTTCCCCTGCTCACGGTGATTCTCTGGCGCGGAGCCGGTGATGTGCTGGCACAACAGGCGGTGTTCTTCAGCAAAGCGGCATTGATCACTTTCGGCGGAGCATATGCGGTGCTGGCCTATCTGGCGCAGGCGGCAGTCGAGCACTTTGGGTGGCTCGCCCCGGGCGAGATGCTCGACGGGCTCGGCCTCGCCGAGTCGACGCCCGGCCCGCTCATCATGGTCACGGAGTTCGTGGGATTTCTCGGCGCATTCCGCCACCCCGCCGATCTGGATCCAGTGGTCGCGGGGGTGCTCGGGGCAACCATCACGATATGGGCGACGTTCGCCCCGTCCTTCCTGTTCATTTTTCTCGGCGCGCCGTTCATCGAACGGCTCAGGGGGAATATCCCGCTCGGCGGCGCGCTTTCGACGATCACCGCAAGCGTGGTCGGGGTGATCCTCAACCTCGCGGTGTGGTTCGGACTTCACACCATGTTCGGCGCGGTGGCCGAACGGAGCGTGGCCGGCATTACCATTCCGATAGTTGACCTCACCTCGCTGGATGTGGTGGCGTTGCTGATTGCGACCGTGACCTTCGCCGGAATGATGCGCTATCGGTGGAGTATTGTGCCTGTCGTGCTGGGAAGTGGGCTTGCGGGTTTTTTGGTCAAGACAATGTTGAGGTAAAATAAGCAGTATCATGCGTGGCGCCATCGGCCTGGGCCGTATTCTGGGCATTCCCATCGGGGTCAACTACACGTGGTTCGTTGCGCTGTGGCTCCTCACGTGGTCTCTGGCCCGCGCGTATTATCCAGACCGCTTCCCAGGATATGACGGCCAGATCTATCTGCTCATGGGACTCGCGTCGGCCATCCTGCTGTTCGCAAGCGTGCTCGTACACGAGTTGGGCCATGCGGTCGCGGCGCGGAGGTATGGAATCCGCACCCGTAGCATCGTCTTGTTCCTCTTCGGTGGAGTTGCGCAAATCGGAAAAGAGCCGCCGACGCCCACGAGCGAGCTCGTCGTTGCTGCCGTTGGACCGGCCACGAGCCTGCTGCTCGGCGGTTTCTGCTGGGTGCTGTCTCGGCTAACCACCGGGAGTGCGCTCGGGGCGATCATCACCTTCCTGGCATCGGTCAATGTCACGCTCGCCGTCTTCAACTTGATCCCTGGCTTTCCGCTGGATGGTGGGCGCATGCTCCGCGCCCTGCTCTGGCGGGCGATGGGCAGCCTCGAGCGGGCGACTCGAATCGCCGCGCGCGGGGGGCAGATTGTGGCGCTGCTCCTCATTGCGATGGGCGTACTGTTCGTCGTCAGGGGCAACGTTATCAACGGTGTGTGGTTC
>JAHZOA010000233.1 GCA_020028455.1 Armatimonadota bacterium | reverse complement strand
CCGTGAAGAGCGATTCCAGTCAGCGCGCGACCTGGGATTTGCCCTTCGGCAGGCTGCAGGCGCAATTGGGGCCACTCCCGACACCGGGAGTCAGCGCCCGGTTGAGACCCCCTCTTCCGCGGCGATTCGCGAGCATCTTGCGAAGCTGCTCTCAAGTCCTTCGATCGCCGGCGCGGAGCGCTTGTCCAGTCTGCTGCGTTTCATCGTGGAAGAGACGCTGAACGGGCGGCAGGCTCAGCTCAAAGAGATGCGGATCGGCCTTGACGTCTTCGGACGCAAGGCCGACTCGTACGATCCGGCGTTTGATCCGATCGTCAGAGTTCAGATGGGCCGCCTGCGTTCGAAGCTTCGCGCGTACTATAACGGTCCAGGGGTCTCCGATCCCGTTCGCATCGATGTTCCACTCGGAAGCTATGTGCCGGCATTCACCACCTTCGTCGCCGGACCGCATGCCCTGACCGAGCCAGAGCCCACGCCTCCGCCTGCGGACGACCAGCGCATCGCGGTCCTGCCTATCGTCAACATGAGCGCCGATCAAGAGAACCAGTACTTCTGCGACGGCCTGACGGAGGAGCTGATCAACCACCTCGCGCAGATTCCCCAACTTCGCGTCGTCGCGCGAACGTCGAGTTTCCAGTTCAAGGACGCCGCTCGCGACGTCCGTGAAGTCGGACGGTTGCTCGACGTGAGCAAGGTACTGGAAGGTAGCGTTCGCAAGTCTGGGAACCGAATCAGGGTGACCGTGCAGCTCATCAACGTGGCTGATGGCTGCCATCTCTGGTCGGAGCGGTACGAGGGCGATCTGAGCGACATCTTCGCGATTCACGAAAAGATCTCCACGGCCGTGCAGCGTTCCCTGCAGAGACAGGTGCTCGGCCCTGGCCTGAGAACCGCTGGTCGCACGCGCCCGCAGCGCATCGACGCCTACAACCTGTACCTGCAGGGGCGCTTCCAGTGGAAAAAGAGAACCGAGCAGGGATTGAGGACCGCGCTCGACCACTTTCAGCAAGCGGCCCAGCTCGATTCAACGTTCGCGCGAGCACTCTCAGGCGTCGCGGACTGTTACCTGATGTTGGGGATGTCGGCCGCCGAGGCGCCTGACCGATGCATGCCCAAGGCGGCGGAAGCCGCGCGACAGGCTTTGCAGCTCGACGATGCCTCGGCCGAGACACACGCGTCGCTGGCGGCCGTTCATAACTGCTTCGACTGGGATCTCTATGCAGCCGAACAAGGCTACCGCCGTGCGATTGAGCTCGATCCCAGTTATGCGACCGCACTCCACTGGCTTGGTATGTTCTTGCACGCTGCCAGTGGTCGGTTGGCGGAGGCTGTCGACTCTCTCGAGCAGGCCATTGAACTGGATCCGCTGTCTCCGCCGATCATTGCGGACGTCGGACTGGCTTATGCGTTTCGTGAGAACTTCGACGCAGCCGCCATGTACTGTCGCCGAGCGCTTTCGCTCGAGGCCCACTTCCATAGACCGTACTGGTTCCTGGGATTGACGGGTGCCTGGAGCGGCAACTTTCAGGCGGCCGAAGATGCCCTCAAGCAAGGACTGGAACTCTGCCCGGGCGCCGCGTTTCGTTCGCGGCTGCTCGGGGCGCTCGGATTCGTGTACGGACGATGGGGAAAGCAGCAACTTGCGGACGACGTCAGACACGAGCTTGAGCGCATGCGCGAGGCGTCCTACGTGCCATCGTTCGAGCTGGCGCAGATCGAGATGGGTCTCGGTAACCACGGAGGGGCGCTCGCCTGTCTCGAACACGCCGTGGTCCATCGGGAGAGCTACGCGATCTTCCTCAAAACCTGGAATACGTTCGGACCGCTCAAGCGGGAGCCGCGATTCCAAGCCCTCCTTGCGCAGATCGGGCTCACTTAGCGCCGTCGACCTGTTACGGTAACCGTTACTCCCGCGCCGGGCTTGCTTTGGGGCAAGCTGCACCTATCGCTATCGCATCGCGCCCGTACTGGCGCACGGAGGGAACCATGAAGAAGACTCTATTGGTTGGGGCAACAGGCCTACTCGGACCGGACATCTGTCGGCAGCTCACGACGGCGGGACATCAAGTGCGAGCCCTGATTCGACGGACCGCCAACGCGGAGAAGCGCGCCGAGCTTGAGAGGCTGGGCGTCGAACTTGTCGAGGGTGACCTCAAGGATGCCGCTTCCCTTGCGCGCGCCTGCGCCGGCGTTCAGGCCGTCATCTCGACCGCATCCTCGACGCTCTCTCGCCAGGACGGTGACTCGATCGAAAGCGTTGACCAACGGGGCCAACTGGCGCTTGTCGAGGCGGCGCGGCAGGCCGGCGTCGAGCACTTCGTGTTCGTCTCCTTCCGCGAGAACCCCGGCATTCAGTTTCCGTTGACGATCGCCAAGCGCTCTGTCGAACGTGCGCTGAAGGCTTCCGACATGTCGTACACGATCCTTCAGGCGTCCTACTTCATGGAAGTATGGCTCACACCGGCCCTGGGTTTCGACGCCGCCAACGGCAAAGTCCGGCTGTACGGCGATGGGAGCCGCCCAATCAGTTGGATCTCGTACCGCGACGTGGCCCGAGCGGCGGCTGCCGCAGTGACCGAAGGGACGGCCCGAAACATGGTGGTGGAGCTCGGAGGGCCACAGGCGCTCAGCCCGCGCGAGGTCGTACGCATGTTCGAAGCGGCGGGCGCGGGAGAGATCGCGACCGAGAGCGTCCCCGAATCAGCCCTCGAGGCGCAGATGAGCGCGGCGACCGAATCGCTCCAGAAGTCGTTCGCGGGTTTGATGCTGCAGTGCGCTGCCGGGGATGCGATCGACAACACAACAAGCAGGCGACTGTTCCCATTCCAAATGACATCGGTACGCGATTTCATCACCGCGCAGCTCGCTGCGGTCCGAGGAT
>JAHZOA010000232.1 GCA_020028455.1 Armatimonadota bacterium | reverse complement strand
CGGCGCCGCGATTATCGTCAGCCACGACCGCTACCTCATCGACGCGGTCACCACGCGCACGCTCGAGCTCGAGGAGCGCCTGGTGACGTCGTTTCCCGGCGCCTACTCCGTCTACGTACGGCTCAAGGCAGAGCTGGTAGAGCGCCGGCGCGAGCTGATCGAACGCCAGCAGGAAGAGATCGCAAAACTCGAGGCCTACATCCGCCGCTACAAGGCCGGTAACCGCGCCACCATGGCCAAGAGCCGTGAAAAGCGGCTGGGCCGCGTTCAGCAGCACGCCGTCGAGGCGCCACGCCAGGCGAAGACGATGCGGGTCAAAACATCCGCAGGCGCAGCGTCGGGGAAAACCGTGCTCACGATGCGCGGCGTCATGAAGCAGTACGGGCATCAGCGCGTGCTTCAAGATATTGAGTTGCTCTTGTTCCGCGGCGAGCGCATCGGGCTCCTGGGAGCCAACGGCGTGGGAAAGTCAACATTACTGAAATTGATGGCCCGCCTCGAGGAGCCTACCGCGGGGCGCATCACGCATGGCACCGGCGTGCGTGTGACCTATTTTGCGCAGGAACCAACTTCCGCCCTTGATCCGGAGAACAGTGTGCTGGACGAAGTTCTGGCGGACCGGCCGATGACCCCGGAGGCCGTCCGCACCTATCTGGGCCGGTTTCTGTTCAATGGCGAGGATGTTTTCAAGCAGGTGGCAATGCTCTCAGGCGGCGAGCGGCAGCGGCTGAGCCTGGCGAAGATGCTACTCGATGAGCCCAACGTGCTGCTGCTCGACGAGCCCACGAACCACCTCGACATTCCATCGCGTGAGGCGCTCGAAGCTGCGCTGCGGGATTTTGCCGGCACCATCGTCGTGGCGACACACGACCGGTACCTGCTGGAACGACTGACCTCACGCATCTTGACGATCCAGGATGGCGCCATCGCCGACTTTCATGGCACATACCACGAATTGTCGGTCAAGCGAGCGCGCGAGCGGGTTCGGAAGGTTGAGAAGCCCGAGGTGGCACGCGCTGGTCCCGCGAAGAAGCCGCGCCAGAAGCAATCATCGGCGCTGAATTTCGAGGAAGTGGCCGGACAGATCGCCGATGCGGAACGCGATCTCGAGAACGTGAGCAGGCGCCTCGGTGATCCTGAATTGTATCGAGATCCAGACCTTGTGAAGAAGGCGCAGCAGCAATACAAGGGCGCGGAAGAGCGTCTGGCCGAACTGTACGCACTCCTCGAGACGCTCGACTCGGCTGGGTAAGCCATGCCGCCTGAACGAGTCGATCGACACAAACTCGGGTGGCTGGTCGCGGGCATCGTCATGCTCGTCCTGGGTTTCCTATCCTTCGGCGCCTGCGCAAAGGAGACGGAGCATGAAGGGTGATATCAGCATGCAGCGGCTACGGGTTCTCTTGCGCGTGATTTCTATCGTCTTTGTCGTCGTGTTCTTGTTGATGTTCCTCCTCCGCATGATGGGGTCGGGGCTTGTGGCAGAAGGAACTGTTCTTGCGCGCCTTCTCCTTTGGCGGCCGCTCAACATGGCATATGAGAGCATGCTTGTTGCGATCTACGTGGTGTGGGGCGGCTTCCTATGGCGGGCGTCGGAGAACCCGCTCGAGCATCGATCTCTCATTGACTTTACCATCTGGGCGAATGCGGCACATGCTGGTGTGATGTTCATTCTCGCGCTCTCCATACCCGGAGAACTGGTTCATCTTGTTGGAGATGTGCCTCTCCTGGCGCTGATCGTTGTGGTGCTGTACGCGTTCAGACCGCGAGCACAATCTGTTTCGCCTGCTGCAGCATCACGAAGCCGAACCGTTTAAGCCGGTACAGGACGATGAAGCCCAAGGTGAATGATGACGAGTGTCGGACGTGAAATGACCACCAACCCGCCCACCATGCGGCTGAAAAGCGAACCAGGTCGCGGGGGGTCCTAAAGCGCTCCCCGCACCAACAGGCCTGCGCTATGCGTGTGGGCGACTCGCTCCGATCTGGTAGTCCGCGGCATAGGAAAGGAGCTAGGTGGACCGCAGAGTAACCACCCCAGCCTCAGCCGAAAAGGCCCGCCCACATGACCTCCACGAGCTTCCGAGGCGAGGGAGAGGCTTCGAGCTGACACAACTTGGGCATCATACCCATCCCCGCACGGGCCCGACTCGGAAAGTAGATGGGTTTGGGTCTCTGGCGGAAGGGCGCCCGCATCACCGACTTCTGAGGGCGAGCGAACATCAGATGGTTATGGACGACTCCGCGCCCGGACTGAATGTCCTCCACGGGATGGCCTGGATAAGCGCCCCAGGGAGCGACGCCCACTGTGAAGCTCGTGGCTCCCCACTCATTGATGGCCACCGTGCCATAGCGCAGATTCGCAATCGCGCCGTCAACCGCAGCGGCGGTGAAGGGATCCTTGAGCGACCTTGGATGGACGAGGAGAGTGACCGTAAGCGTGCCGAACAGATGCTCGTTGGCAAAGTCCACGGCCCGATCGAGGTATTCGGCGACGCTCGTTGCCTCGAGCGCCGTCTCAGCAAGGAGGCCGCAAAAGGCCTCCGTGGTGAAACAGATGTCACCCGTGTTCCGTGGATCAAGCTGCGGTATGAGCGTCCAGGGCAGCTGATCGTCGCTCGGTGGCGTGAGGCGTCGCAGTTGAATCCAGCATTGTTGGTCAGCGTGGCGACCAGAAATTCGGCGGCATAAGCAAGATCGGCTGACCCCCAGGGGCCGGGGATAACAATAACCGGGCTCACGTTTCCCAACTCGCACGTGACGGGCTTGGTCAGCATGGGCTGCCCGGCCGCCTTGCGCGCCGATGCGTCCGAGCCCCCACCGAACACGATGGCATCGTAGGTCTTGTCCGAGCCCGTGACGTGGATCTCGTCTACGCCTGGGTGGTTGCAAAGGTAAGCTCCTTCGTTGGGTCCTCCGTAAACGACCCTTATGAACCCTGGCTCGGCGAGGGCACGGAACCCCTCTTCAATTAGGGGTCCCCACCGAGAGCTCACGGGGTTTGTTTTGAGGATCACCACTTGATTCTCCACGAACAGTTTATTGAGTACATCGAGGGGAGCGATGCTTGAAGCGTTCCCGGCGCCCAGCACCACCGCCACTTTGCCCTGTTGCCGTTTGTTCCGGTAGGCGCCGGCCTGGCTGTCTGGGAGATTCGCCGGCGTCACGTCTGGCTGCATCCACACCTCAATCGTAGTGCCGCGCAGGATGAGCGCATCATCCCATCTGTACGGGAATACCCGTGCCACGACTTGACCATCCGGTCGGGTCGTGACTGGACCCGGGATCCTCGGTCGTCCGTGCACGCGGACGTCTGCGAGCGCCCGGCGCAGGACGCGCAGGCTTCGGATCACGGCATAGACATTCTCCCATTCGTCCACGGCAATCAGGCGATTGCCCGCCATCTGCCCCGCGTCGGGATTGGCCGCGACCCAGCGGTTCATGATTCCCGCGTAGTCCGTGATGAGGCGGTCGAGGATTCTGATACGGTCGTCCACTGATATGGTAACCCAGGTGTGTTTGCGAGACTGCAGCTCGGTCAGCGCGAGGTCGAGGGCGGGGAGGGGCGATGGTGCGACGTGCCCTGGGATCGTCGGGAAATGGGGCGCGCCCGGATCACGGTTCAGCATGGGGTCTCGTGGCGCGAATTAGGCTCACAATCACCAACGCGAGCGCTATTCTCATGCCTCCAACGATTGCCCAGAGACACGCCGTAGACTGGCATAGGCTCTTCGGAATTCCTGCTGCGTTCCCTTTGCGATTGGGGCATCGAGCCTGGCGAAATCCGGGCTCGCGGATACAGCTGTCTCATCCGGCAAAGGACTCGCGGGAACCCGCGAAAGTCAGACACGCCGTCAGGGCCGCTCCGGAGGTAGCGACGTGAGAAGCGCAAGGATGTGCCTGGTTTTGTTGCAATCCCTGTACTCCTCGAAACTCTCGAGGCACCCCGCCCGGCTATGAAATAGCCATGTAGGGCGCCGCTGAGGTCTCTCGACAGGGACGGCGTGGTCGGCGGCGAATCTTGCGCCATTCCCCCGCCGAGGGATTCCTTGACCGACACGCCGCTTGAAGTGAGCTTGGCCGGACGACCGTGGCTGGAGCACTACGACCCTGGCGTCCCCAAGACACTTGCCCCCTATCCGCCGTCAAGCCTTCTTGATGTGGTGCGCGAAGCTGCGGCCCTACGACCCGACCATCCAGCCATGCTGTTCAAGGGCACCGTAGTCTCGTATCGCGAGCTGGACCGTCTCACGACTGGTCTCGCGACGGCGCTGGCGAGGCAGGGCGTAAGGCGCGGGGAGCGTGTCGCGCTCCTCTTGCCGAATTCACCGCAGGCGATCATCGCCCAGTTCGGGGC
>JAHZOA010000231.1 GCA_020028455.1 Armatimonadota bacterium | reverse complement strand
GCCGCGGGCGACATCGGCCGGGTTGAGCGTCAGCAAAAGGTCCTGCTGGCGCTGTTCTATAAGCTCAAGTCCGCCTCGTCAGTGCTGAACGCGCCCCAACTGTTGCGGGCGTTCTCCGAAAACACGCAGACCAACCTGACGTTCAACGAGTTGATCACGCTCAGTGCGTTTACGGCGCGCCTGGATAGCTCGGATCTGAAGTTCGCGACGCTGCCTGGCACCAACTCGATCACATACTGGGATCCGGATTCCTCCAAGATGCGCCAGGTGATCGCCGAGATGTTTTACGGCGTCGATGCGTCGATTCTCGCCTCGACGCAGATTGAGGTGTTGAACGGCAGCGGCGTGCCGGGGCTGGCCAAGCAGATGGCGGACCGCCTGCAGGCCATGGGCTTTCAGATCGTCCGCGTGGACAATGCACCGTCCGTCGTCGACTCCACGACGATCATCGACCGTACGGGACGTCCCGGAGTGGCACGACTTGTCGCCGAGGTGCTCGGCCGGTCCCGCATCAAGCGTGAAGTGGGCACCGGACCCGACCTCACGGTGATCGTGGCCCGCGACTTGGCTCGCGGGCATACGCTGCCGGTAGGTGTTTCTTCACGACGCTAGCGAGCCTCTTAATACCTTCCTCGATGTGTTCTTCTGACGGGAACGAGAAGTTTAACCGCATCGCGTTCTTCCCGCCGCCGTCTGCATGAAATCCTGAGCCGACGACGTAGGCGACGCCTTCGTCTTCCACGGCCGTGCTCAGCAGCTGCTCCGTGTCCATGCCCTCCGGCAGCCTGACCCAGAGGAACAAGCCGCCCTCGGGCTTCGTCCACGAGACACCGGGGGGCATCTCGCGTTCCAGCGCGCGCAGCATGATGTCGCGCTTGGTGCGGTACAACGCCGTGATGCGCGGCAAGTGCTTATAAATGTGACCGCGGGCGCAATACTCCGCAGCAATAGCCTGCGTCAGCGACGGGCAGCAGAGGTCCACCCCCTGTTTGGCCGTCACGAATTGGCGGATCAATTCCTCTGAGGCCGCCATCCATGCGATACGCAGCCCAGGCGCAAGCGTCTTACTGAAGGTGGAGAGATAGACAACACGCCCATCACGATCGAGCGACATGATGGGCGGCACCGGCGTGCCCTCGAACCGCAACTCGCGGTAGGGATTGTCTTCCACGACCAGTGACCGGTAGGCGCGCGCGAGCTCGAGCACCATGCGGCGGCGCTCCTCGGTCATCGTGACGCCGGACGGGTTCTGGAAATCCGGAACCACGTAGATGAATTTTGGGCGCCGCCCCTCGCGCGCCAACCTTGCGAGGGTTTGCTCCAGCAGGTCGGTGCGCATGCCCGCGTCATCCTGCGGTACGCCGATCATCTCCGCACGGCAACTGCGGAACACCTGCAGTCCGGCCATGTAGGATGGCAGCTCGACGATCAGCGGATCCCCGGGATCGAGAAACACCCGGCCCACGAGGTCGAGGCCCTGCTGGGATCCGCTGGTGATGAGAATCTGGTCTCGACCAACATCGATGCCGTCCTTGCCCATCCACCTCACCAGCTCATCCTTTAGGTTGGTGTCACCTTCGGTTGGGCCGTACTGCAGAGCGAGATGCGGCTGCTTGTCGAGGATGTCGGACGTGATGTGCTTCAACTCGTTCACAGGGAATGTCGCGGGATCGGGCAGGCCGCCCGCAAACGAGATCATGCCGCCGCGCCGCGTGAGTTTGAGCAGCTCGCGGATCAGCGATCGCGTCATGACGCGAGCGCCGGCCGAGTAGAACTCGCGGAGGTCGTCGCTGGAAAGTTGCGTCATGATGGAGTGACCTTCGCGCTGAGTGCCGCGAACTCCTGAAGCGAGAGCGTTTCCCCGCGACGTTGTGGATCGATGCCGGCCGCAAGGCAGGCCTCGGCAACCGCAGCGGGCCGGATCCCGAGGCCGGTGAGGGCATTGCGGAGGGTCTTCCGGCGCTGGCCAAACGCAGCCCGCACCACCGCGAAAAACCTCCGTTCATCGGGCACATGCACGGCAGGCCGCGCGCGCACGTCGATCCGCACGATCGCCGACTCGACGTCGGGCGGAGGGTAGAACGCGGTCGCCGGCACACGGTCTACGACCTGGACCGTCGCCCGAAATTGCACAGCCACGCTGAGCGCGCCGTAGGCTTTTGTCCCAGGAGATGCCGCGAGCCTGGTCGCCACCTCCCGCTGCACGGTGAGCACCATGCGCGAGAGTCCGAGCGGAGTTTCCACGAGCTTAACGATGAGCAAGGAGGCGACGTTGTAAGGGAGGTTCGCAACGACCTTCGTAAAAGAAGAAGGTCTTCCCTCTTCCATGAGATCAATAATGTCAGCGTGGACGATCTGCACGTTGGGGTAGTGACTCACCGCCATGCGCAGCGCAGGGATGAGGTCTTCGTCGACCTCCACGGCGATCACGCTGCCTGCGCGCTCGGCCAGCGAGGTTGTCAAGGTCCCGAGACCTGCACCAATCTCCAGGACACGATCACCTGGCGACAGATCTGCCGCCTCGAGGATCCGGTCCAGCGCGCGCTGGCTGATGAGGAAGTGCTGACCAAATCGCTTGCGGGGACGAATCCCAAACCGGCGGAGAACCTCGGCTGTGGCGCCGGGCGTCGCCAGAGAAGACACCCGATCGGAAGGACACATCTTTTCTATCGTAACATCGAGCGTAAAAGAAAACGGCGGTCGTCGGTCGTAGGTCATAGGTCGTAGGGAAAGCAGCTAGTGTAGTTTCCACGACCTACGACCAACGACCCACGACCGCCTTTGTGTTTCTCCCCCGGTGATACGATAGAAAAGATGAGTTCGTCCAGTCGCGTGTCGTCTTTGGCGACGCCCGGCGCCACAGCCGAGGTTCTCCGCCGGTTTGGGATTCGTCCCCGCAAG
>JAHZOA010000230.1 GCA_020028455.1 Armatimonadota bacterium | reverse complement strand
ATGAGGCCGGCGGTGCCGTTGCCGCAATCCACAACGACCCGCAGCCGGCGCGGTCCCAGTTGGATCTTCTCCCGGAGCATCGCCAGGTAGGGCGTCACGGCATCGCGGCGCTCCAGGCCCCCGGGAGCACCAAGACCCTTCCCGCCATCTATCAGGCGGCGGATCTCCTGGATCTCCTCGCCGTATAGGGTGCCGAAACCATGGGCCAGCTTGAACCCATTGAACTGCGAGGGGTTGTGGCTGGCGGTCACCATTACCCCTCCATCGATGCGAAAGTGCACGCGCGCAAAGTAGAACACGGGCGTGATGAGGGTTCCAACGTCCACGACATCGAAGCCGCTGCCTCGCAGACCTGCGATTGCCGCCCCGGCGATGGCGGGGGAACTTGCCCGGTTGTCCTGCCCGACCACCACTTGTCTACTGGGGGTGCCCCGGCCTGCCAGCCATACCGCGTAGGCTCGAGCAATGGCTTCCGCGACGTCGGGGTCCAGGTCCTGGCCGACGACGCCCCGGATATCATACTCTCGAAAGATGGAGGGGTTGACGGTCACCACGTCATTCGTCCTCCGGTGGGAACTCCACGCGCGCATCCGGCGACAGCCCGATCTCCAACCAAAACTCCTGGCGCACGTGGCGATACTTGAGCGTGAGGTCGAAGCAGCCGCACAACCGTGACGTCACGAAGAGGTCGAGATCCTCGAATCGTCCAGTCTGCGGGATGTACGCGGCCTGCACTGTCAGGTACGTTCCCCGGCCGATTGCGAAGCCGGAGTCTGTGGAGAGTTTGACCGCCCTGGTGGTGAGATTGTACTCGGCGCCGAGGTTCCAGTGGTAGGCCTCCGCTACCCCCTGGCCGAAACCGGCGCTTACGCTCGGAGTATGGTCCCGGAAATTGTGGGAGACTCCAGCGTGGTATGACGCCGTGATGACGGACGTGCGTGGGTAGATGCGGACGTAATGCATGCCTACCGTGTGAATCTTGTCTTCCTCGGGAATGGCCTCAAACAGAAATGGCGTCGCTCCCACAGTGTCGAGGAGGGCGTACCGCAGGCTGAGCGAGGCCTCCGCATTGAGCCGGTACGCAACCGTGAGGTCCCCCCGTCCGACTGAATACCTGGCGCCATTGCCATAGTGGGCGTACTGAAGATCAAGATGCCCTGACAAGGTCGTCCGCGTCCCCAGCGCGACCTGGGCGGTCTGGAGCCGTAGCTCATACCGGGTACGAGACGTCTCCGCCCCGGTCGACGGCTCGCGAAACCATCCCGTGCGAAGTGTGATGCCGTAGAATACGGGGAGGCTTCCGATTCGCAACGCGGGCGTGCCCACAACGGCCTCGGCTTGATCAAATATCAACTGATTCTCGTTCTGGTTCCGCCCCACCGTCAGCGACACCGAGTAGCTCGGCTGCGCGTACGCCAGCGTGTTACGCACGATGAACCCCGTGAGCGTCCCGTATTTCGCATACAGAACCCCGTCGAGTGTGCCCGCCGCGTACGAGTACGGATAGTCGGCCCAGAGGCCGTCCACGTGGTTGTACCCGAACCGGGGAAAGCTGCGTGCCGTCTCCTCCGAGGTGCGCAGCGAGATGGTCAGCGTGGGCAGCGTGAGGATGCGAAAGCGCCCAAGCCACAGGGTGGCCTGCTGCGCGACCAACTGCTCGCCTGGAGTAACCTCTATGTGCGTCGCCGTGATCCGGTAACCAGGCTGGGCAGGATCGCATGTCGTGACCATGGCGTCCCCAGCCTCGATGCGCTGGGGCTGCGCCCGCAGCCGTGAGGCCCGCACATACACGTTCTGGACGATGCCCTGAGCCTGCTCCACTTCCGCCAGTTGAAGGCGCACGTCGTAGCGCAGCCGGGCTCCGCGCAGCTCGCGGCCATCTGCATCCACGAGCACGACCCGCCCCTCCGCGACCAGCTGCTCATCGCGGAGATTGAACCGTACGAGGTTGGCGCTGAGCCGGATCCCCCGGTAGCGGAGACGGACGTTGCCCTCCGCCTCCACGAATTGTGTCAGCTGGTCGAACGTGATGCGATCCGCATCAACGACGAGGGGGGGTGGTAGTTGGCTCCAGGCCGGCGCCGTCAGCACGACGACCACGAACAGTCCCGCGAGGGCAGCCCCTTTGAAGGCGGTCTGATGCATGTAGAATGGAAAAGGTTTGGAACTCTGTATTCGAGAGGTTCTGTTGGAACTCATCCTCACTGGCAACGGACCTGGAGAATTGACTGGGTGGATCAGCCCTGTGGCCCGCGCCGCCCGCCGGCTGGCCGCCGAGCGATCGGTCTCTCTTCGGATCACTCTCGCGCTCTCGCCGTCGCAGTTCGCCGGAGGTCGCGAGCTGGCCGTCGTGGCCGGTTGGGGCCTCTTCGATCGCATTCTTCCTCCGGACGAGGTAACCCGCCTGGCCTTGGGATTGGGCCGGCAGTCTCCAATCCATTCCGGAGCGTTGATCCATCTGGGAGGGGACCTCTGGGTCTCCGCGCGCCTGGCCGGGCGATTCCGGCTTCCCGCGCTGGCCATCGCGGAGACCACGCTCGTCGCGACGCGCCACCGCCACTTCACCCACATCTTCGCGGTATCGGAAGAGGTCGTCGAACGGCTCAGGGCTCGCGCGGTTCCCCCCTCGAAAGTCTCCATGAGCGGTGACCCGCGCGCCGATGCGGTCGCCGCCGGCGCGGGTTCATCTGACGGTCGGGGGCCGGTGCGCGCGGATTCCCCGCTGCTCTCGTTTCTCCCCGGAAGCCGCGATCGTTTCTTCTCGGCGCTCCTTCCCTACTTCATGGAGGTCGCCGCCGCTCTTGCCGGCATGGGCGTCCGCGCCGCCCCTCAGGTTATCGTGTCCGAGTTCCTCTCCCCTCGCGTGGTGGAGGACGCGCGCGACATGGTCACGCGGCGCTGGCCTCAGCTC
>JAHZOA010000229.1 GCA_020028455.1 Armatimonadota bacterium | reverse complement strand
GGAGATTCCTGTCCGCAACGGTCGACGACCCAGCGCAGTGGACGGCCCCCTCGTCCGGCCTGTTCCTCGAGCGAGTCCTGTATTCCGGGGAGCATGGCGCTCCTCCGCCGCGCCGCTCGTCCGGTCGCTAGTCAGAATGGAACGACCGGCTCCGATTCGCAGCGCGTAGGTTACGCTGCGGGTCGGATGACCAACGTAGCGCAGAGCTACATGCGAAAGGAGCCGGTCGATGAAGAATGATATCAGGTTCGTGGCGCTGGATGCGCATGCCGACACGCTCGCGGTGAGTCTTTCGGAAGGGCCGGGTGAGGTGCATCGCCTGGGGATCATCCCCAACCGACCCGAGTCGGTGCGGCGCCTGATCAAGAAGCTGGGGCCGGTTGCGAAGCTGCGGGTGTGCTACGAGGCGGGCCCGACAGGATATGCGCTGTACTGGCAACTGACGGAGATGGGGGTGCACTGTGACGTGGTGGCACCGACTTTGGTGCCGGTGAAGCCGGGAGATCGGGTGAAGACCGACCGGCGGGACGCGGACAAGCTGGCGGTGCTGTACCGGGGCGGTCACTTGACGCCGGTGTGGGTGCCGGACAAGGACCACGAGGCGTTGCGCGACCTGGTGCGGGGGCGGGAGGCGGCCAAGAGCGACCAGTTGCGGGCGCGACACCGGTTGCACAAGTTCCTGCTGCGGCATGGCCGGCAAGCCCCGCAGGGGATCAAACCCTGGACGCAGAAACATCTCGACTGGGTGCGGCGTCAGGTGCACTTCGAGCGCCCGGCGCAGGAGGCGGTGCTGCTTGACTACCTCACGGAGGTGGATCACGCTCGCGATCGCATCACACGTCTGGAGCGGGCCATTGACGCGGCGGTGGTGGCGGCCCCGGAGTCCATGCGGGCGGTCATTGAGGCGCTGCAGGCCCTGCGGGGCATCGCCCAGGTGGCCGCGGCCACCGTGGTCGCCGAGGTCGGTGCTCTGTCCCGCTTCGCGCGCCCGCGCCAACTCATGGGTTACAGCGGAGCCGTTCCCCGCGAACACTCGAGCGGCAGCAGCACCTGGCGCGGCTCCATCACCAAAACCGGCAACGCGCACCTGCGCCGCATCGTAGGTCAGGCCTCCTGGTCCTACCGGCACCGCCCGGCAGTCATCGGGGCGCTGCGCCAGCGCCAGAAGGGGCTGAGCGAGGAGGTCAAAGCGATCGCCTGGAAGGCCCAGCACCGGCTGCACGACCGTTACCGCCGGCTGATCGGCAAGGGCAAGTCCAAGCAGCAGACGATCACCGCCATCACGCGTGAGTTGCTGGGCTTCATCTGGGCGATTGGAGTGCACGTCGAGCAAGGCCTGGGCACGGCGGGACGGCGCGCCGCTTAGCCATTGTGGGAGTCTGGAGTCCAACGTGATGTTCATGGAGCCGATCAGGGGACGGTCGGAGGGCACGCGGAAAGGAGGATCCTCGTGACTCCTATGCGACAGGCCCCTGGCCGAACGCGCGACGCTAGTCCGAGGCAGCTCCCGACGGATCACGACCATGCCGGCGGGCTTCAACGCCCGATCCGCGAATATCAGAGTGATCAACCGTCGACGAAGCCGCTTCGACCGTCGCCTGGTCCGCTCCATGAGCCAAGAGAAACCGATGCGGTCTGACCGTGGTAGCTGGTAGTTGACAGGTCGTTCCATATCAGGAGTCTGTCCGAGTAATCGGTTTTGTTAGCACGGTCTCACCCGTGCGCGTGGATAATACGCGCATGAAAACTTTCCGACCCTATGAACCCGATCAGATGCTGTTGATGCCGCCGTCGCTTGGGGACTGGGTGCCGGAGGACCATCTGGCCCGGTTCGTCAGCGATCTGGTCGACACGTTGGACCTGTCGGCCATCGAGGACACCTACACGGAGGAGCGGGGCTTTCCGCCCTATCACCCGTGCATGATGGTGAAGGTGCTGTTGTACGGCTACTGCACGGGGATCTACTCGTCGCGCCGGATGGCGGAGAAGCTGGTGGACAGCGTGGCGTTCCGCTTCCTGGCGGCGGGGAACCAGCCGGACTTCCGAACGATCAGCGACTTCCGCAAGCGGCACGAGGTGGCGCTGTCGGGACTGTTCGAGCAGGTATTGAAGGTGTGCCGGGAGTCGGGACTGGTGAAGCTGGGGCGTGTGGCCCTGGACGGGACGAAGATCAAGGCCAACGCCTCGAAGCACAAGGCGATGAGCTACGGCCGGATGGTCGAGAAGGAAGCCGTCCTGCGACGGGAGATCAAAGAGATGTTCCGTCAGGCGGAGGCCATCGACCGGGAGGAAGACCGACGGTACGGGCCGGACCGCCGGGGCGACGAGCTGCCGGAGGAACTGGCCCGCCGGGAGACACGGCTGAAGAAGATCCGCGAAGCGAAGGCGGCCCTGGAAGCCGAGGCACGGCAGAAGGCGGCGGTCGAGGGCAAGGACCCGAAGGCAGCCACGCCTCCCGCCAAAGCGCAGAGGAACTTCACCGACCCCGAGTCGAAGATCCAGAAGACCAACGATGGGTTCATTCAGGGATACAACGCACAGATCGCGGTGGACGACGCCTTCCAGGTGATCGTGGCGCAGCACGTGACGCCGGCGGCTCCGGACGTGCAGCAACTGCAACCGGCCGTAGAGTCGATCGAAAAGACGTTGAAGAAACGGCCTCAGTCGGTGCTGGCGGACGCGGGGTACTGGTCGGAGGAAAACGTCCGGGCGCTGGAGAAGAAGCGGATCGAGCCGTTCATCGCAACGGGTCGACAGAAGCACAGTGAGAAGGTGCCGTCGCCGCGGGGGAGACCACGAAAGGATATGACGCTGCGCGAGCGCATGGCGCGCAAGCTCCTCACGGCCCGCGGCAGGAAGACCTACAGTCGGCGCAAGGTCATCGTGGAGCCGGTGTTCGGACAGATCAAGCA
>JAHZOA010000228.1 GCA_020028455.1 Armatimonadota bacterium | reverse complement strand
CCTCCGCCAGATCACAGATAGGTCGTCCCTGATGGGGAGGCCGCGACCTGCTCCAGCCAAGTCTCGAGGCGGGGCGCCATCAACTCGAACACGTAACGGTCGAAGTGTTTCCTCCCATACGCCATGAAGTCATAATCCAGATCCGAAATCGTCACCTGCACCATCGCCCACATCGCCTCGCGTAGGTCGGAGATGATCCTCATCAATTTCAGGCGCGCGAGCACATAGTCGGGCACAGGGAGGCGCGACGCGAAGTACGCAGCCAACACGGCATGCTCCGCTTTGTCCGAAAGCTGATGGTGAGCGGCGAAGTTTCCAAGGTCAAAGCAGATGTCGCCCATCGCCGCGTACTCCCAATCCAAGAGCCATAGATGCTGCCCATCGTCGAGCCAGTTCGCTAGGAGCAGGTCATTGTGGCAGGGACGGAGCACCGGCGGATTCCCGAGGGCCGCTTCCAGGCGCCGCGCCTGCTGCAGCATCCAATCGAAGCGTTCCGGCAAAGGCGCCCCGCGCGGGCTGGCGAAGGCCAGGTACTCTTCGACGGCGCGAAAAGGTGAGAACGTCCCGGGGAAACCGGGGCCACCGTGATATCGGCGAATTGTCCGAGCGACGCGTCGCAGCGTTTCCGGCCGAGCGATCTCCTCGGTGGTCAGCGCGCGGCCATCAACGAAGCGAGTGACCAGCACGCCGGCGTCCTCAAAGAAGGCCACCACCTCGGGCGAGACCCCGGAGCTCGCCGCAGCAATCGTGCACGCGTGTTCCCGGTCCCGATCGATCCCGAGGCGCAAGCTATCCTTGCCCGGGATACGGACCACGTAACTCCGCCCGCTTGCGCGCACTCTGAAGTTCAGGTTGGTGATCCCCCCGCCTAGTGGCGCGACATCGAGGTCGGAGGCAGTCCCCCATCCCATTCGGACGAGCACGTCATCAATTGTCATGGGGAAGGGCTTAGGCAGCCGGCGTTACGTCGAAGACGGCGCTTCTAGCGCGAGCACGGCTTCGCGCGGGAAGCTCACCGTTAATGCCTGTCCCCGCTGCGGCAATGAGAGCCTGGGGTTATTGAACGTATCGACCGAGATCGCATTGTCCTTGAAGCGTACACGGACCCGCACGATCGAGCCCAGGAAGTTCACGTCTTCGACGGTGCCCTGCATGCGGTTCCCGTTCCCCGCCGCTTCACCGAGCGTGACCACTTCGGGACGAAGCGCCACCGTGCACACATCGCCCACCCGCGCGTGCTCCAACGCGCGCGACGCCATAACCTCCTGACCGTCCACCACGATCTTGCCGCCCGCCGCGTCGGCCACGTGGCCTCGCAGGATGTTGAGTGTGCCGACAAACGAGGCGACAAACGCAGTCCGAGGGAAATTGTAGATTTCGAATGGCGTGCCGATCTGCTCGACGCGTCCCTCGCTCATCACGACGATGCGGTCCGAGAGGGAAAGCGCCTCCTCCTGATCGTGCGTGACGTAGATCGTTGTGATGCCCAGCTCTCGCTGGATCGAGCGGATTTCGTTCCGAAGCGACACCCGAATCTTCGCGTCGAGCGCCGAGAGAGGCTCGTCGAGGAGAAGCACCTGCGGCTTAATCGCCAGGGCGCGGGCCAGGGCCACCCGCTGCTGTTGTCCGCCGGACAGCTGGTAGGGATAGCGGTTCCCGAGCGCAGGCAGCTTAATGAGGTTGAGCATCTCCTCCACGGTGTGTCTGATTACCGCGGCAGGTTTCTTCGCCACCTTTAACCCGAACCCAACGTTCTCAGCGACCGTCATGTTCGGGAACAGCGCGTAGGACTGGAACACCATCCCGACGTTGCGCTGGTTCGGCGGCCTGTGCGTGATGTCCACCCCCTCGAGGCGGATCGCGCCCGACGAGGGCGACTCGAACCCGGCAATGATGCGCAGCGTCGTCGTCTTGCCGCACCCGCTCGGCCCCAGGAACGACACAAACTCGCCGCGGGTCACCTCTAGCTGCACGTGCTCGACCGCTGTGGTTTGCGCGAATCTTTTCTGAAGGTTCTCGATCTCGAGAAAGGTCATTCTAATGCGCTCCGGCCACCTGGGCGGGCGTGCCCCGCCCGAAGACCTGAAGGAGACCCATGCACGCCCACGTGATCGCAAAGCTGATGATCGACAGCGCCGCCGGCTCGTAAGCGCGATTCGCGCCGATGTTCTGTAGATAGGGGCCGAACGCCGGCCGATCCAACAGGCTCGCCATCGTAAACTCGCCGATGACGATGGCGAAGGTCAGAAACGCGCCGCTCAATACCGCGACCCGCACGTTGGGGAGAATCACCCCGAGCAGGATCGTCGACCACCCGGCGCCCAGGCTCTGTGCAGCCTCCGTGAGCGTGCGGACGTCGATGGCGCGTAACCCGGTGTCGACTGCGCGGTACATGTACGGCAGGGCCAGCGTCACGTAGCTGAACATCAGCAATAGGTCCGTCGTCCGCTCGCTGCCCGTGAACGGCAAGACCGAGGAACTGTTGTAGATCCGCAGGTATCCGAACACGAGCACGATGGCAGGAATCACCAGCGGCAGCAGCGTGATGAATTCTACGACCGGCCGCAGCCACGGCAAGCGCAGCTGGATCCAGTACGCGGTCGGCACCACGAGGAGCACACCCACCACAATGGTGGCGACCGCCAGCGCGGTGGAATAGGCCACCGTCGCGCCAAACCGCGGATCCGCGAGGACGATCCGGTACGCGGCGAGGCTGTACACGCCGCGGAGCAAGCGGAGCGAAAACTCGAACGTCCCCAGGAGAGGGACGGAGAAATACAGCACCCCGAACACGATGAGAAGCCACGATACGAGGCGACCGCGTTTCATCGCAGCCATCGCTCGCTGCGTCCGCGCAGCCAGATGTACGCCGCGTTCGACAGGCCCGTGATGAGAATCATCCCCAACGCCAGCGCGTAGCCGA
>JAHZOA010000227.1 GCA_020028455.1 Armatimonadota bacterium | reverse complement strand
GTCGCGTCTACGAGACACTGATACCCGAGAGAGAACGTCATCAGCTCGGTCAATACTTCGCTCCCCCGACAACCGTTGACCTGATTAACGCCTTCTGCATCCGTCAAGCCGACGACATCGTGTTGGACCCGGCGTGCGGAGCAGGGACGTTTCTGGTGAGAGCCCATGCACGCCTCAACGAGCTGCGGCCCAGGACGCACCGAGCACTACTCGAACAACTCTGGGGAATTGAGATAGCCAGGTTTCCCGCACACATCGCGACGATCAACCTAGACAATATGGAATGACCGGCTCTCCATCGTAACGTTGTAGTGCGGAACAGCACTCAACCACGGTGGACGAGCCACCGAAATCGCGGGTTGATGCCCGAGGGCATCAGAGCCGCATCGAAGGGAGCCGGTCATGAAACAGATTACTACGTACGTTGGAGTGGACGCGCACAAGAAGGACCTCTTTATCGCGATGCTGGTCGGTGACCAGACGACGCCGGTGACGTGGCAACTGGCGAACGAGCCGAACGCCGTGCGTCGGTTGGTACGAAAGCTCGAGCGCGAAGCGCCGGGTCCCGTGCAGATGTGTTACGAAGCCGGGCCGTGCGGCTACGCGTTGCAACGCCAGGTCACTACACCGCGGGTGAGCTGTCAGGTCATCGCGCCGGCGCTTATCCCCCGGAAGCCTGGCGACCGGATTAAGACCAATCGTCGCGATGCGCGCAAGCTGGCGGAGCTGCTGCGCGCTGGGTTGCTGACGGAGGTCCGGCCGCCGACGCCGGAAGAGGAAGCGGTCCGCGATCTGTGTCGGGCCCGTGACGACGCCCGTGAAGATTTGCAGCGGTGTCGCCATCGCTTGGGCAAGTTGCTGCTTCGCCGAGGCCTGCATTACAGCGGTCGCAATTGGACGCGGGCGCATCGGCAGTGGATTGATAGCCTGGAATGGAGCCAGCCCGCCGAGCGCGTCGTCGTCGACGATTATCTGTTGGCGATCGATCATGTGGAAGCGCGACTGATCGAATTCGATGTCCGGCTGACCGAGATCGCGCAGACCGAACCATACCGCACACCGGTGGGCTGGTTGCGGTGCTTTCGGGGCATCGACACGTTGACCGCGATCCTGATCCTCGCCGAGTTGCATGATTTCCGGCGCTTCCACACACCTCGCGCGTTGATGGCCTATCTTGGCCTCGTACCGGGCGAGGACTCCACCGGCGAAAAACACCGACGCGGTCGCATTACGCGGACCGGCAACGCGCTGGTCCGCCGGCTGCTGGTGGAAACCGCGTGGCACTATCAACATCGGCCGGGCATCGGAGTGGCGCTCATGCGACGACGCAAAGGACAACCCGGCCGAGTGATTGCGATCGCGGATAAGGCGCAGCAGCGGCTGTGTCGACGATTCCGACGCCTGGCGGAACAACACAAGCCCGCGCCCAAGATTGCCGTGGCGATCGCGCGCGAGCTGGCCGGCTTCCTGTGGGCGGCGCTTCAACCGGCACCCGCCCCGGCGAAGTAACGACACGAGGTGCACGGATTCGTGAGCAGCGTGAATGAACGAAGACCATGACGCGGGTCAGTGACGGACTGCGAAGACGACGGATGATCAGAGGCACGATTGTGAGGACCGGCGAGCTAAGCATGCGATACGGACGACCGTCCCAACTCGCGACCCTAGACTGCACGTCCTCCCGACGAAGCACTGTCATGTGTGCTCTGCCGCGGGCAACCGCGGTAACCACCGAATATCAGCGTGACTCGTCGTCGAAGCGCCCTCGATCGTCCGTCGTCTCCGCGGTCCGTGCACCGACCCGTGCGTCACCAACCGGATGTCAGATGGCGGGCGCGGCCTCCAGGGCTTCGCGCCCTGCGGGCGGCGCCTTCGGCGCCCCTGGACCCCGCGCCCGCCATCTGACGAGAACGCTCTTATGCCGGCAAGCTGACGCTTGCCGGCGAGTGCCAGGCCACCATCGCACGAGGGGGGCTTGACAGAGGGTCATTCCATATCAGCTTAGCTAGTTTCTGTCGCGAAACTGGTGTTTTGCAGCACATCCCCACTGAGAAGTTCGTGGCGTTCGCGAGGTCGGTGTCCTGACTGAGTCTGCCTGCCTGGTATGCGTGCGCGGTGGCGGGTGTTTGGATGAGCGATGAAGTAGGAGACCAGTGTGTTGAAGTGATGGGACGCGTACGTCGACCTTGCCAGTGGAGGCGAGGAACACCGGAGGGTGTTACGCGGCCCGTCGGCGGCGGGGCGCTCGTGTCATCAGGAGGGCTGCGATCCTCATCAGGTTGTTGGCGAGCACGGCGGCGCCGACCAATAACTCAAAGCGCTCGCGCCCCTCGGCGAGACAGCGCTTCATGCCGCGCCCGCGGAAGAGGACGGAGATCCGACCTTCAATGCCCGCGCGAAATCGCTGCCCCCGTTTGAAGGCCGCGCTCTTTTCGTACGCGTCGCGCTTGGATGTTTTCTTGCCGCCGCGTTGTGGGATACACACGATCGTGACGCCTTCGTCCCGGCACGCCTTGACATTGCGCTCGCTGTAGAAGCCCCGATCCGACCCATACAGGTCAGGGGCGCGGCCGAAGGTGTCCCGGTGACGATCGAGCGACGGCTCGACATGATCTTCGTCACTCGGGTTGCCCGTCAGCACTTCGTACTGGGTAATCAGGCCCTGCTCGCTTTCGGCGAGAAAGACCTTGTGGCCGAACTCAACCGGCGTGAGCACCTTGCCCCGCTTGATCAAATCGGTGTGGGGTTCAAAGATCGAATAGAGCTTCTCGGCGGTGGGCACCTGCTCGCCTTCCAGCACGCGGCGGCGCGCCTGATCGATCACTCGGTCCCCCAACTGGCAGTAGTCCGCGATCTCCGTGCGAAGCTCGCCGAGCGCCAGGGCGGCGATCGGGTCTTTGCCGCGCGCGGCCCGCGTCCGCCGGAGCACCTGT
>JAHZOA010000226.1 GCA_020028455.1 Armatimonadota bacterium | reverse complement strand
CAGGCTCGCAACCGACGAGGGCTGGACGCTACATGAGGGGCCGATCTTCGATAAGGTCATTATTGCAATGCATAGCTTCGTCGCCGAACCGATGCAGCACGGGAGGCTGTTCCTCGCCGGCGATGCCGCGCACATCGTTCCGCCAACCGGGGCTAAGGGGCTCAACCTCGCGGTTGCCGATGTCCGCGTCCTCGCTGGGGCGCTCACTGAATTCTACGCCTCCAGCCGGACCGGCCTGCTGGACCGATACTCGGAGACCTGTCTGAATCGAGTCTGGAAGGCACAACGCTTCTCCTGGTGGATGACGTCCATGCTCCACCGTTTCTATGGCGAGGATCGCTTTCGGTATCAATTGCAGCTTGCGGAACTGGACTACGTGACGACCTCGCGGGCAGCAGCGACCTCTCTCGCGGAGAACTACGTCGGCTTGCCTCCGGATTGATCCCTGTTGGTGAGGGCTAAGCCCTCCGGGCCGCTACGCTGCAGCTGATCGCCTGGATGGGGCGTCCTCCAGCAGCCTGCGCGCGGCCTGAAACGCACGCCGCCGTTCATATAGCCTGTCCATTTCTGCCTGCAGGCTCACCAGCTGAGCGTGACGCCGGAACTGGTCGGCGTCTTCAGTCGGTGCTGACCACAATTGGTGTAGGCGCTGTGCGGTGCTGTTGATCTGCTGCATCACACGGATCTCCTCGGCCATGTTCAAATCGTATTCAGTCATGTTCTCGCTCCAAATTAGCTCCAGATTTTCAACTCAAACCAAGGCCAATTCACTCCCAGACAAGGGACTGGTTGATTTCTGATACGGTCAATCGCTCATACATATTTCATTTTCAGAACAAATCTTCGCCTGTCCAATGGTTCAGTCAATCGCGATAGGATAGAGAGTGGGTGTAGGCTGAAACCGGAGCGATGATTGTGGATGACCAGCGAGGGATATCGCCGGCGGATTCGCCGGCACGTGCTGAGGATGCGCATGTCCGCGAACTGCGCATCCTCAACGCCATCGCTGAAGCTCTAAATAGTTCGCCAGACGTCCAGCGGGCGCTGGAGCGCACGCTCGGACTGGTCGCGGACTTGCTGGGTCTGCGCACCGGGTGGATCTGGTTGATGGACGCTGAGACCGGCCAGTTCTACAACGCGGCCGCGCGAAACCTCCCCCCATACTTGCAGAAGCCGGTGCGCATGACCGGACGCCCGTGCATGTGCATCGATGAGTTCAACGACGGCGCCCTCACCCCCAAGAACATCGACATGATCCAGTGCACCCGCCTGCAGCCGGCGGTCATGCGGCAGGCCACCGACCTCACTCACGGCCTCGCATATCACGCCAGCATCCCTCTGTACTTTCAGGACAAGCCACTCGGCATCCTAAACGTCACCGGACCGTCGTGGCGGCGGCTGACGGATGAGGAATTGAATCTGCTTTCGACGATCGCCTATCAGGTCGGGATCGCCATCGACCGCGCGCGTCTGGCCGACGAAAGCGCGCATCTAGCGCGCGCTGAGGAGAGAACCCGGCTGGCGCGCGAGATCCACGACACACTCGCGCAGGGTTTGACCGCTATCGCGTTACATCTGGAGGGCGCGCTCAACAATCTCAGCGCAAAACCCGAACGTGCAAAGCAACGGCTCGAGCGCGCATTGGAGACGGCGCGCGAGAGTCTCGAGGAGGCGCGGCGCTCGGTATTGGATCTCCGGGAGGCCCCGCTGGCGGGGAAGCCGCTCGCCACTGCAATACGCTCGTCGTCGCGCGCGTTTACTTCGGAGACCGGCATTCGGGTACGGGTGCGGGTCGACGGTGTGCGCGCTCTTCCGCTGCGCGTGGAAGCAGAGCTGTTCCGAATCGCTCAGGAAGCGCTGGCCAACATCCGCCGTCATGCCGAAGCGACGGAGGTGGAAATAACACTGCAATCGACGGCGAAGGACGTGCGGTTGTCGGTCCGCGACAACGGACATGGATTTGATCTGGGGACGGTGGCTGCTGACCGGCAAGGAATCGTCGGCATGCGTGAGCGGGCAAGGCTGCTCGGGGGAACCTTGCGCGTGACGAGCCGCCGAAGATCTCCGTCAGGCACGACCGTCGTTGCCGCGGTGCCGGTCCCTGAAGGCACACGATGATACGCATCGTCGTGGTCGACGACCATCCGGTCGTTCGAGAAGGGCTTGTCGCATCACTGGAGGATGATCCCGAGTTCCAGGTGGTCGGCGCGGCAGGATCGGCGGAGGAAGCACTGCCGCTGATCACCGCGAGCAAGCCGGACATCATTCTCCTGGACCTGGAACTGCCGGGTGTCAATGGGCTCACGGCCATTCCCAACCTGACCGCGGCGAATGCTGCATCGAAAATCCTCATCCTCACGGCCTACGACACGGATGAACGGGTGCTGGGCGCAATCCGCGCGGGGGCAAAAGGCTATCTGCTGAAAGGCGCATCCCTGGAAGAGATCGCACGGGCGATCCGCGCGGTCCACGGCGGCGACTCGTACCTCGAGCCGAGGATTGCAACCAAGGTGTTTACGGCGCTAGACCCTCGCAAACGTTCCAGCGCGCTCAGCAAGCGGGAACGAGAAGTGCTCCGTTTGGTCGCCGACGGGCATTCGAATAAGCAGATTGGCCAGAAGCTCGGGATCACCGAACGGACCGTCAAGTTTCACGTCACCTCCATCAGAAGCAAATTGGGCGCTGAGAACCGTGCCCAAGCCGTCGCACTGGCGGCTCAGCGCGGCCTGCTCTAGTCGTTCTGTCCACTCGGACAGGGCTCACACTTGCCCCATCTGACAGGTCAGAGACTACCCCTGCGCCCGATGGAGCCGGCGACTATCGGAGCCACAATTGATGTGATGTAAGAGGAGGACTTTTATGAAACTGCAGGATCGGATCGCCGTGATCACGGGCGCGTCTCGGGGGCTTGGCTTAGAGATTGCGCGGTTGTTCGCTCGT
>JAHZOA010000225.1 GCA_020028455.1 Armatimonadota bacterium | reverse complement strand
ATCCTCGCCTTCGACACGGGGCCCGGCAATATGGTGATGGACGGGCTGGTGCGGCGTCTCACCAAAGACAGGGAAACCATGGACCGTGGCGGCAAACTGGCAGCCAAAGGTCACGTCGCCATAGGCCTGCTGGCCAAACTGCTCGCGCACCCCTACCTCAAGCGTAACCCGCCGAAGTCCACCGGCCGGGAAGAATTCGGTGACGCCTTCGTGGAGCAGATTCTCGCTGCACAGAAAGTCCACCGCCTCAAATCCGAAGACGTGCTCGCAACCTGTTCGTTGTTCACGGCGATTACGCTCGGCAGCGCGCGGCGCTGGCTGAACGGGCCGGTGGACGAAGTGCTCGTCGGAGGCGGCGGGGTCCGGAACCGCACACTCATGAGCAATCTGTCGTCGGTCTTCTCGCCGGTTCCCGTACGGACGTTTGAGGCGGCCGGCTGGCAGAGCAAGGCCTTTGAGGCCGCGGCCTTCGCGGTGCTGGCCTATCAGACCTTTCACGGTGAATGCACCAACGTGCCGTCCGTCACCGGCGCCACACATCCCGTCGTGCTCGGCGCCATCGTTCCAGGAGGCAGGCAGAGGTAGATCATGCCCTCTGCGCCGGCCTGGATACGACTGACTGCCTCCCTGTTGATTGTGTCCGCCTTTACCGGTTGCGCGTACCAAGCGACTCAACAGAAACCTCCTCCCTCCTGCTCGGATTTCGCGCAGACGCTGGATCTGTCCGACCGAATCAAGACACTCGACCTGTTGTCGGACGCCTTCTTTCAGCGATGCTATGCCACGGTGATCGTGTATGGGACGCAGGCCCAGACGGAATTCCGGCATAAGACGTTCCACGTCTTTAAGGAAGCGGCCAGCGTGTTCATTCCCGACGGCACCCTGACCGATTACGTCCTCGAAAGTTACGAGCGGGGCTTCCTCAGTATCCTCCTGGCATCCAGCTACGAGCACATGCAGAATAACGAGGATGCGCGGGTCGAATTGCGACGGATGGACCATGAGTTGTTCGCGCCGCTCTACAATTTCGGCGAAGACCCGGTGAACATCCTGTTGTCGGCTGTCCTGTGGGACCGCCTGGGAGAGCCGAGCGAAGCCCGGGTGGATTGGCATCGCCTGCGCGACCCGGCCAGCGGGCTCAGGGGCATCGATGACAGCCTTCGCTCCTTTGCCGATCGTCAGGTACGCAGAATCGACGAAGGCCGCTCCCCGAGTCCGGCCTGGCGGGTGTTCTGGCTGGGACAATTCCCGGACATCGACTGGGATCTTCAATTCACCGGCTCGAGCAACGGCTATTTTTCGGTTCGAGCCAGGGAAGCGTTTCCGTCGGCGTGTGCGTCCGAAACGGGAGTGCGTCTCTCCACGCAACGCTGGTTCGAGAAGATCGCCGTCCGACATAACGATGCCTACCACCCGCTGCTCAATGTGCAGAGTTGGATTCGATTGCCCGTGGGGGTCATCTATAGCCTCGTGCCGATTGCGGCCGGCGCAGGGATCGCCGTGGGAGGCTGCACGCTGGATGCAGCGGGAAACGGCAAGGGCGCCTTATGCGAAGTCGCCATCCGGGGCGGGGTCGCCTTTATGAGCATGGCGCCAAAGGTGCTGCGGGGCGCCCTGGAGCCTGACTTGCGGCACTGGAGCCACATCCCGGCCGCGTTCGTCATCACAAGCGCGACGGATCCGGCCAACGAACGGTGCTATTATGGGGTTAGTTCTCGGTAGCTTAAAAGTGAAACCCGCGTTAGTGAAGTGACAGGTGTGTCATGGGTGAATTCGGTGTCTCCTTGCACGCACAGCCGCTGCTGACCAAGGACGAAGCCGCCTTCTACAACCTTCTCCGGCTGACCGTGCAGGACCAGTATCTCGTCTTCGCGCAGGTGCCGGTCTGGTGCCTGGTGGACGTCCAATCAAAGGACCCCAAAGCCCGTGCGTCAATCCTTAACCAGATTGCTCTACGGCGGGTTGATTTCGTGCTGGTTCATCCGGGCACGCTGGCCTCCTTCAAGATCATCGAGCTGGACGATCCGGCCATCCCGCCGGCCCAGAAGGAAGGCCGGAACAAGCTGATCGACGGCGTCTTCAAGGAAGCCGGCATTGCGCTCGTGCGACTGAAGAATCCCGGTTCGTACACCTCGCCCACGCTGGCCGCTGCGCTTGGCCTCGCAGGTGGTCTCTAGCGATGACACCGGATCGCCCTCCTTTTATATATAAGGAACCGGCAGAGCCGCCGCTGTTGGAACCACCGCCAAACCCCGCTGGAGGACGGACCCTGATCGTGGATGCGTACGACCCTGGTGCTTACTCGCGGCCCAGCGCCGCCCTCAAAGATGCCGGGGAGGATGACCAAATCTTCGTCAGGCCCGGTATTTACGAAGACAAATTCTTTGTCGCCGAACGGCCGATTCTCCTGATCGGCGCGGGACGCGATCACGTACAGATCTTTTGCCGGCGCGGCGGGCCGTTGTATTTGCAGCGCGTGACGGGCGGGCGGATCAGCGGCATCACCTTTCGCTATGTCGGCAGCGACCAGCATTCGGCCATGAACATTCTGGATTCGACGTGCGCCATCACGGGCTGTCGCGCGATGGAGGGCCTGCTCTCCGGTGTGGTGATCTACGGGCCGAATTGCCGTCCATCGTTCGTGGACAACGAGGTGTGCTTTAACCGCGAGTCGGGGATTTTCGTGTTCGGCGGGGCCAAACCCTACGTCGCACAGAACCGTTCCTTTGGCAATCATCACTTCGGGATCGCCGTGCGCGATCCCGGTTCGCATCCGGATCTCGTGAGGAACCAGTGTTTTCAGAACATGCTGAGCGGGATGCTGATGTTTTACCAGGCGGAAGCGATGGTGTTGAATAATATTTGCCGAGACAACCAGCATTGGGGCTTCGTGACCACCCCCGAATGCCAGACCTCGCCGCTGCGCGATCAACTCGAGACC
>JAHZOA010000224.1 GCA_020028455.1 Armatimonadota bacterium | reverse complement strand
CAGGGAGCTGGGCCCCGTGGTGTTCAGCGGCCGTGGTGCGGGTGGTCCACCCACGGCCGTCGCTGTAGTGGGCGATGTCATCGATATTGCAAGAAACATGCGGTCCGGCGTGCCAGAACGCACCGCCGTCCTAGCTCCCAGGCGCGTGCGTCCCATCGACCAGACGCTACTGCCGTTCTATCTGAACCTCCAGGTGACCGACCGGCCAGGCGTCTTTGCGAGGGTGGCGGGTGTATTTGGCGATGCGCAGGTCAGCATTGCGTCGATCGTGCAAAAAAGCCGCGGCGAAGTTGCGGACGTCGTGATGGTCACACATGATGCCCCCGGATATTCGGTGCAGCAAGTCCTCGAACGGCTGCGGGGGCTGGAGGCCGTGAAAGCCGTGAACAACGTGATCCGCGTCGAGGCAAAGATCTGAAGACGCGTAACCGCTATCGGCCGAACAGGCCAATCAAACCGATAATAATAAGGTAGAAGGCCACGATGTAGTTCAGGAGCCGGGGCATGATCAGGATGAGGATCCCGGCGATGAGAGCCACGAGCGGCGATAGTGATGCGGTCGTAATCGTCATCGACGAACCTCCACTGAGAATTTTTGACGGGGCCCGGCAACACCGGGCCCCGTCCGCTGGATCTTAGACCATCTTTCCGGTCACGAGCATGTCGAGCTGGCGCTCGATCTCTTCCCGTGTCTGGCCATACTTCTCCTGGATCTTGCCCACCAGCAACTCGAAGTTGCCTGAGACCTCATCCAATTCGTTGTCGGTCAATTGGCCCCACTTGGATTTCACAGAGCCGCGAAGCTGATGCCACTTTCCCTCAAACTCGTCTCTATTCATCTCTTCACCTCCAGGGCGTGATTACCCCACGACCATTTCCCCCACGGGGCAGCTGGGCAAACCCAGCTGGGTAAACTTAACCTAAGACTGACCTCGACGGAGGAGACACGCGTGAAAGCAACAATGATCGTGGGTATTGCCCTCATGGTTCTCGGCATCGTCGCTCTAGGGCTGGGCGGGTTCACTTACACCGAGAAAGAGAGCGTCGTTCAGCTGGGACCGCTCGAAGTGACTGCGCAGGAAAAGAAGAAGTTTCCGATCTCTCCGGCCGCTGCCGGCGTGATGATCGCCGGAGGTCTTGTGCTTGCCGTCGTCGGCGCCAGCCGACGGTAGGTCATGCGGTGCGGCTGAGCGGCGGGACTTCCTGAATGCCCGGGTCGCGGGTAATTCTTAGGAACGCGTCGACTAGCTTTGGGTCAAACTGCAGCTCCCGCTGCCGCTCGATTTCAGCGAGGGTTTCTTCTAGGGACAGTGCTTTGCGGTAGATCCGGTCGTTCGTTAGCGCATCAAAAACATCGGCAAGAGCGACGATCCGTCCGGACAGCGGAATCGTCTCCCCCGCCAGTCCGGCGTACCCGTTACCATCCCAGTGCTCGTGGTGCGTCAGCGCAATCTCCTCCGCCATCTGCAAGAGCGGTGACCGGCTTCCCGAGAGAATCTTCGCGCCGATCGTCGTGTGTGTCTTCATGACCTCGAACTCTTCGGGGGTCAGCTTGCTTGGTTTTCGCAGGATAGCATCGGGGATGCCGATCTTGCCGACGTCGTGGAGTGGCGCGGCGCGGCGAATTAGTTCGACCCGGTCCGGCGGGAGCCCCACCGCCTTCGCGAGCATGGCCGATCTTACTCCCACCCGCTGCGTGTGCTGGCCCGTTTCATCGTCTCGAAACTCCGCTGCGAGCGCCAGCCGCTCCAAGGCTTCGAGTTGGGCCTGCTCAAGATCCGCGGTACGCTCGCGTACCTTGTCCTCTAGGACTTCCTTCTGGTTCTGAACCTCCTTGTAGAGAAACCGTGTCTGAAGCAGGTTGCGGATTCGCAGGCGCACTTCGGCGTGGTCGAGGGGTTTGGTCAGGAAATCCACGGCGCCCATCGACAGCGCCTGCAGTTTTGTCTCCGTTGCGACGTCGGCCGTCAGCACCAGAATGGGGAGGTATTCGCCCTCACGGATGCGTGGTCGTAGTTGATTCATTACCGCGAAACCGTCCAGATGTGGCATGTGGAGATCCAGCAGGATAAGATCGGGCTGGAATTCGGTATAGAGGGGCAGCGCCTGGCGCGGATCCGTCGCGCTTTTTAGGGACGCAAAACCTTCCTGCTGGAGCAGACGCTCCAGGAGGCGGACGTTAGCCGGCTCGTCATCGATGATGAGGATTTTCGCGTGCTCTGGTAGTTTCACGCCGCCACAATCTCGTCGAGGAGCGAGAACAGCGCCTTGACGTCAAATGGTTTGGTTAAATACGCTCTCGCCCCCGAATTCAAAAGGCGGTCAATTTCGCCTGGGGTGGCGGTCGCGGTGAGCATGACCACCGGGATATCGCCGGTGGCGGCATCATCGCGCAGCGTGCGGAGGATCTGATCCCCCCTGACGTCTGGCAGATCCAAGTCCAGCAGGATCAAGTCGGGACGGTGCTGACGAGCCAAGTCGAGGCCCAACCGTCCCTGCATCGCCGTGAGTAGCCGCACGTCCGGTCGGCGCGCCATGACGCGCTCCAACAACTTCAGGTTGGAAAGATTGTCCTCGATGTAGAGGACAGTTCTCGCTTCTTTCGCATTGGCCGTGGGGCCAACGGCGGCAGAAACTGGTTCGCGCACATCGACCGCCGGTACAACGTCCCGCGCAACTGGTAACTCGATCCAGAACGTGCTGCCTCGGCCGACCGCGCTTTCCACCCCCATGATGCCTTCCATCGCTTCCGTCAAGGTCTTGGAGAGCGCAAGCCCCAGGCCCGTGCCTTCTATCCCCATCTGCCCGGCACCCAGGCGTTCAAAAGGTGTGAACAGTTTGAGCACGGATTCTGGAGAGATGCCCGGACCGGTGTCCGTCACGCTGATGCGCAAGCGATCCTGCGGCCGGGACGTGCAGGAGAGCGTGACGTTCCCACCTTC
>JAHZOA010000223.1 GCA_020028455.1 Armatimonadota bacterium | reverse complement strand
TGCAGCTGGTCGAAACGTGAATCGCGAACGCATGCCAGACGTCTCCGTGGTCGTGCCCACGTACAATCAGTCCGCCCTCCTTGCGGAATGCCTCCGCTCCCTGGCGGACCAGACGCTGTCATCGGAGCGGTATGAGATTGTTGTCGTTGATGACGGATCCACCGATGCTACGCCGGAGGTGATCCGCCAGGCGGGAGCGCGCGTACGGGGGGTGCGGCTCGCCGTGAACCGGGGGCGAAGCGCGGCGCGAAACGCCGGCGAGGAGCAGGCGCGCGCCGACCTCATCGTCTTCATCGACAGTGACGTGGTGGTGCGGCCCGACTTCTTATCCTGGCATCTACGCACGCATCAGCGTAACGGAGCCGGCATCCTGTCGCGTGGGCCCGTCGTCCTCGTACCTGATGTGGAATCCGCAGCCGGCGCGCGGGTGCCGCATCTGGCGGCATCGCCCGCGTATCTTGATACGGCTAACGCCGGAATGGAGCGAGGCGCCTTTCGGCGTGCCGGGAGGTTCGACGAGGGGTTTCCCGGTTACGGATGGGAGGATGTCGAGCTGGGGATGCGGCTCAAACGGCTGGGCATTCGCCGAGTCTTCTGCCCTCAGGCGGCCGTGTTTCACATCCAGCCGCCTCCTCGAGAGGAAACCATCAAAAGCCTCCTCCAAAAGGAAGAAGCTAGAGCTCGCAGCGCCTTCTACCTCTATCAGAAGATCCCGACGCTTCACACCCGTTTTCTCATCCAGGCGACGATGTTCCACCGCGCCGTGTTCTGGCTCATGTCTGCCGGCGGCCTCCTGACACCGATGAATGTTGGACCGCTCGCCGACCGGCTAAGGCAGTCGGGTTTCAGCACCCTTGCCTTCCTCGCTCTGCGCGGAGTCTTGAACCGGCATTACCTGAGCGCCCTCGAGTCAGAGTGGAGACGCCGTGCGCCCCGGATGGCTTAAGCAATGGTCTCTGATTGGTCTCCTGCTGACGGCCGCACTGTTTTCCGCGGGTTACGCAACGATCGGGCTATTCGTGCTGCTCGGATACGTGGTCTTGGATGCCGTCGTCATGCGGCGCTTCCCCTGGCGGCGCAGCCCATTTGATTGGCCGATCGGTGCGTTCCTCGCGGTCTTCCTCGCTTCGGGCTGGTTTTCACCGTTTCGTCCCCTGGCCGTTGCAAGCATCGGCCTGGGGGCGCTGACGGTCCTCCTGGCGTTCGCGCCTCTCTACCGGCAACTCCGCGAAGACCGCGCCTTTCTCGCCCGCCTGCTTCCATGGTGGTTCGGGGGAGGCGTACTCGCTTCGGTGTGGGCCCTCTATCTCCACTGGAGCGCCGGTAGACCCGCGTTTACACCAGCGATCGGCCAGAATGCCGTGGCAACGACCCTACTGATGGCCCTGACGTTGGGACTCGGCCTGTACTCTACCGCAGGGGGACTGCGACGAACGCTCGTCGCAACGGGCTGCGCCCTCATCGGCCTGGGGCTTTTGTTCACGTATACGCGCGGGGCGTGGCTGGGCTTCGCCGCCAGCGCCCTCACATTCTCCGCCTTGAATCAGCGACGCCAGGCATGGCAGGCCCTCGCGGTCGTGCTGCTTGTCGCGTTCGGTGGCCTCATCGCAGCAGGATCGGAACGCGACGACCTTATCCGGCGCGCGCTGGAGACCCCGAGTATTGCCATCAACCGGGATCGCATCCGCCTCGTGCGCGCCGGCCTGTTGATCCTGCGAGATCACCTGGTGCTCGGCACCGGGATGAACACATTTGCGCTTGTCTACCCTGAGTACCGGTCGCCCGACGCGTTTGCCGTGGTTCCCCCAACGGCGCACAACTTGTATGTGAACATGGCCGCGGAAGGCGGGATGCTGGGCGTCGGCGCGTTCACCGCGATCGTGGCCTTAGCCGTCGTGCTTGGCTGGAAGTGGCACCAGAGGGCGCGGGCGAACGTTGAAAGGGTGCAGAGCGCTTCGATCCTCGCGCTGCTGATCGGGACGCTGGTCAACCAAGTGTTCGACGCCACACTCATGTCCGTGCATCTGGGCGTGGGCCTCTGGTTTCTGGCCGCGATTGTTGCCGCCTCCTCGCCCCATGGCTGACCTTAGCGTCGTTATCCCGACCCACAACAATCGAACAACGCTCAAGTCCTGCCTGGAGGCGCTGTTTGGGCAGGACCTCGCGGCGGACCGTTACGAGATTGTGGTGCTCGACGATGGGTCCACAGACGGCACGGAGGCTATGGTGCGCGATCTGCGCAGTCCGGTTACTCTTCGATACCAGTGGCAGGCGAATCGCGGGCGGGCCGCGGCACGCAACGCGGGCTCACGCCTCGCCAAAGGCCGCATCCTTTTTTATCTCGACTCTGACGTGCTTGCGACGCCCGATCTACTCAGCCGCCATTACCGCTACCACGAGCAGAACAACGGGCCCATCGGCGTCCAGGGACGTACGCTCATCCATCCCAGGTCCATGGTCACGCCGTTCATGAAGACGAAGGAGTTGCTCCCCGACCTTACCCTGCGGCGCCGAACCGGCCTCTCCCCCTACCACGTCATCACTCGCAACCTGTCGATCCGGGCTGAAGATCTGTGGGCGGCCGGCGGATTCGACGAGAGCTTCCCGGGATATGGCTGGGAAGACATCGAGCTCGGCCTGCGCCTCCATGCGCGCGGCGTCCGCTTCATGTACGATCCGCAGGCGATCGGATACCACTACGACGTCGAGACGCTCGCGCGCACGCGGGACAAACTGCGCCAGGCGGGCGAGGGGGCCGTCTATTTCTGGCGGAAACACCGCCGCCGCGGGGGGCTTGGGTTCTTTCTCGAGATTCATCCTGTGATGCTGCCGCTCAAATGGCTGGTCTACCGGACTGGAGTTATAGGCCGCCTGATCCGGCGCATCCTGCCCTGGGCGGAACGGCGCGAGAATCTGTGGGCGTGCAGCGAGTGTTACAACTACCTCATTTGGGAGGCGTACTAC
>JAHZOA010000082.1 GCA_020028455.1 Armatimonadota bacterium | reverse complement strand
AGCACCCTGAGGGCCTGGTCGGTTTGTCCCAGCGAGAACCGGTGAGTGCGCAACCGCTCGAGTGGATACCGGCCAGAGCGAATGATCCTCAGCGCGTCCTCGACCGAATCAAAATCTCGGCCGCGGACGCCTTTCACCGTCAATTCATTGCGGACAACAGTGTCGCTTTGAAAACCGGCGATCGGCCTACCGTGCTTGGAAGACGCGAGGATCACCGTCCCGCCTTTTCGAGCCAGCGCAACGGCTGTCTCCACAGTATCAACCGAATCCGGGGCCAGATCGACGATCACATCGGCCATGGCACCGTTCGTCTTCTGACGAACCGTCTCGATCACGTTGGCACGTTCAGATTCGATCGGGATCGCGCCCAGAGCGGCCGCGGCGTCCAGACGCACGCTTCGCGACCGTCCCACAGCGAAGACGTGCGACGCTCCTCCTTCGAGCGCCGCAATCACACACCCGAGCCCGTGCGCGCCGGGTCCGATGACAACCGCGGTGCCGCCGCGAGGAAGCCGCCCCTCCTTAAGTACCCACCGCACTCCATTTGAAATGGGGACAAACAGCGTGGCGAGATCCGAAGTGATATTGTCGGTGAGATGGTGCACAAGCGCGTGAGGGTGCAGATAGAGGATCTCGCTGAATCCGCCCCATAGTCCCGGCGGAAGGTCCGTCGGCGTCGCGCCGTACCGAAGAAAACCGCGTTCCGATCTCGAATCCGTGGCTTCGCACATCGCGGGGCGGCCGGAAAGACAGAACTCGCACTGCCCGCATGGGAGAAATTCCTCAACGGCGACCCGGTCGCCCGGCTTCACCTTCCAACGCTGCGCGGCCTGTGCTCCAACGTCAATGACGCGCCCGACGATCTCGTGTCCAAGAATGATCGGCCCAAGTTTCGCACCGCGCTTCCGTGTGTAGAAATCCCAGTCGGTGCCGCACAGCCCGCAGGCCTCGACCGCGAGCAGCCCATCGTCCTCACCGATCACGGGAATCGGCAGGCGGCGCATCTCCGTACGCAATGGGGCCACGGCCACCGCGGCGGTGACAGTTGGGATGGTTCCCCTCATGCCTGGTCGATGTCGGGCTCGGGAATCGCGACGAGGTCGCTGGTGTCAATGAGCGGGGCCAGATCCATATGGCGGGCAGCCAGCAGCGCTTCGAGCTCCTGCGAGGTGAGAAAGACTGTCTGGCCGGCAGTCATGTCCATAATGACGAGACGCGTGTCGCTGTTCGCGTGGCTTATCCCCACGCCGACCATCGCGAACTCGTTTTGCAGATGCTCGACGGCTTCCGCCTTTTCGGGTTGACCGGGACGCTCGCGGTCCGTGCGGGTGCGGCTCAACACCGCGATGGGCTTATAGCGCAGGCGGGTAAGACCCTCGAGCTCCAGCGGATCGAGATAGGCTTCGGCCTCCGCGGGGGCTGGAGCCCCCACGGATCCGGCGCGCCGCAGACGCAGACGCGCGCCGGTGGCGGTCTCGAACTTGCTGACCTCCACGTTGCCCACACGCGCAAGGAGCGTATCGGTGACTCTAGTCTTCATGGAATGAAGGACAGATTGTAATGCGGTTCACCTGAATTCAGAAAGACAACCTTCTTTTGCGCAATCTTCCACGCGCCATCAACATTCCGAAGCCGGTACTCGCATCGCGCCGCGATCCAGCGCGGAGCATTCAGCCCCGCCTGCCCCGGGCCGCCGGGTCGCATCTCGGCGATGAGCTGGTGACAGCGGACGAGGTTCTCTCCGTTGGACTGTGCCGGCTCGACTTCCACATTTGAGACGAAGTGCACGGTGCGTGAATGGGGATTCTGGTCCAGCACCGGCGTTTTGGTCAGGCGATACACGCGCTCTTGCAGTCGCTTGCGGTCGTCGCGAATGATTGAGATGGCCCCGGCCGGATCGCGCTCCGGGTCGATCGGCAGCCAGTACTCGCCGTCGTCAGTGAACAGCGCTTCCCATTCGTCGAACCGGCGCTCATCGAGCAGCCGCGCTTCGGCGAACAGGAAGCGCTGCGCTTCTTCAACGCCCAGGGATGCTCTCGGGGTGATCTTCCATCACCTGACGCCAGTGGCGATACAACGAGCGTTGAGGCGCTTCATCCGTCGTGTGGCCGACCCACTCGCCATTCTCTCTGCGCTCCCGGTGCTGACCGCGGTTGATCAGGTTCCACACATTCCCCTTCGCGTGCACCCCGGTCTGGACTTCGGTGAACACTTCGATGTCGTCGGGCGCGCCGAACCCTGCCGGTCCGTAGAATCGCTCGTGCCCTCGGTACCGGCCCTCGTTGATCTTGTCGGGGATGCCTTTGAGTGCGTAAACGTACAGCTGGACCTCAGTTTTGTCAGTGGCCTTCGGCACGATCACGCGGATGTGCGTGTCGAACAGGTACAGGTTCGGAAAGACAAAGATGTTCCGGCGCGCCGAGATCTCGACGAGCTCTTGTTCGGAAAAGCGCTGCTTCATGGCCCCTGCATACTCCGGATAGCGGCCCATCATCCTCGCGGTCCAGCTCGCGGCGGGATTGAGACTGCCTGGCCGCTCCAGCAACCCGTGCCCGTTGACCATGCCGCGGGCGCACCCTTCCTGACGGTAGCGCTGTACCTCATCAACCGTGGACTCTTTTGAGAGCTGCAGCACGCGTTGCCAGGAGAGATGGACGTAGTTCCCGTGGTACCCGTCGTACCCGTTCTCAGCCTGGAGTTTCCAGTTCCCTGGATACTCGTAACGGTGAGGCGGCACGAGAAGGTCGATTCCCTCGATTGGCGAGCGGCCGAACCAATAGTCGATGTATTTCCGCACCGGTGCGAGATGCTCGTCCAGAGAGGGACCCTCATCGGCGAGATTGATGAAAAGCAACCCCCGGTAGTTCGTCAGGCGCGGTACACGGACCAATCCATACTCACTCCGGTCGAAATCGTCCGGGTATCCGGTGGCCTGCGACATGCCGATGAGATCGCCGTTGTTGGCGTACACCCAGTTGTGATACCGGCACCGGAAAAAGTTGGAGTGCCCGCGTTCCTGACGGCAGACCACGGCGCCGCGGTGACGGCAGCGGTTGTAGAGCGCGTAGATGTTGCCGTCCTCGTGGCGGGTAATGATGATGGGTTGCAAACCGATCATGACCGTCTTGTAGTCGCCGGGCGCCGGCAGCTCGGAAACATGAGCCACGTAGACCCAGCTCCGGGCGAAGATGCGATCCATCTCCGCGTCGAACACGTCGGGATCGGTGTAAACAGATCCATGTATGCGGAACTCGGCCGGATCGACATCCACAAGGTCCGCAAAGGATTGGGCCGCGCGCTCTGTCACTGCCATTGGTGGCTTTGGGTCAACGTACGACGTCGAAGCTCAACTCTCGCAGCAGTTCCTGGAGCGAGGTTCCCGCATCGTATTCCGGAGCGTTCTCGATTTGTTCCAGGTTGTTGAGCCCTGACCACTTATAGACCCTGTTCGTAGCGGAGATAATGCGGGCCGGCCTCTCTGAGTTGTCGTTGAAGTGCTGGTGCATGGTGGCAGGCGGGATGTAGACGACATCTCCGGCCTTCCACTCAAACCGCTGGGATACGTCGGGGACGATCCAACGCCAGCCCTTTTCGTCTGATTCGACGTCGCAGTCCCAGTGCAGGTCGTGCCCGGATCCTTCCACCACGTAAAACGCCTCTTCGGCAAAGTGCCGGTGCCGGCCCGACCGGCTTCCTGGCAAGATGACCTGCATGTAGATGTCGATCGTTTCTGCGCGGGTCTGCAGCTGCTCGATGATCATGTGCTTGAGCACCCCGTGCGGTGAGAGCTCCCAGGGCATCTCGTCTGGCTTGATCAATCTCTTGCGCCGGTTGTTGCGGGCGGGACGTTCCGCAGCATCGACAAGCAGCTGGCGGTAAAAGTCGGTCTGCAGCGTGCCGCGGTTCCAGACTTTGCTCTCGCTCCAGGCCATCGCTATCCTCTACTCGTCTTCACGCGGCACGAAGCCCTGACCGTTCGGACTGGGCTCTTTGGGCCGCGGGATGACCGTCTTTTGGAAGAGCATGTTCATAAAGATGAACATCGGCTTGGTCTTCATGACGAGCACACGGGCAGGGCGTTGCGAGTCGGCATTGTTGTGCTGGTGCACCGTGTGATTGGGCACGACCGCGACGTCTCCCGCTTCCCATTCATAGCGGACGCCGTCGTGGACCTCAAAACCCTTGCCGTCAAGGATGTAGAAGATGGCCTCGTTCACGTGAAAATGCATCTGGGACCTGCCGCCGGGAGCGTACTCTTCTAGATGTAGATGGAGCGTCTGCCCGAGGCCGTCTTCAGGGTGGATGTAATGGCGGGAAAAGGCCTGTGGCCCGTCAATGAAGCGGATGTTCTCGGCCCGGCGCACACGCGGAAGCGAGCGGAGGCGGCGGAGCTCGTCTTTGAGGTTGTACTCACCCTGGATGGCGCGGAGGAACACTCGATCCTTGCGCTGCTCGAAGTGCTGTTGTGCCAACGCGTTCCACCTCGCGGATGGAGTGTAGCAGTTAGTATAGCATAACGATTTTTTTGGCGAGGAATCCGCGGCGCCGGTTCGAACGTCTACCTCTATCATGGCTGAATCAGTCGAGCCGCCGCGTTTCGATCTGGCGCGCCGGATCCGCTGGCCTCAGGAAGACAACAAGATCCCGCGCGAGATCTTCACGGATCCGGATCTCTTTCGCGCGGAAATGGACGGCGTCTTCACGGGGCCGGTGTGGGTCCTGGTCGGTCACGAGTCCGAGATCCCAAAGCCCGGAGACTATAAGACGATCTCGATGGGCGCGGCCCCGGTCATCGTCATCCGCGGCGCGAATGCGCGCGTGAGCGTGCTGGTGAACGCGTGCGCGCACCGCGGTACGCGGCTGGTCGAAGGTCCCTCGGGGAACGTGCTCCGCGGGGGATTCCGCTGTATCTACCACATGTGGACCTACGACACGGATGGCCGCCTTATCGCGGTCTCACTGCCCGAAGACTTCCCACAGGAGTTTCGCAAGGAAGACTACGGACTTCCCCGGGCGCGCGTTGACACATACCGGGGCGCGATCTTTGCGACCCTCAACGACGATGCGCCGCCGCTGTTGGAATACCTGGCCGAACTCACCGGCGGTCTGGACAAGGTCCTGGAAGACGGGGCGTTGGAGTTCTTGGGTTCGATCCGCGTTATCTTTCGGGCCAACTGGAAGCTCTACGTCGAGAACATCTACGATGGCTATCACGTGACCGCGCTGCACACCGGATTTCAGGTGGTGCGGCTTCGCTCGCACGGCGGCGAGCGGCTGGTCCCCAACTACGAGCGGAATGGGCACCTTTGGGGACGGTCGCGCTCCACGCCGGTCAACCAGCTCACCCCCGCGCTGCGCGACATGAGCCTCTTCGACACGCGCACAAAACCGACCACCGACCATAATATGATGGTCGTGTTCCCCTCCGGGGTCGTGACCGATTACTTCGACACGATCCAGATGCGATACGTGATCCCGCTCGAATTGGACAGAACCCAGATCGAGTTTGCGTTCTTTGGACGTCAACACGATCCTGAAGAAGCGCGCCTGCACCGTGTGCGGCAGGGACCCGAGGTGCTCGGACCCGCCGGCGCGATTACGCTGGAAGATGCCGCGGCGCTCGAGCGGGTTCAGTTGAGCGCGACTGCCCGCGGCGAGAACGTCGTGCTCAAAGGAACCCCCAAGCGGTTCCCTCCATACCGCCATGTCGACGAAGCGCCCATCCGCCATTTCTACCAGGCGTACCGGCGCCTCATGGGATTTCATAGTGACGATCACTAGTACCGCCCACGGAGTGGGCCAACGACGCACAGAGGCCGAGCTAGGTCGAGGCCGGGGGAATTTTGCTTGGTGCCGGGTTCAGAGATGCTGACTAGCCTCGTTGATGCCCAGGGTCGTAAGCAGGCGGCGCTGGAACTGCTCGTCCGCTACATCCGCATCGTTGATGATCCACGCCGCCTTGCGGAATGGCCAGACCTCTTCGGTGACAGCGCCGAGTACGTGGTGATCACCCGCGAGAACCATGAACGCGGGCTGCCGATCGCCGTTATCCGGGACGACACGAAAGATCGCATCATCGACCGCGTCACGATTATTAAGAACTTCTGGGGCGCCGGCGGGCGGGCGGAAGATCACCACTACAACGAGTCCTGGCCGCGGCACATCGTCGGTCCTGCCTGGGTGGAGTTCACGGAGTCCGGCGAGGCGCGCCTCGGCGCGAACTTTGCGGTGTATGCGACCGTGCAAGTGGACCCCGAACCCAGGCTCCTGGCCTTGGGTGAGTATCAGGACGTGGTCGACTTCTCCGGCGAGATTCCAAAGTTCAAGAGCAAGAAGGTCATTCTAGACACGTCGGTGCTCCAGGATGTTTTCGTTTATCCACTGTAACGCATCCACCGTCTGATGACGACACTGCGTTTATCTCTGGCCTGCGGCCCGTACGATCGGACCGAAGCGCTGCGCACTGGCGCGGTACGGCCGGAAGGCATCGACCTTGTCTACGTCCCCATCCAGTCGCCGCCGGAGATCTTCTCGCGCATGGTCAGCAACCGCGCGTTCGACGTCTCCGAAATGTCCTGCGCGCACGCACTGATCCGCAGGGGGCAGAATGACTTTCCGTTTGTCGCGCTCCCGGTGTTTCCGTCACGAATGTTCAGGCACGGGTACATCTTTGTGAATGCCGAGGCCGGGATCCGAAAGCCCGAGGATCTCAGGGGGAAGCGCATCGGAGTCCCAGAGTACAGTCAGACGGCCGCGATCTGGATCCGCGGGCTGTTGCAGCATGAGTTCGGCGTGTCGCTCGAGACGATCCGGTGGTTCTCCGGCGGGGTGAACGCGCCCGGACGGCCCGATGTCCTGGTGAACCTTCCGGACGCAGAGGTTTCGATCACCCGGGTCAAGGACCGGACGCTTAACGACATGCTGGTCGACGGCCAGATCGACGCGCTGATCGGAGCGCGCAAACCTGCCGCCTTCGGCCGCGATCCACGCGTGCAGCGGCTGTTCCCCGATTACCGTAAGCTGGAACAGGATTACTTTCGCAAGACCGGCATCTTCCCGATCATGCATACCGTCGTCATAAAGGAAGAACTCTACCGTGAGCAACCCTGGATCGCTGAGAGTCTCTACAAGGCATTCGTGCAGGCGAAGGAGCTATGCGTCGCGGGCATGCGCTTCAGCAGCGCGCTCCGTTACATGCTGCCCTGGCTTCATGCCGACCTCGAGGAGTTGAACGAAATATTTGGCCTCGATCCGTGGCCTTATGGATTAGACGCGAACCGCCATGTGTTGACCACATTGGTGCAGTATCTTGTCGAGCAACGGCTGCTGCGTCGAGCGATGCCCCTAGAAGAGTTGTTCGTCCCGCTTACTTTGATCGGGGAGTAGTCTTCCTACGTTTGATCGCATTTTCGACAAGCCGATCCAGAAGCTCGGGGAATGAGATCCCCGCAGCCTTTGCAGCATCAGGCAAGAGACTCGTGGGGGTCATTCCAGGGATCGTATTGACTTCCAGCACGACGATGTCGGTGCTCCGGGCGATGATGTCTACGCGCGAGAAGCCCTCACAGCCGAGCGCCTTGTACGCGCGCACTCCGAGCGACTGCGCACGCGCCGTGATCTCTTCGGAAATCCGCGCCGGGATGATGTGCTCGCTGCCACCGGCCGCGTACTTCGCGTCATAGTCGTAGAAATCGGCGTGGGGAACAATCTCGATCAGCGGGAG
>JAHZOA010000222.1 GCA_020028455.1 Armatimonadota bacterium | reverse complement strand
CTACGGATATTGTCTCGAGTGCGGCGAGGAGATTCCTGAGCGGCGCTTGCGTGCGCTGCCCTTCGCGATTCGGTGCAAGGACTGCGAGGAGGCGCTGGAAGTGGCGGAGAGCGCGTAGAAGACCGGCGGCTTGATGGCTCCTCGTCCGGTGAGCGACAACCATGATTGCTTCTCAAGTTTCTGATGAATTGAGGGCGCCAGCGCCGCTCGACTATACGCCAGAGGTCGCTCGGGCAACCGCGTCCATATTTGAGCGCGTCCGGAGGGTCATCCCGGAGATCGAATGGCCCGTTCACGCTCCATATATCGCAGCAATTAACGCGCTCAAACGTGAGCGCAAAGCCATCATCCTGGCTCACAACTACCAGACCCCGGAGATATTCCACGGCGTCTCGGATCTCGCTGGCGACTCTCTGGCCCTCGCCCGTCAGGCAGCCCGGACTGACGCCGAGGTCATTGTCCTGTGCGGCGTCCACTTCATGGCCGAGACCGCAAAGCTTCTCTGCCCGGAGAAAACGGTTTTGATTCCGGATCTCGAGGCAGGGTGCTCTCTTGCATCCTCGATTACCGCGGAAGATGTCCGCCTCCTGCGCCACCGCTATCCTGGCGTTCCCGTGGTGAGCTATGTGAACACGTCGGCAGCGGTGAAAGCGGAATCCGACATTTGCTGCACGTCGGCCAATGCTGTGGAGGTGGTCGAGTCGCTGAATAGCGGCCGAGTGATTTTCTTGCCCGACGAGTTTCTGGGTCGTTACATCGCCGGACAAACAAAAGTCGACGTGATTCTCTGGAGGGGGCACTGCGAAGTTCACGAACGCTTTGCGGCCACCGACCTTCGTCTCTACCGTGAGCAGTACCAGGACATACAGGTCCTGGCCCATCCCGAGTGCCACCCTGACGTGCTGGCGGAAGCTGACTTCGTAGGATCCACCTCCGGCATGATCCGTTATGTGGACCAGCGGCGACCGACAAGAGTGGTCATGATCACCGAGTGCTCGATGAGCGACAACGTGGCGGTGGAATTTCCCCAGACTGAGTTTGTTCGTCCGTGCAATCTCTGCCCCCACATGAAGCGCATCACCTTACCCAAGATCCTGCGCTCTCTCAAAACACTGCAATACCAGGTGGTGGTTGAGCCGGCCGTTGCGGAAAAAGCCCGGCGCGCGGTTGAGCGGATGCTCCACGTGGCTGAGAGATCCACTCAGTAAAGAATGGACCTCCGGAGTTCCTACCATGGCGAACGACCTGTGCCCCGGAAAGACCGTGTCAAGGACGCCCCCGGGCGTCTGAGGTCCTCGGCGTCTTAGGAGTCACAAGAGGCGAGGAGTAAGCCGAGAGAGAGGTGCGCGCGTGGGCAATCTGGCGAGCGAAAAGTGCGACGCTTGTCACCGCGATTCCCCGCGGGTGACTGCGACAGAGATAGAGGAACTCAAGCCGCAGGTGCTGCACTGGGACTTGGTGGAGCGGGATGGTATTCCTCGGTTGGAGCGGGTGTTTAGATTCGTCAACTTCGCTGAGGCACTCGCCTTCACCAACCGCGTCGGTGTCCTCGCCGAAGCAGAAGGCCACCATCCCGCGCTGGTCACCGAGTGGGGCCGGGTGAGGGTGACCTGGTGGACCCACAAGATTCACGGCCTCCACCGCAATGACTTCGTGATGGCAGCGAAGACCGATTCACTATGAGTGATTTGCTCCCAGGCCACTCAGACTCTCGTGAAAAGAACCAGACTTGCCCCCGGGTGACATGCGGCGATCCCTCTGCCGCCTCCGGCGAGCCAGGAGACGGGGTGTTGCGACGACCGGGATCGATTCTGCTGATCTCCTGTTACGAGCTCGGCCACCAACCCCTCTCGATCGCCTCGGCGGCGGCGTTTCTCGAACGCGCCGGGTACACGCCAGACACGCTGGACCTCTCGGTGGAAAGCTTCGATGTGGAGAGCATGGTCCGTGCGCGATTCGTGGGGATCTCGGTCCCCATGCACACGGCGCTACGGCTGGGCGTGCGCGTGGCCGAGCAGATCCGTCAGACGAACCCAACCTGTCATATCTGTCCACCGAGGGCCAGTTCGGCCTTCTCCAATCGCGGAGTGGCCAAGGCATCTAGCGAGCAAGAATGCATTAGCTGATGCTGGTAGATACCCTCGCGCGTCCGCTTCGTAACCTGCGGTTGTCGGTCACCGACCGCTGCAACCTGCGCTGCGAGTACTGCATGCCGGAGGACGAGTACGTCTGGCTGCCGCGCGAGGACATGCTGCACTTCGAGGAGATCAGCACGCTCCCACCGCGTGACCGCCGTGCGAGAAGCGCGAGCACATGAGACGCAATAGAGTCAACATGGATCAAAGCAAGGAGAAGCTGTGACATGGCTGTGTACGTGAAGGTGGCCGACGCGGTTGATCTACCACCCGGACAGGCGATCGCTGTGACGGTCGGTGACAAGCGCCTCGCGCTTTTCAGCGTCGATGGAACCGTCGTCGCCATCGACGACACCTGCACACACCGGGGCGGACCTCTTTCAGAGGGAGAGTTGAAGGATGGGATCGTCACGTGCCCGTGGCACGGGGCTCAGTTCAATGTCAAAGACGGCCAGGTCCTCAGGCCCCCGGCACCCAAGAGTGTATCGTCCTATCCCGTGAGGATCACGGACGGCGCCATCGAAGTGGAAGTGTAATAGCAACTCCCACTCGAAGATTCCGAAGCTTCGGCACTCGAACTAGGAAGGAGCCTTCATGGGGGATTTCAAGGTCATCGTCAGGAACAACGGCCCCTACCGCCTCGAAGGTGAGGGCATCACGATCTGCGACCAGGAAGGGCGCGTGTACGGCCTCGCCGGTCGCACTGTCGTTTCCCTGTGCCGCTGTGGGCACTCGGCCAACAAACCCTTCTGCGACGGGACGCACAACAAGGTCGGCTTCCAGTCAGAGTGCCAGGCCCACGAGCTGCCGCCCCCCAAGCCGAAGGCGTAGTGACCGAGAG
>JAHZOA010000221.1 GCA_020028455.1 Armatimonadota bacterium | reverse complement strand
GGTCGGGGGGATCGGCATCATGAACATCATGCTGGTGTCGGTGACCGAACGCACCCGGGAGATCGGGATCCGGAAGGCGATCGGCGCCCGGCGCGGGACTATCCTCACGCAGTTCCTCATCGAGGCCGTGGCGATCAGTCTGGTCGGCGGGTTTTTGGGCATGCTCCTCGGGCTCGTGGGGTCGTGGATGATCTCGGCTCAGCTATTCCAGAGCGTCCCCACGGCGGCGACGATCTTCCCCGTCGTTCTGCTGGCGTTCAGCTTCTCGGTTGCGGTCGGTGTGGTCTTCGGCGTCTATCCGGCCTGGCGGGCCGCGCAGCTCAACCCGGTCGAAGCGCTCCGTTACGAATGATCCCCGGGCTTGTGCGCGAGGCCAAAGCACTTGCCCAGGCCGCGCGGTTTCAGCACCCCTGCAGCGACGCCGTGGGCCATCTGCTTCAGGTGCTTGCCGCGTCGGTCCGTCAAGGCGTCGTGGCCGAGATCGGCACGGGGTACGGAGTTGGGGCGTCCTGGATCGCGAGCGAGTTAGACCCAGCCGTGCAGTTCTATACGGTGGAGCTCGATGCGCAGCGTGCTGAGGCAGCCAGGCGTGTGCTCGCCCCACATCAGAACGTCCACGTGATCCGTGGTGACTGGCACGACATCCTGGAGTATGGGCCATTCGCGATGATGTTCCCCGACGGCGGCCAGGCCAAGATGAAGGAGCCGCAGACGGTGATCGAGTCGGTGCAGCCGGGCGGGGTGATCGTCCTCGATGACATGACACCCGGAGGACCCGTCAAAGGCGATCCCCAGCGCGAGTTCTGGCTTAGCAGTCCGGATGTGGTCTCGATTGAACTCCAGCTCAGCGAGGACGAGGCCGCGATCCTTGCAGTGCGGCGCTAGGTGTATCCGAGGTCCTTTGCTGGCGGCTCCACCTGAGCCAGTTGATCTAGCCCACTTAGATCATCGAACGTAGTGTAACTAGGTCCGGACCTAGTTGCGTTCGATGACCTCAGCGGGTCAGATCGAGTATAATACTTCGTGTTCGTGGGGACGTAGCTCAGTTGGGAGAGCGCCGCACTCGCATTGCGGAGGTCGTGGGTTCGAATCCCATCGTCTCCACCACGAACCCCGCAACAGGTTGAAAATTTCGAGGATTCCTTCCGCGTTCGCTGGAGTTCGTTAGTCTTGCGTAAGGCAACTCGCTAAGGTAGGCGACTTCCAGCCTCGCCAAAGTTTTGCTCACGATCCAGACGGCTGCCTTCCTTTACCGAGTGCAAGTAGGTCGTAAGGGTTAAACTGCTTGCAGCCCTTCTCTGAAAAACCTCGCTAGACCAAGGGATGCGGCATTTGCCGACGCTCCCTCTTTTTCAGGAGATTTATCACACGCGCGATGCGAGAGTATAGCTCGTGCTCCGACCTCCCTCCTTACTGCGCACAACGATACCCCGTTCAACGAGATCTATAATGTCCCGAAGCGCTGTGTCTGGCGAAGACTTTGTCAGCTTCGCCCATTTTGATGTCGTTAGCTTGCCCTCGAATCCATCGAGCAGCCGGTTGAGCACCAGCCGCTGCCTCTCGTTCACAGGTTCCGTGCCAAGGCTCTCCCAGAATCGAGCCTTTGCCAGAACGCCCGTAAGCAGCGTCTCGGCGCCGTCAATTGCACGGCCCAAGCAACCTAGGAACCACGTTAGCCACAGCGTTATGTCCATCCCGTCTTTTTGCGTTTCTTCCAGCATGTCATAATACGTGTTGCGCTCCTGTCGGATTTGTGCCGACATGCTGTAAAAGCGCTGCGAACTCCTTTCCGATCGTGCCAAGCACAGATCGACAATCGTGCGCGCGATGCGTCCGTTTCCGTCGTCGAAGGGATGAATCGTCACGAACCATAAATGGGCCACGCCGGCTTTCAACACCGAGTCAATCTCCGGCCCGGAGTTGAACCAGTCTAGGAAGCTCTCCATCTCCCTCTCAAGCCGTGCGGCAACCGGGGCGTCGAAATGGACGCGCTCGCGTCCAACGGCTCCAGACACCACTTGCATAGGACCCTCTTTGTCGTCACGCCACATTCCGACTCTTATCTTTTGCATCCCGCTCCGCGTTGTCGGGAAGAGGCTCGCGTGCCAGCCAAGCAACCGCTCCTGCGTCAACGGTTGGTCATAATGGCGTGTGGCGTCGAGCATCATTTCGACGACACCCTCCACGTTGCGATCTGGCGCCTTGAGGCCGCCGACATCCATCCCCAAGCGGCGCGCAATCGAGGACCGGACCTCTTCCCGGTCCAGCCTTTCCCCTTCGATCTCGCTCGACTGTACTACATCCTCTGTCAGCGTCAGCAAGACCGCCTCGTCGCGCAACCTGAAGCCCAGCGACTGCATTTGCCCTAGTAGGCGCCCCTGCCGATGGCGCACCTCGCCTAGAGGGCCCATAATGGCTTCACTGTCCCAGTAAAGGTGCGGCCACTCTGGCCGCTCATGGATATACATTGATTATTCTCCGCGTACTATGCGGATATTATAAGGCCTAATCTCCGCAAGGTCAATGATAATCTCCGCAAGACTTGCGGTGAAATGGCGTTGCCAATCTCCGCACGCCAACCAGAAGTTTAGTGATCTTTCGGGCCCACCATCGAGGCCATAATCACGAAGGGTCGGTGAGAAAGCCGCCACATCTCCGATAGGATTCTGTCCCCTTTCGCCGCACTCGTATTACGGAAATTGTGGGTTCGAATCCCGTCGTCTCCGCCCAGAAGGCTGCTTGAGGCCAGGTTGCACGAGTTCGGCGACATACTCTTGAGCTGTACTGCGCTTTGATCTCCCCAAGAAACTCGACTCGAACGGGGTAGCCGTCAAGGCTTTGCGGCAGCTGCGCCATCGTGGTAGGGCGGGGGCGATCGAGGCCTACAACAATCACTGGCGTGCCGTCAGGCTTTTGTCCGACGCCCACGGACACGACGCCGGGCATGCTCATCAGCCGGCTTTCATGCTGTTTCTTCACGTCCTGAATCGTCACACGCATCGCCGCTAGAAAGAAAATCGGCCTCATTACCAAAAACTATAACGTAACCCGCAGCGCCGAGAAGACGCGTTCAATACGGTTGATCACGGTGCTGGTCGGGCTCCCCGCAAATAGCAGTCCGACCAGGCGGTTGCCGGAGTCGAGAACCGCCGAGCCGCTGTCTCCTCCCTGACTCATCGCTCCGGCCAGCAGCTGATCGGTGAACCGGGCGACCCGGCCCGCGCCGTATTGAACGTCCACGGTCACGTCGACCTGGAGAATCTGCCCCTGCGTAAGACCGGTGGTGCGACCGCTCTTCTTGATCGCCATCCCCAGTTCCCCCCTGCCCAGCCCCTGAATCCTCCCGATTTCCAGTAGCTCAGGGGCGACGAGATCAGCGGCAAGAGGGCGGGCGATGGCGGCGTCGACATGATTTTCCCCGACCTGCATCGTCACGGGCTTGAGGCGAGTATCGCTTCCGATCAT
>JAHZOA010000220.1 GCA_020028455.1 Armatimonadota bacterium | reverse complement strand
CGCACGACCTCAGCCTGATGCGCAACGTGGCGGACCGCGTCGGCGTGATGTATCTGGGCAAGCTCGCCGAGCTCGCGCCCACGGTCGAACTGTTCACGAACCCGCTCCATCCTTACACGCGCATGCTGCTGTCCGCGATTCCCGTGGTGTCGGATGAGGAAGAGCGCCTCAAGCCCAGCAAAGTGCCGGCGCGCGGCGAGACACCATCACCGTCGCGCATCCCGCCGGGATGCAGCTTCCATCCCCGCTGCCCCGAGGCGTTTGAGATCTGTCCCCGCATAGATCCCATACCGGCCCCCGCAGCTCGAGATCATCTCGTCCGCTGTCATCTCTATCCCGGATGCACCCCCGAGGTCTCATGATGGCACCCAGGCGGTTCGACCCGTTCACCCTGGAGATCATCAAGGATGCGCTGGTGGCGATCGGCGACGAGATGTTCGTCGCGCTCGGACGCACGAGCAAGAGCCCCATCATCTATGAAGTGCTCGACTACGCTTGCGGACTCACCGACGCGCGGGGGCAGATCCTGGCGCAGGGCCAGGGGGTCACCGGATTTCTCGGCACCCTGACGCAGGCGGTAGAAGAGGTCCGGCGCAAGTTCGACGGCCGGATCTTTCCTGGTGACATCTTCATCACCAACGACCCGTATGGGGGCGGAGGGACCCATCCGTCCGACGTCTCGCTCATCCTGCCGGTGTTCTTCCGCGGCGAGATCGTCGCGTTTATGGTGAACAAGGCGCACTGGACCGAAGTCGGCGGCAAAGATCCGGGCAGCTGGACGACGGATGCAACCGAGGTCTACCAGGAAGGCCTGGTGTTTCCGTGCATCAAGCTCTTCGAGCGTGGGAACGCGATCACAAGCATCCTCGACATCGTCGCGGCAAACGTGCGCCTGCCCGACATGACCCTCGGCGATCTGTGGGCGGGGGTCGCCGCCCTGCGCGTGGGGGAGCGACGCTTCACCGAACTCTGCGCGAAGTACGGTCCGGCGACAGTGCAGGCCTCAATCGCGCGGCTGCTCGATCATGGAGAGGCCCTGACGCGCCATGAGCTGAAGAAGCTTCCCCAGGGCACGTTCGAAGCGGAAGACTTCATCGACGACGACGGCATCGGGAATGGGCCGTTCCGTGTTGTCGTCCGCGTCACGATCACCGCGGACGAATTCGTCTGCGACTTCACCGGCACGCACCCTCAAGTTCCCGGCCCGATCAACGCCACGCGCACCGGGCTGCTGTCATCCATCCGCACGATCTTCAAAGCCGTGAGCGGTCCGCATATCCCCGTGAACGAAGGCTGCTTCCGTCCGGTCCGGGTGATCTGTCCGCCGCGGACGATCTTCACCGCGGAGCGCCCCGCGCCCGTCTCGACCTATTGGGAGACGAAGGCGTATGCCATTGATCTGGTGTGGAAGGCCCTCGCCCCTGTGCTGCCCGAGCGGCTTACCGCCGGCCACTTTCTGAGCGTCTGCGGCACGGTGATCTCCGGCAGACACCCTGATACCGGAGATCTCTTCATCCTCGTTGAACCCCAGGCCGGTGGCTGGGGCGCGGGAGCGGAGAAAGACGGCGAGAGCGGGCTGGTCTGTTCGGGCGACGGCGAGACGTACGTCATCCCGGTCGAGGTCACGGAGACCAGGCACGGCGTGCTGGTCGATCAGTTCACGTTCAACGTCGACGACGGCGGCGCAGGGGCATTCCGGGGTGGCCGGGGATTGATTCGTGACTACAGGATCACGTCAGAGGAGGCCCACCTCACCGTCACTTTCGGACGGTACAAGTTTCCGCCCTGGGCGATTGACGGTGGACGGCCCGGGACGCCAAATCTGGTGCGGATACTGCATCGAGATGGCCGAAGAGTTGAGTTCGGTAAGTGCGCGCGCTACCCATTGGTGCGGGATGATGTCGCCCGGTTGATGACCGGGTCAGGCGGAGGGTGGGGCGATCCGGCGCGGCGGGACCCACGCCGCATCGAAGACGACGCGCGGAACGGCATGATTACGGCCCTGGGAGTGCGAGAGGAGAGCCGGCGATGATCCGCAGCATCATCCGTCTGAACGTTGCTTCCGGGCGCGAGCGCGAGTTTGAGGAGACGTTCCGCAAGCGGCGGGTGCTCGAACGGGCGAAGGAGGCGGCACGGCTGCGCACAGGCGAGCTCCTGCGCCCTCTCGCCGGTAACGGACCGTACATGGTCGTGGCCACGTGGGACAACGCCGCCGATTACCAGGCGTGGGTGGATAGCCCGGTGCGTGCGGAGCTTGCGTCGATGCCGCCCAGGCTGTCCGAGCCCGTGGCGCCGGCGGACTTGTTTGAGATCGTCCTGCGGTTCGAGTCATAGCTGGCGATACCTCTTCGAGGGACGATAAGGGAACATAAGGGAATGACGTTATGTGCCCTTATGTTCCCTCAACTCGGTCCGGACCCAGTTCTGTTCGGTAACCTGAATGGCCATCCACTCAACCTTGACCGTCAGAGAGCCTCAATTTGTTCTCCTGGTCTCTAAGTTGCTGGCGGAGCTCTTGAGACAGATCGAACCTGGGTGATTCAGAGCATTGACACCGTGGGGCGGCCTCAGTAGAATCGGTCACACAAGCACTGACGGAGCGGGAGTAGCCGCTGCCTGGTCCTGAGAGCGAGCCGGATACGGTGGAAGCCGGCGGGAGGACGGCGGTGAACATGGCTCCCAAGCTGCGGCCCGAAAGGTATTCGCCGAGTAGGGTTCGCCGGATGGCCGCCGTGAACCGGCCAGGGTATCGGGCGATTCTGCCCCGTACCTGACAAGGCGCAGACGCGCGAAACCGGGTGGTATCACGAGAGGTGCCTCTCGTCCCATGGGACGGGGGGCGTTTGTGTTGTGGGGGGGTGAGGACCGTGGCCGGCAAGACGTATTACATCACAACGCCGATCTACTACGTGAACGACGTGCCCCACATCGGGCACGCCTATACGACCATTGCGGCCGACGTCGCCGCGCGCTTCAAGCGGCTGGCGGG
>JAHZOA010000219.1 GCA_020028455.1 Armatimonadota bacterium | reverse complement strand
TCCTCGAGGAGCATCTCGCCCGGATGGATGGGATTACGCGGCTTCATCACGATGCCCTCTCTAGTGGTAGTCGGTCACCGCGACCCCGGTGACGCCGTCGTCTTTCCAATTGAAGATGATCCTCCACTGGTCGTTGATGCGAATCGAGTGAAAGCCTCGGCGATCCCCCTTGAGCGCCTCGAGCCGGTTCCCTGGTGGCACCGCCAGATCCCGAAGGCGCACTGCCGCGTTCAAGTATTGCAGCTTCCGCTGGGCTGCGCGTCTGAGTTCCGGCGGGAACCGCCGTGTTGCTGTCGTCAGCCGATCATGAAACAGGTCATCGGCCAGCCGGTTCCCAAAGGACCGGATCACGAAGTCATGTTATCGTATTACGGTAACGCCAACAAGTCTCGTACAAAGAGCGCCCGGCAGGCACCCAACCGGCAGCCTACTCGCCGCGGAGGCGGGGGTCCAGCAGGTCGCGCAGCGCGCGTCGCCCACCAGGTTGAAGGCCAGCACTGCCAGCATGATCGCGAGCCCGGAGAACGTGGCGATCCACGGGCAGCACTTGATGTACGGGCTGGCCTCGCTCAGGACCTCCTGTAGGTGTGTCGCAACGAGTCGCCGACCGGCGAGAGCGGGGCGCGCCCGAGGCCTGACAGCGGCGCGAAGGAGATCGCAGAGCGAGTTTTGCTCTAGGCATACTTCGCCTCGACTTCCGTTCGTGTCCATCGCTGGGCTTATGGAGTCCGACGCGGAAGAGGAAACTCTTCCTCCAACCGCACGAGTTCTTCCAAGAGGTCAGCTATGTCTCGCGGAAGGGGTACTCTTCCTTCATGAACCAGCCCGTTGCGAACTCGCCTGAGGCGGTGCCAATGTCCCTTTCGCAACGAAGTAACCGGCCCCTTCGCCGAGATACTCTCGATCACCGCTTCAAGATTTTGGCTCACCAACGTCGCGCCCCTCGTCTCTGCAAGCGCTCTCATGTGCCGCTCGAAGACATGGCATGCGACCAGAGCCGCGAGCGCCGGATCGGCCTCCTCCAGCGCGTCCGCGATCTGCGCGTACGAGCGATTCCTGACGAGGTGGGTGACCAAGTTTCTTACCCTGAGACGAAGCATAAAACGATCGTTGTGGTATTGGCGAGCGATGGTGCTGTCTGCTGGCGATCCATAGCATCTCTCGTGCAGAACCCAAAGTGCCATGTCAGCGTCAGCTGCCCGCCTCCCAAAACCGTAGTGGGCCCGAATACTCCGGAGATTGCCCAGATAGTTCAGATAAGTCTCAACAGCATCGCTGCCTCTCCGGACATCCAAGATTCTCTCCACGGGGGGGCTGATGATGCCGTAGTCTCGCGGGCATATGAACCGCAGAATGATGGATACTAGTTCAATTGATTTGAACACTTCTAACCCCAATCCGAAAATAACTCAGGCGACCAGGCGGTCGTCGATGGACGCATAGAGGGCCTCGGTGGCGGGATTGTGGGCGAGGCGCAGGACGTGGCGGCCGCCGATGCGGGCCAACCGGCCGGCCCGGGTCACGAGCAGAAACCGCACGGTGCGCATGCTCCGGATCAGGTACGTATAGGTGCGTTTGCGCGAGCGGGGTTTGGGCACCGCGAGGGTATCGAGCTGGAAGCTGCGGATGAGGTTGTGGGCGAGGATGCTGAGTTGCTGCCAGGCGCTGTTGGCGCCGTAGTGCCGCGTGGGGATGACATCGAGGGCGAACTCGCCCTTGAGCTCGGCGATGGTCTTCTCCTGGGCGCCGCGGCCGCAGATGAACGCGTACAGGGCCGGCAGGTCCAGGGCCAGATTCGTGGCGACGGCGCTGTACTCGAAATGGCCATCGTCGGGGGTGAACAGATCGAGTTGGAAGTTCTTGGGACTCTCGTGGCCGACGTGCTTGCGGTAGATCATCACCCGCACGTGGAGATTCCACTGCAGGATGTGCAGGTCGTGGAAGAAGCCGGTGACGTGCGGCGCCACGGGGAGCCAGCGCTGCCGCTCGGCCGCGAGCTGCTTCAGGGGCAGCCAGCTCCAGTAGCCGACCTTGATGGCATAGCGACAGCCCCGGGCGGCCAGCAGGCGAAACACGGCGCGCTGGCAGAAGGCGGCGTCCATGCGGAACTCCAGCGGCAGGCGACGACCGAACGCCGTGCGCAGGCCGTCGATCACCTCGCGCAGGAAGGCCCCACTCTGCTTGGAATCGTGCACGTTCCCGGGCCGATTCTTCACCCGCAGGATGTGCCCCGTCTGCGCCACGTGGGCCAGCAGCGGATAGTAGCTGGGATCTTTCCGATGATGGGGATTGAAGCCCCGGAAGGCCCAGCCCACGGTCGCCCCCGTGCGCACCACTGTGCCGTCGACGTCGATCGTCAGGCGCGGCAGGGCCAGGCGCTGGACCGCCTCGATGACGAGGTCATGGTTGAGCTGGACCAGCGGGGCCAGGGTCGCCTGCGTGAACTGACGCAGCCAGTTGCCGACGGTGCGGGCGGTCGGGATGCGGGCCAACCCGCAGAAGCGCGCGACCAGGGGATCGCCCGCGACATAGCGCAGGTGCTCGAGGCGCCGAGCGCCGACGTAGAGCAACGCCAGGACGAGCCGCGCAAGCCGGCCGCCGCCGTAGTCTCCGCCCGTGGTCGCGCACGCGGCGCGCAGCCGGCTCGGCACGTCGTGCTGCCGCAGGTAGCGGCGGAGCAGTTCCAGGCCGCTGTACGACGTCAACTCCTGGTGGACAAACTCGATCCGCAACTTCCCCTTGATCATCCGTCGCAGACTCGCTACGCTCAATCGCATCAGGGCGGCCTCCTGTGTGGGGGGAGTGACGTGGAGACGTCTCCTCTCCTTAAGAACACACCGGAGGCCGTTTTGTTTCAACGAGTTCGCACCTCTTTCAGGCTCCAGTTATTTTCGGATTGGGGTTAGATCATGCTCTACCCGCCGCTGAACCGGCAGTACCGGGTGGTCGAGGATTTCGCGGACCGGGTGAGGGTGACTAGACGGGGGTGAACATGGGCACCG
>JAHZOA010000081.1 GCA_020028455.1 Armatimonadota bacterium | reverse complement strand
GTTGTTCGCCGCGGGGTTGCTGGCCCACGGCATGCACGAATTTCATGAAGCCGGCGTGGTCCCACCCGTGGTCGACGAAGTGTGGAACACGAACCGTATCCTCGATGAGCAATCTACGGTCGGAAGCTTCGCCAGGGCGCTCTTCGGATACAATGGCAACCCCTCGCTCGTTGAAGCGTTGGCCTACGTGACGTACCTGTTGCTGGTTGGCTGGATCTACTTCCGCCCGCCGACGGCGAAGGAACTCACACCCCATCTGGGAATAGCACGCGCGCGCCATCGACATCGATCACGTCGTGGGTGGCGCGGAACTGGTCGGTGAGGCGCCGGACGACATCAAACTTCCGCTCATCCGGGCAATCGACGCGGACCTCCGGCGTAACTGGATACCGGGGCACATCCGCGAGCAGCGCGGATAGCGGACGGGATGAGTTCGACAGAATACGCGCCAGCCGCCCAGCCGCATAGACCGCGTCGTCGTAGCCGTAGTACTCGTCGGCGAAGAACATGTGGCCGGACATTTCGCCCGTAAACACGGCGCCAATCTCCTTCATCTTGGCTTTGATCAGGGAGTGACCGGTCCGGTAGAACATGGGTTTCCCCCCAAGCCGCGCTATCTCGTCGTAGAGAACCTGCGAGCACTTCACCTCGACGATGCCCGGCGTGCCGGGGTATTTGGGAAGGATTTCCCGCCAGAACAGGATCATAAGCACATCGCCCCAGAGAATCGTGCCCTGATCGTCCACCACCCCGATCCGATCCCCGTCTCCATCAAACCCGAACCCGACGTCCGCATTCTCACGGCGCACGGTAGCAATCAAGTCGATCAGGTTTTCGGGGTCGACCGGGTCAGGATGATGGTTCGGAAACGTGGGGTCCGGATCGCAGTACAGTCGGATGACCTCGACGCCGAGATCCTCCAGAGCCTGCGGGGCAATGAGGCTGGCGGTCCCATTGCCGCAGTCCACCACGGCGCGCAACCGCCGCCTTCCTAGTCGGATTTTGTCCCGAAGCATAGCCCGGTACGCCGCCAGCACGTCACGCTCTTCAACGCGGCCGCGGCCCGAGACAAACTCTCCTGAAGCGGCGATGCGGCGAATCTCTTGGATCTCCGCGCCATAGATCGTGCCGAAGCCGTGGGCGAGCTTGAAGCCGTTGAACTCAGGCGGGTTGTGGCTCGCGGTGATCATGACGCCGCCGTCGATGCCGAGGTGCACGCGGGCGAAGTAGAACACCGGCGTGATGACGGTCCCGATATCGACGGCATCACACCCGCTCTCCAGCAAGGCGGCGACCGCCGCGTCGCGGATTTCGGGCGAGCTCTCCCGGAGATCGCGGCCGACGACGACCCGCCTTTCACCGCGCTCTCTCAGGTACGCGGCGTACGCGCGCGCGATCGTGCCTGTGGTCTCGACTGAGATCTCGCGGCCGACGACGCCTCTTATGTCATACTCACGAAAGATTGTTGGGGGAATCGGCGTGGCCATGGGCGCTTCCATATTACGTCTACCGAGTCTGAGTCTGGCGGGCTTTCTTCCGAACCTCTGTCCTGCGCCTTTCACCTTCACTCTTCCGCTTTCCCTGCCAGTGCTTTCGAAGATGCTTCTTGCGCTTCCGCTTCGACATGCCCCGAGTATGACAGTCTCAGAAGCGATGCGCTACTCGCGCTTTCAAACTGAACCACTACCTACTGTGTCTGCTACAATCCACACGAGTACTCGGTAGACTCCTAGGCCCATGTGAACGTGGGTATGGACTCAGCAGACTCTGTAGACCCGGTAGACTCTGTAGACGTAGTATTGGGTGTATGGGCTGGCTTTTGGATTTGACCGATCGGCTGTCGCCGTACGCCGGCGCCTGGGATCTGCAAAAACAGCTCGTCGAAGCCAGGCAGCACGGCCGAATCGGCGACGGCCTCGTCTTGGTGCAGCACGAGCCGGTCTTCACCCTGGGTCGGTCGTCGCGCCCCGAACACCTACCGTATCCGCGGCAAGCACTCGCCCAACTTGGCTTCGACGTCTTCGAAATTGAGCGCGGCGGCAGCGTGACCTACCACGGGCCGGGACAGCTGGTCGGGTATCTCATTCTCGATTTGCGTAGTTATGGCGACGATGTCGTGAAGTACATGCGCTCCTTGGAAGCAACCATCCTGGCGACCCTAGGCGATTTCGACATCGACGCGCAACGAATACGCGGATTCCCCGGGGTGTGGGCGGGGGAGGAGAAAATCGCGGCGGTCGGCGTCGCTGTGAAACGGAAGGTCACGATGCACGGGTTTGCGCTGAATGTCGACCCCGACCTCTCGCACTTCGGCTACATCAACCCGTGTGGGCTCAACAAGCCCGTGACGTCGATGAGGAAGGTGCTCGGCCGGCCGGTCCCGATCGATGAAGTCTCCCGGGCGTACACACGCCGCTTCAGCGAGGTGTACGGGTTGACGCTTTCGCCCGTTCGACTCGCTTCGCTCGCTCAGGGCATTCGACTCGAATGGTCGCAGACCATGAGCGAGCCTGCGAGGCAGGCGAGTCGAATGGCTTGATCCATCCATGACCCGGCGCCGCTTCGAGACACGCGCCATTCACGACGGGCAGGATCCGGATCCGACGACAGGAGCGGTGGTCCCCCCGATCTACCAGACCTCTACCTTTCAACAATCGGCGCCCGCCGAGCACAAGGGCTACGAGTACGCGCGCACGGGTAATCCAACACGGACGGCACTGGAAGCCTGCCTCGCGTCCCTGGAGGAGGGTCAGTTCGGCCTTGCGTTTGCGTCCGGCATGGCGGCGATTACGGCGACGGCGTACCTTTTGAGTCCCGGTGACCATGCCGTCCTCCCGGATGACGTGTACGGAGGAACCTATCGTCTCTTCGTGCGCGTACTCGAGCGCTATGGCATCGCCTCGTCGTTTGTGGACATGACCGATCTGACCCGGGTGGAAGCCGCCTTGACGCCAAAGACGCGGATGGTCCTGACCGAAACGCCAACCAACCCCTACCTAAAGATTCTTGACATCGCCGCGATCAGTGAGCTCGCGCATGCCCGCGATGCGCTCGTCGTGGTCGACAATACGTTTGCGTCACCATACTTCCAGCGGCCGCTGTCACTGGGAGCTGATCTCGTCGTGCACTCGACCACAAAGTACCTCGGCGGGCACAGTGACGTGGTCGGCGGTGCTGTAGTGATAAATAGCAAGGACATCTATCAGACGCTCAAGTTCTACCAGAACGCTGCTGGGGCGGTGCCAAGTCCCTTCGACTGCTGGCTCGTCTTGCGAGGAGTCCGCACGCTCGGGATCCGGATGGACCGCCACGCTGCAAATGCAATCGCCGTGGCAGAGTCCCTACGGGACAACCCCGCTGTGACGCGGGTATTCTATCCGGGGTTTCCCGAGCATCCGGGCCACGATATCGCGAGGAAGCAGATGAGTGGCTTCGGTGGGATGGTGTCGTTCGTCGTGCGTGGAGGCCTCGAGAGCGCTAGGAGGGTCGCCTCGTCAACTAAGATCTTCATTCTGGGGGAGAGCCTTGGGGGCGTGGAGTCGCTCCTGGATCACCCCGCCAGCATGACCCATGCAAGCCTCGCCGGTTCGTCATTGCAGGTGGACGGTGGCCTGATCAGACTCTCCGTCGGAATAGAGCACGTTCACGACCTTGTTGATGACCTCCATCAGGCCCTTGCGAAGGTGAGATGAATGGTAACCATTTTCATTCCGGCACCGATTCGCCGTCTTACGAAGGGGCAGGGAAAGGTGCACGCCCAGGGCGCAACGGTGCGGGAGGTGCTGAACGCGCTGGAGCAGCAGTACCCGGGCGTCCGCGACGAGTTGCACGAGCCCGGCGGCGACGTCCGCAGCTTCATCAACATCTTCGTCAACGGCACGGAGGTCCGCCAACTCCAGGGCCTGGACACGCCGGTCAAGGATGCGGATGAAGTGTCGATCATTCCCGCAATGGCGGGAGGTGCGGCCCGCCGGACCAAGACGCAGACACGTCCAGGTCGTCGCCGAGCAGCCCCGGCAGGTCGGCAGGAACAGATCTTTGATTCCATCCTGGATTCGATCGGCGGTACGCCGCTTGTCCGCCTGCATCGTGTGACGCAAGGTGTCCGGGCCGACGTGGTGGCGAAACTGGAGTTTCTCAATCCTGGAGGCTCGGTCAAGGATCGGATCGGTCCCAAGATGATCGAAGGGGCCGAGCAGACCGGCCGGCTGCGCCAGGGCGGGACGATCGTCGAGGCCACGTCGGGCAACACGGGCGTGGGGATCGCCATCACGGCAGCCGTCCGCGGATACAAGACCGTGTTTGTGATGCCAGACAAGATGTCTGAAGAAAAGATCCGCTTGCTTCGCGCGTTCGGCGCACGGGTCGTGATCACGCCGACGGCGGTTCCACCCAATGATCCGCGGAGTTATTACAGTGTGAGCCGGCGTATCGCAGAGGAGACGCCCAATAGTTTTTACGCGAACCAGTATGCGAACCCGGCCAACCCCGAAGCCCACTACGCCACGACCGGACCTGAGATCTGGGCGCAGACAGGTGGAAAGATCGACATTCTGGTGGCGGCCATAGGGACCGGCGGCACGATCAGCGGGGCCGGCCGGTATTTGAAAGAGCGCAACCCACGACTGCAGGTCCTGGGCGTGGATCCCATCGGCTCTGTGTTCTATGAATACTTCAAAACCGGCCGGTTGCCCGAGCCGCACACGTACAAGGTCGAGGGGATCGGTGAGGACTTCCTCCCCGAGACGATGGACTTCTCGATTGTCGATGACGTCATCCAGATCACCGACCGGGAATCGTTCCTGATGACCCGGCGCCTCGTGCGTGAAGAAGGCATCTTCTGCGGGGGGAGCAGCGGGACCGCGGTCGCCGGCGCGCTCAAGTACCTGCGGGGTCGGTCCGACAATGGCGCCGGGCTGCGCGTTGTCGTCGTGTTCCCCGACTCCGGCGCGCGGTATCTCTCAAAGATCTTCTCAGATGACTGGATGCGCGAGCACGGATTCCTTGACCTCGATTTGGGTACAGCCGGTGAACTGCTCCGGCTGCGCCCGATCAGTCTCGTCACGGCAGCGCCCGCCGATGCGGTCAGCGATGTGATCGCGAAAATGAAACAATACGATGTCTCGCAGCTGCCGGTCCTCGAAGACGGGCGTCTGGTCGGCATGATCAGCGAAGTGGACCTTTTGCACTACCTCCTCGAGGGCTCTCATCGAGCGACCGATCCGATTCACCCGATCATCGACCCGGCGCCGCCGGTCGTCTCGCCCGACGCGCCCATCGATACGCTCACCGACGTCTTCCTCACGGCCAACGCCGTCGTCGTCGTGGACCATGGCGACGTCGTCGGCATCGTCACCAAGATCGACGTCATCGACCACCTCGCGAAGAAGGTCAGTCGATGAATCAGCGGTCGGCGCTGCGGCTGGCGACGGGCCAGCTCCTCCCCGACCTGCGCATCATCGCGACCGAAGAGGTCTTTGTTCACGAAGACCATGACCCGGTGCGGGTGGACCGGTTGGTTGCATCTCTCCGCGATGATGGCGTGCTGCGCAATCCACCGGTGGCCGCGCCGCTCTCCGGGGGCGGCTATGTCGTGCTCGATGGCGCGAACCGCGCAGCCGCTCTGGCGTCCATCGGGATCGGGGCGATTCCGCTGCAGGTTGTGGACTACGATGACGGCGGGGTCGAGCTCAAGGTCTGGCATCACTTTGTGGTCGATGGAACGAGCTTCCCCTCCAAGCTTTCGGGGGCCGGACTGACGGTCGAGGCCGTGAGCATGCGGGAAGCTGAAGAAGGACTGGCCGTCCGCACGCTTGTCTGTTACCTCGTGATGAAAGACAAAATTCTCGGCGTCCGGTCAGGAAGTCCGCTGGGAATCTCGCTCGCGCGCGTGGTCGCCGCCTATCGCGGCTCGGCCCGGATCTACCGTATGCAGGGAGGTACCTACCCTGAACTGGTGCGTGAATACGGGACCGACGGGACGCTGATCGTCTTTCCGTCTTTCACGAAGGAGGACATCGTGGCGTTCGCGCGCGCACATGTGAAATTGCCCACAGGCATTACGCGCCACATCATCTCCGGACGCGCCCTGCGCCTGAATCTGTCGCTGGATGCGCTGACCAAGCCAGGCGACCTCGAGGAAAAGAATCGCTGGCTTTCTGAGCTCATCCGGCAAAAGCTTCTGGATAACAGGATCCGCTACTATCCCGAGGCGACCTTTCTCTTCGATGAATAAGCGGGCCCCGAGGCTTCGGGGCCCGGCTGGAAAGCCAGCCATCGGTCAATCCCTCCTCGACCGCATCGGCAACACCCCTCTGCTTCGGTTGGAACGGATCACGCGAGGTCTCCCGAAGGACGTCGAGATCTATGCGAAGGCCGAGTGGTTCAACCCTGGCGGCTCGGTCAAGGACCGCCCGGTGCGCCGTATCATCGATGACGCTGAGCGCGACGGCCGTCTTGCGTCCGGTCGAGTCATCATTGACTCGTCTTCCGGAAATGCCGGGATCGCATACGCGTTGATCGGTGCGGTAAAGGGACATCGCGTCCGGCTGGTGGTTCCCGACAACGTGAGCGAAGAACGCAAGCGCATCCTCCAGGCGTTCGGAGCGCAGGTGCACTACTCGGATCCACTGGAAGGATCTGACGGAGCGATTCTGGCCGTCCGCCGCCTCGTTGAAGAGAATCCGACGACGTATTTCTTCGGAGACCAATACAACAACCCGAGCAATCCGCAGGCGCACTACGAGACGACCGGCCCCGAGGTGTTCGCGCAGACGGACGGGCGGATCACGCACTTTGTCGCCGGCCTGGGCACGAGCGGCACGCTCGTGGGGGCCGGGCGCAGGCTGCGCGAGTTAAAAGACGGCATTCAGATTGTCGCGGTCGAGCCCGAGAGCGGGTTGCATGGGATCGAAGGGCTCAAGCATATGGCATCGGCGATTGTCCCCGGTATCTATGACCCGGCGGCGCATCACCGGAAGCTCGCTGTCCGTACCGAGGCGGCCTATGCGATGGCACAGCGCCTGGCGCGCGAAGAGGGGTTGCTCGTCGGGCAATCCTCGGGCGCGGCCATGGCAGGCGTCGTGGAAGTGGCCCGCGGCCTTCGCGAGGGCGTCATCGTCGTCTTGTTCCCTGATGGCGGAGACCGATACCTTTCGACCGCTCTCTGGCGTTAATCCACATAGGCGGGGACCGTAGCGCAGGACAAGGGGACCCGTAGCTAAGTCACTCCATAGCCGATTGCCGGGTCCCCGGTCCTGCGCTAGGGTCCCCGCAGTTCGAATCCCTTTTGTGCTATAAAGGGTTAACGGTGTTGGAGCTCACCCAGGATCAGGCTGCCGCGCTCGTGGCCCATGCCCGGGAGGCGTTTCCAAACGAATGCTGCGGGCTGCTGGCGGGGTGGCAGGGGCGCGTCAAGCGAATCTTTCGGGGAACCAACGTCGATCGAAGCCCTTATACTTATCTCATGGACCCGAAAGAGCAACTGGCGGCGTTCAAGGACATGGAAGCGGCGGGCCTGGATCTCCTGGCGATCTATCATTCGCACACACACACAGCCGCCTATCCATCCAAGACGGACGTGGCGAAAGCGTACTATCCGGATGCCATCTACGTGATTATCTCGCTAATGGATCAACAGCCGGCCATCAAGGGGTATCGCATCATGGATGGGCGGATCGCGGACGAGAAGGTGGTCGTGCGATGAGAGTGTCGACGCGCGCCGAGTATGGCCTTCGCGCCCTCATCGACCTCGCCAACCATTACGGCGAGGGACCGATTCAGACGCACGACATCGCGCGCCGTCAGGGGCTGCCGGAACCGTATCTCAATCAGTTGATGGCCACGCTTCGCCGCGCAGGGCTCGTGAACAGCAAGCGCGGCCCCACGGGCGGGCACACACTCGCGCGCGCCCCCATGGACATTTCCCTGCGAAACGCGTTTGACGTCCTCGAGGGGTCGACGGCGCCCTGGTGGTGCGTGGAGACCGAGGATCCCAACTGTCAATACGCCCCCGGCTGTGGGCTGCGTCCCGTCTGGCAGGCCATCAACTCCGCCGTCGAAGGGGTCTTGAACTCGATGACGC
>JAHZOA010000012.1 GCA_020028455.1 Armatimonadota bacterium | reverse complement strand
TCGATTTCCCCTACAACGTCGATCAGGAAGGCGAAAAGAAAATCTACAAAACGCTCGTGGAACGCGCCAACCGCGTGCGCAACGAGGACAGACATGTCCCCGAAGACGTCTACGAGCTTGCCGCACGGTACGCGCTGAAGTCCCGGGAGGAGTCGCAGGGGTTGCGAGGTCTCTCCCCACGCTTCTTCGAGGACGCGTTCTCCTATGGCTATACGCTGGCGGAATCATGTCTGGACCTGGAGACCATCTCGTCGGCCGTCGAGCGCACGTTTGAGCACCAGTCGATCAAAGATCTCAACCTCAAGGACCTGCTCAAACAGTTCGAAGAGACGAAGATGGAGTTCATCAACAAGAAGATCGACCTTATCGTGGAGGAGATCGTCCCGACGCACTTTTACGATTACGGGCAGAATCTTTACCTCAACTACCTCGAGGCAGCCTCGCGCAACGTCACCGGCGACCAGCTCTCCGGCAGCGAAAAGGAACTCGTGGATGAAGTTGAGGGCATCATGGTGAGCAAACGTCAGATCAGCCGGCAGGGGCGCGTGGCCTTCGAGAACGTCCTGCTGGAGCGAAAGGATGAGCTCACGCGCATGGGTTACCAGGAGAACGAGCACCTGCGACCGGTCATCAACGAAATCGTCTTCAACAAGATCAAGAACCTCCTGCGACTCTATGAGAAGAGCGAAGAGCTGGACACAAAGGGCCAGGAACTGCTCGACGTGCTGTACCGCAGTGCGAGGGATGAGTACGGATACTGCGACGTGTGTGCGAGATCGGTCTTCAAGATCATAGGGCGAAGCTTCTAACTCTCGATGACGCGGTAACGCGACAACGGGGTAACGCGAACAGTGAGTATCGACAAGTCAGGACAATTGAGGGTTCATCGCGGACGGATCGCGCAGCAGAAGCATGACCAACTGCTCCGCGAGTACCTCAAGCAGCATCTCAACGAGCTCATCCAGCAGAAAGAGCTCATCATTGACGGGAAGGTGAAGACGCAGATTGCCACACTGGACCTCCCGACACTGAAATACGGCGAGGACTCCCCGGTGCTCGCCCGGGGCGGCGGTCAGGGGCAGGGCAGCGGAGGCGGGGGCCAGGGTGACGACGAGATTCAGGTTCTGGGAGGACTCTTGGGCGGCGACCACCATGGCAAAGAGCTCCGAGTCGAGCTCGACTTCGACGAGTTCGTCCGCCTGGCACAGGAAGTGCTGATCGAAGAGATCAAGCTGCCGGTGATCAACGAGCCGTCACGCAGCGGCGAGATCGAGACTGACGAGATGCCCGAGCTTGATGACCTGGACCGTATCGGCCTGCGGCCGGACCTCAACCTCGAGGAGACGATGGTGCAGTCACTGCTGCGCAGCGTCCGCGAGCGGGGCGTGGCCGATTATGACGTTGAGATGGCGCACGACGCGTGGTACTTCATCGAGGATCCCACCGACCACCAGAACCACCGCTCTATCGAGATTTATGTGCTCGACATCTCCGGTTCCATGCGCGGCGAATACCTCTCGCTCGTGCGCAAGACGATTTTCGTCCTCTGGTACTACCTGGAGCGCCGCTATCCGACCAACCTCCGGCGGTACGTCGTGTTCCAGGACGTGGCGGAAGAGAAGGCGCGAGACGAGTTCTTCTGCGTGGAATCATCGGGCGGGACGCACATTTCGGCGGGGTTCGAAAAGTCGATGGAGCTTCTGCACGGGGCTACAGAGTACGACAAGTTCCTGTTCATGTTCACCGACGGCGAGACGAGTTCCGGAGACTTCGACCTGGCCAAGAAGCGGTATGAGGAGGCTCTTGGGAAGTTCGACCTGGTGTGCTATGGGCACGTGAACCCCGGCGGCCGGGGAGTGGGCGGGTTCTCTGAACACGTGCAAGAGACCTCGCGCCGGCACACGAACGCGACCTTTGCCAACCTCGTCGACGTTGAGTCGATCCGGCAGGCGGTCGCAGACTTCCTGGCGTTCTTTAAGAGTGAGCGAGTAGGAGGCAAGCGTTGGAAGCGTACCGCGAGGTCATCGAGCGCATCGAGGCGCTAGCCCACGACCGGGGTCTCTCATTTGACCCGGTCTATTTCCGCGTCACGGACAGTGACCAGATCGCGGAAGTGGCCAGCATGGGCCTGCCTAATCGCTTTGTGCACTGGTACTGGGGCGGCGCCTATAAAGAGCTGGTGACCCAGCAGGCCAAGGAAGTCTTCAGCATCCTCGAGCTCGTGCTCAATACGTCCCCCTCCCATGCCTTCCTGCGCTCCACGAACACGTATCTCCAAAATGTGCTCGTCATCGCCCACGTCTTCGGGCATGTGGACTTCTTCAAGAACAACCACTGGTATCGGAAGTCGGACAAGAACATGCTCAATCACGCGGAGCTGCACGCGCGGACGATCCGCAAGTATCAGGACCAGTATGGGCCCGAGAAGATCGAGGCACTCCTCGACGCGCTGCTGACGGTCGCGGGGACGGTCAACGCATTCGAACGCAGCTCGGGTGAGCGGCGCAAGCGCCTGATTTACCATCTGGAGGAGAAGGCGCCGCTGGAAGAGTGGGAGCGGCATCTCCTGCAGATCGTTCGTGAAGAAGCCGAGTACTTCGACCTGATTCAACGCACGCACGTCATCAACGAAGGATGGGCGACCTTCGTCGAGGCGGAGTTGCTGCGAGACATCCTGGATACCAAGTCATGGGCGAGCCTGTCGGTCCAGCTGAGCAACCGCCCCGCACCGTACACGATCGGCTACACACTGTTCAAGTGGATCAAGGGCGAGCGGGGGTTCGACGCAACGCTCGGCGTCCGCACGTACTACGAGGACATCCGGTTGATCGACGAGATCCTCACCGACGAGATGGTGCGGCGCCTCGACATCTTTGTCTACGATCCGAAAGAGAAGAAGAAGAGCTATGACCTGCAGCAGGTGAAAGAAATGCTCATCAGCCAGAAGCTGCATAAAGGCGAGCCGCACATCGAAGTTGAGCCGGGCGCGCATCACCGCGACCTGATCCTGATCCACCGCGATGAGGAGCGCAAACTGGACGCCAAGCGCGTGGGCCTCTTCCTGAAGGCCGTGCACTCCTTGTGGCGCAACCCTGTGCGATTACGGGCGAACGGGAAGACGTATTCCTACGATCGCAGGGGGCTTTCTACCAGCTAGTGGACAGGCCCCTTGAAGTCTGAGGGTTTCACGGACTCCAGAAACTTCCGAAACTCTTCCATCTCCTCGTCCAGCGGTTTCTTCAGCGCGATGGCTTGCTCCGCGACGTTGTCGGCAACGAAGATCGGCGCCTCCGAGCGGAGAGCCAGCGCGATAGCGTCGCTGGGCCGGGAGTCGATGATGAGGGGCTTGCCGTTTCCCGCGAGGTGAATCTCTGCGAAGTACGTGCTGTCCTTGACTTCGGTCACGACGATCCGGGTCACACTGATCGCGAGCGTCTGGAGAACAGAGCGCAGGAGATCATGGGTCATGGGTCTCGGCGCCTTCACACCCTGCAACTCCATCGCGATCGCGGTCGCTTCAGCCTGGCCGATCCAGATCGGGAGTGCAAGGGTCTCGGTTTGATCCACGAGCAACACGACGGGATTCATCTGCTGGTCCAGCGCCACGCCGCGGACTTTCATGTGAACCACGAGATGCCCCTCCTTCGTTTGCGCCTTATTATAGCAGAACAGTTTTGCGGTCAAGAAACGCATATGGTGCGTACCCGATTCCCGACCGCTTAGTCCCGCCCCTATTTATTTCCTTCCTCATCTATCTTTCCACTCGGGAAGGGGGAATCAGCAGCCCGGGCGAATAAGCCGTGAGCGTTCGAGCAGCGTCTATCGCTGTAACGGCATGGGGCATAATACCCTCACGCTTCGTGGATCCGGTAAGTTCCAACGGCATCTTCAATTCTTCGGCGAGAAGACCGGACACCACGGAGGCCAACGTGAGGCGAGTCCCAATTACTGCTGGCGTTGTCATCACCACCGCGCTGGTACTGGCGCCACTGACCCAGGCCGCCGCGCAGCCGCACGTCGTGAAGCGGGGCGAGACGCTGTCGTCAATCGCCAGATCGCACCGCGTGTCGCTTGGTTCACTCACCGCCGCCAATAGTTTGCGCAATCCGCACGCGCTGCGGCCGGGGCAGCGGCTGGTCATCCCCGGTTCGCAAACGCCGCGACAGGCGGTAGATTCCCGCACGCCTTCTCGAGCGACGACACACGTCGTGAAGCCTCGAGAAACACTGTCGAAGATCGCGTCCCGCTATCGCGTCTCGATGCGTGAACTCGCGGCGGTCAACGCGATCAACAATCCTGACGCTCTGCAGCGTGGTCAGCGTCTGGTGATCCCTGGACCAGAGACCCGGACCGTCCTTCCTCCACTGCGCGTGGTCGGGGCCTCGGCGATCCCATCGCGAGGCCAAAAATGGGCGTCGGCGGTTGTCGCCTCAGCGATGAGACACATGGGTGTGCGCTACAGATGGGGTGGGATGAGCCCGCGCGGGTTCGACTGCTCAGGACTTATCGGCTATGTGATGCGCTCGGTCGGCGTCAGGCTCCCTCGAACCGCCGCTGAACTCTACGTCTCGGGCCGCCCTGTTTCCACAAACGAACTGCGAGTCGGCGACATTGTGTTCTTCGAGACAACGCGTCCGGGCCCGAGCCATGCGGGCATCTACATTGGCAACGATCAGTTCATTCATGCGTCGTCCGGATTTGGCCGTGTGACCGTAACTTCGATGGACTACCCATATTACAGGCCTCGTTACCTGGGAGCGAGACGCTTCTAACCCGTACGCGTATCCTTCACTCGTGAATTCCCTGCGTCTATTCGCCGCCATCACGCTTGGCAAAGCTACGGCCGTGTTGAGTCGTCTGCTTGGTTTAGGCGGTGGGACGACCATGCCTGGTCGTGTAGCACGCGGCATCGCCCCCGACGTCGTGCGGATTCTGGCGGCGCGCCTACCCTCCGGCACGATCGTCGTCACGGGAACCAACGGCAAGACGACGACGGCACGCCTGATCTCACACATCCTCCGCGGTGCGGGATTCTCATCGGTGCACAATCGCGCCGGCGCGAACCTCGCCGCCGGCATCGCTGCGGCGCTTTTGCAGCACGCGACGTTTGGGGGACGCATCCGAGGCGACATCGGGATCTTCGAGGTGGATGAGGCCACACTCCCCATCGTGCAGCCGTCGCTGCAACCACGCGCGGTCGTCCTGACCAATCTCTTCCGCGATCAACTCGACCGGTACGGAGAAATCGATATCGTCGCGGGTCGCTGGGAAACCGCCCTGTCGAACGACGCCGGAGCTGTCGTCATCTTCAACGCGGATGATCCACTGGTCGCGTCAGTTGCCACACGCACGACGGGCCGTCGCGTGGCGTTCGGGATCGAAGACGACTCGTGCAGCCTCGGCACGCTCGAGCACGCCGCGGACGCCAGGTACTGCTACCGGTGCGGCGTCCCCTACGAGTATCGCGCAGTGTACTTTGGCCACATGGGTGTGTATCGTTGCCCTCAATGCGGGACCACGCGGCCTTCGCCGGCTGTCGCTGCCCACGAGGTCGAGGCCCGTGGACTCGAGGGAAGCGCCTTTACCCTCATGACACCGCGCGGATCCGCCAGAGTAAAGACGCAACTGCCGGGTGCATACAACCTCCACAATGTCCTCGCAGCCGCCACGTGCTGTCTGGAGATGGGCGTGGCGCTGCCCCCGATCGTCGAGGGCATCGGTACCTTCGCGCCCGCTTTCGGCCGCGCGGAGCGTGTACGGGTGAATGGGCACGAGGCGGTCCTGCTGCTCGCCAAGAACCCCGCAGGATTCAACGAGGTGCTTCGCACTGTGCTCAGAGACACCGGCCAGGCGACAGTGCTCATCGCGATCAATGATCTCACCGCAGACGGCCGTGACATTTCGTGGCTGTGGGACGTGGACTTCGAGATGCTGGCCGGGCGCATCCGCCGTGCCATTGTCACCGGCATCCGCGCGCACGACATGGACCTTCGGCTCAAGCATGCCGGAGTTCCGGACGAGACCCGCGCGGTCGCGACTGATCTGGCACAGGCATTCGATCTCGCCATGAAGTCGACCGATGGACGGCGCCTGTACGTCCTGCCGACGTACACGGCGATGCTCCAACTCCGCAAGATCTTGCAGCAGCGTGGTCTTGTGGCGGGTTTTTGGGAAGATTGAATACGATGGACTTGCGGATCTGCCACCTGTACCCTGACCTGCTGAATTTGTACGGTGATCGCGGCAACATCATCGCGCTGATGAACCGCGCGAGGTGGCGGGGGATCGACGCCTCGGTGACCGATTGCCGTCTGGGCGATGCGCTCGACGGCGACGCATACGATTTGTACTTCATCGGCGGCGGCGAGGATCGGCAGCAGCGCCTGGCCGCCAATGATCTCCGCGCACGCAAGGGTGGAGTGCTCAAACGTGCGGCCGAGGCCGGCGTAGTGGTGCTCGCGGTGTGCGGAGGGTATCAACTTCTCGGCCATTACTACCGGCCCGCCGATGGCGATGATCTTGTCGGCCTTGGGTTACTCGACCTGACGACGGTTCATCCTGGTCCGTCCTCACGGCGCTTGATCGGCAATATCGTCATCCGCAGCACGCTGCTCGGCGGCGCCACCGTTGTCGGGTTTGAGAACCACGGTGGCCGTACGCATCTCGGCCCAGGAGCCGCTCCGCTTGGGAATGTGATGCGCGGATTTGGAAACAATGGTGAAGATCACACGGAGGGCGGAGTGTCCCGCAACGTGTTCGGGACATACCTTCATGGACCTCTGCTGCCAAAAAACCCGCTGTTTACCGATCACCTGATTCGCAGTGCGCTCGGCCGGCGCTACGGCCAGGTCACGCTTCCACCCCTCGACGACCGTATCGAAGCCGAGGCCCACGCGAGCGCCGTATTGCGCGCTGCGGGAGAATGACCGGTTTAACGCCGGCCATTCGACTCGCCTGCCAACCGGCAGTTGCGCTCATGGTCTACGACGAGTGACTCGCGAGGCGAATGGCCCTGAGCGAGCGAAGCGAGTCGAAGGGCATTCCGGTGCTGTCATCCTGCGGGCCGCCATGATCTTCGGTCTCGCCGAGCTCGGGTTCGCCACCGTCATCCCGCTATTGCCACTGCATCTCACGGAGCGATTGGGCGCGAGCGTCAAGCTCGTCGGCGCCGTGGTTGCGGCATTCGCGCTGGTGGAAACGATCTTCAAGACTGCCTGGGGCTCGGTCGCGGATCGCATCGGGCGGCGGCCGACTATCGTCGCCGGACTTCTGTTGAGCAGCCTGGCGCCTCTGATGATGTCCGTCCTGAGAATGCCGGTCCTGTTCATCCCGCTTCGTGTGATTGACGGGATTGGGTCCTCGGCATTGTGGCCAGGGGCATCGGCGATCGTCGCAGATGCAAGTCCGCCCTCGAGGCGCGCGACAGCGATGGGCACACTGAACCTGTTCTTTCTCGCCGGCCTTGCGCTCGGCCCGGCGCTCGGCCTATTCGTTGTGGGGTTCACGGGCAACTATGCGTCTGGGTTCTACCTTGCCAGTTTCTTGTTGGCGTCAGCCGCGCTCCTGGCCATCGTATTGCTGCGTGGTGTGCCGGAGCATGGGGACGCCGCGCCGAGCGGAACGATGGTAGGGTATCACGGCCTGGCACCACAACCGCATCTATCCGATGTGATGGAAAGCGCCCGGCTGTCACCGCTCCTGTTGGTGATGTTCATGGTCGCATTCGTGCAGATGTTTGCGGTGGGTCTGCTCGCACCAATCTCGGTCATCTATGCCAAGCGAATCGTTGGCCTGCCGGAGCACCTCATCGGCACGGTGTTTCTCGTTCTCGTGCTTTCAGTCGCCGTCGCGTCTGTTCCGGCAGGACATCTGGCGGACTCGTGGGGTAAAGGTCGCACGGCCGCGTGGGGTTTGGCGCTTGGTGCGGCAGGGATGTGGGTGCTGCAGACGGCGCCCTCGTTGATGGTGCTGGGGGGGGCTTCCGTTCTGCTCGGGGCCAGCTACGCGTTGACTTCCCCGGCGTGGCACGCGCTTGTGAGCGAACTGGCGCCGCCGGGTCGCATCGGTCTCGCGATGGGCGCGTCGCAGACAGCGGAAGGGGCAGGCCTCGTTCTGGGTCCGCTGCTTGGGGGCGTCCTGTGGGATACGCTCGGCCACCGTGCGCCATTCGTCGCGGCGGCCATTTTACTCACAATCGGTACGGCGATCCTGCTGATCAGTCTCCGGCGACACCCGCTACCTAGCACTTCGACTTAGTTCGCAACAAGCAAGATTCCCCCGGCCTCGCCGCCGCCGCAAGAATCATACATTCTGCTTCGGCCGGTATATTCTTGGCTCGGCCTCTCTGCTCCGCCGGCCCGCTTCGCGGGCGACTTGTGGTTGCCACCTTAGTTTCTAATCCTGGCTCAGATTCGACTCTTGAATAAACAACTCATTACTGCGGATGAACCCACTCAGAAGTAGCCGCAGGTACGGGCTCTGGTATTGCGTGCGGTAGGAGCGCATCGCCTCGCCCTTGAGCGAGACCGTCGCCGGCGGGAGAGGAAACAACATCCAGGTGGCTTGAGCGCGGAGGCTTGGCGGAGGGCCGAGCGCGGCCTGCGGATCGTAGCGCAGCGGACGCGGGAAGTCGTCTGCATGGATGAGAAATCCGAAACGTTTCACTGATAGCGTAGAAGCGTACGCGGCACGATCCAGCGCGATGGACACGAACTCCGCGGTGGCGCGATGATCCGGATGGTGATCGAGCGTCGAATGCGTCAGCAGAACCGTCGGGCGGAAGTCGCTGATGATTTCAGTCAGGCTCTCGGTGAGTTCTTCGCCGGTGTAGTGCGCGGCCGGCCGGAAGACGCCGGCGTACGGTGGCGCTGATGTGCCGGTAAACGGCGACGTAAATGGCGATGACCTGGACCAGTGCTGAGCCACCAGTGCGGCGAGCCCGCGGTCCGGAAAACCGAAGAAGACAATCTGCGTGCGGCCGAGTCCGAGCCTGATCAGTGCGTCGATCGACTCCTGTTGGCGGATCTCTCCCTCGCGGACGAACGCGTGATGGGTCGGACGCAGTGTGCGCCCCAGTAGCGCTGCTGAGAGGCGGTTGGCGTCGCCATTGGTGAGGATGACGACGGTGATTGCGCTGCCGGTTTCACGCGCCGCCGACAAATAGCCGCCCGCTGCGATGACCTCATCGTCGGTGTGGGCAGCGATCAGAAGAATGCGATCCGAGGACTTGGGTGAGGGGGCCAGCGTCACGTCCCTATCCGCCCTGCCCGGCGAAGGCGAGTGTGACGGACGAGGTCCTCGGCAGCTTTGAGCTTCGCTCGATATCCGCGCACCAGCCCATACTTCTCTTCTTTCAGCCGGTGAGAGAGCTCTCGGAGCTCAATGCGGCGGACCCGCCATCGTTCTCGCCTAGCGATTGACGCCAGCGCGCGCTCGAGGCCGAAGCCCTTGTCGCGCAGCTCTGGATGCCTGATCAGGTGGAATCGAGGGATCGCGCGCTGACCCGAAAAGGACGGAAGCACATTCTGGACGAGGTCGCGCTTCATGACGCCGATCACCATGTCGACGCCATCGTCGAGCACCGGGTGCAGCAATTCATCGACATGGTCCGGCCGTAGCCCGATCAGATCCGCATCGAGCAGCACGACGATGTCGCCGGCCGCGCGTTCCACGCCAACCATCACCGCGCCAGCTTTGCCGACGTTCCTAGGTAATTCGATGACATAGGCGCCCGCCTGCCGCGCGACGGCGCCGGTTCGATCGCGAGAGCCATCTGACACAACGATAATTTCTTGTACCCGCCGGCATCGGCGCCCCGCTCGCACCACGTCGGCGACGGTTTGTGCTTCGTCGAGCGCTGCGATTATGAGAGAGACGTTCATGCCGCATCCTCGAGTACGTCAAGGCGCCCCAGGATGTATAGGCCCCTCCCGGTGCGTATCCAGCGGGCGCTGTGGAGACCATACGTTGCCAACCGCCGGACGACTTTCTCAGGCAGCCACGCCGGGAGCCGGCCGGCAGCGGAAAAGCCAAGGATCACCCAGCCTCCGGGGGCTGTCACACGGGCGAGCTCTCTCAGAGGAGGCGGCGCGTTCTGCAGCAGCACGAGATCAAATGCGCCGTTTCTAAACGGCAGGTGCGCGCTATCGCAACAGATCAGAGCGGTGCGTGAAAGGTTCACACGTGCTGCAGAGAGCATCGATGTGGAAAGATCGCAGGCGTAGGAGCGTGCCTCAGGAAACATGCTCATCGCGACCTGCGCAGCGTATCCCGTCCCGGTACTTACGTCGAGGATGCGGTGTGGATGTGCTGGCAACGCGCGCAGTGCTTCTCGTAGCGGCGCGCCATAGTCTTTGGTGCGAGCGATGTGATTAGCGTAGATTCCGCCCGAGGTTCGATACCGGAGTTCGGACCAGCGGCGGATGACGCCCCGGAGACGGGCCGACTCCCACAGCGCCGTCATGAGATACGCGAGGTCGGTTAACAGCGCGAGCAATGCCGTATCGTGCCTCCAGGGCGTCGCAGGTCATTCATGCGTTCGCTGGTATGCACAGCCTTCCTCCAGTGGCCGCAGAGTGTGAGACCCGCTCGAACGGGGAAAATGGCAGCCGAGGGGGGATGTGCCATGGCCAACGAGCTTGAGAAGTACCGAGACCTGATCACCCGATATCTGGGCGAAATGGGTCGGGATGACATCGGCGTAGGGCGCGTAGAGGAAATCGATCAGGGCCGGCTTCGAGTCGAGTTTATGAAGGGCCCGATGCATCGCGATGCGGAGGTGCCGATCTCCGCCCTTCAAGATCCCGAACAGGCCCGGCCGGCCATCAATATAGCAGTGTTGCAGTTGAGCAAGGCGGTAGGGAAAGAGCATATTGCAGAAGCGAAGGAAGGTAACTGACGGAGCCTGAAACGTGGCCGGCTTTCGGGGCCTCTGAGGGGAAGTGGTTGGCCGGTCGCGGCCGGATGAATGGACGGGTGATCTATCCACTTCTCGCCACTGCGGAGAAAGTGAATTGGCCAGCGCCGGGGGCTCCTAGGCTAGAGGGGTCCCCGTGGTAGTTTCTTTTCGGGGAGAGGCCTAGGAGCCCACGAAAGCTGGCAATTTGGTAGCCCCAACGAGATTTGAACTCGTGTCTCAGCCTTGAGAGGGCTGTGTCCTGGGCCGGGCTAGACGATGGGGCCGGAACCGAACCAATTATAACGGTAAAAGTATGGAACTACACTTCAATCTCCGTGCAATGCGCGCAGCCTCGGTGATAGACGCAACAACAGTTGTACTCGCTCAATCTCGTTCAGCCATTCCTGCGTGACCGTCGTCAGATACTCTTCACCCGGCGGGACCACGCCAGTCGGACACGCGGGGCCGAGACGTTCCGCGGCCATCTTCCGGTATGTCGCCAGTGTGCGCTCACCGTACCGCGCGCACTCGATGTGGTCTTCACTGAGAAACACCACCATCGGGATGCGCAACCCGTCATTGATGGACAGTTCCCCTGAAATGTCCGGACGCTCGTCTCGATCAAGAAACCTCAGCTCCACGGTGCGCGACGCCTCCGTGATTCGCTGGAGGATAGGTCCATCCCGCACGCAGTCACCGCACCAGGTGCCGGCAATGCAAAGCAGGTGCATCTTGCGCGGGAAACCATCCAAGAGCACACGCTGCTGATCCGTAATCTGGATGCGGTCATAGACCGCCTGCCAGCGCTGACGATGCGCGTCGGTGCCGTGCCGCGTGAGGAACTCATGATACGGTAGAGCCTGGTGGAATTGGGTGGACCAGTTCATACTTGCGTTTGTTGTTCGCCTGCTCGCCTGTTCCCTTGTGCGTGCGTTCCGTAGAATAGAGTGGCGACGACTAATGTCGCCCACGGAGTGGGCCGACGGCGCTGTTGAGGAGGCCGAGCCTGAGGCGAGGCCGGTGAATTCTGCACGTTGATTGAGTATGGAGCCGAGCAGGGCCGAGGCCGGGGGTATGACTCTTGGTGCCGGGTTAAGTGGATGATCTCAGAGGCCGACGCCACAACACGGCTCCAGTCCGCGCTGTCCCGTGTGGACTCTCGTCTGGAGCTTGATCGGGGCGCGATCCGTTACGTGACGGAGCCGTACCCCGGTGTCGAATATGGGCTGCGTCTCGGCGAGGCCGGCGCGCTGTTGTTCATGCCGGAGGGAGATTTCACTGCCCCCGACTGGGAGGCGCGCCTGTTCAAGCGACTTGAGGCCGCCAAGCGGTACCTTGAGGAGTTCCCAACAGGATAGATGGCGACCACCATTTGCTGCCCACGGAGTGGGCCGGCGGCGCACAGAGGCCGAGCGAGGCCGAGGCCGGGGGAATTTCGCTTGGTGCCGGGTTAAGTGAGGGCCGTGCGCATCGACCTTAACTCGGACCTCGGTGAGGGTGCGGGCACGGACGAGCAACTGCTGCGCCTCATTTCCTCAGCCAACATCGCGTGCGGTGGACATGCCGGCGACAAGGCGTCAATGGCGAAGACCGTTCGCCTCTCCATAGAGTACGGCGTCGGCGTGGGCGCCCATCCATCATTTCCAGACCGTGAGGGTTTCGGACGCCGGGCGATTCGGATGAACCCGGAAGAGTTACGCAAGACGTTGGCCCGCCAGATGGACGCACTTCAATCGGTCGCGGACCGGTTCGGCGTGAACGTGCAGCACGTCAAGATGCACGGCGCGCTGTACAATCAGGCGGCCGCCGATCCAAGTCTTGCCGCCCTGATCGGCGAAACGATGCGAGCCATCAATCCCGGGTTGATTGTAGTCGCGCTCGCCGGTTCAGTCATGGCGGATGTCCTCGAGCGGATCGGAGTGCGGGTCGCGCGCGAGGCCTTCATCGATCGAGGTTATGCGGCCGATGGCGCCCTGGTGCCTCGTGACCGCGCCCATGCCCTCGTCACAGAGCCGCACGAGGCCGCGTTTCGGGCGGTCCGCCTGGCCCGCGACGGTCTCGTCGCGGCTGAGGACGGGACGGAGATTGCGGTGCAATCAGATACACTGTGCATTCATGGAGACAATCCTAGCGCCGTGCTTCTCGCGCGCGCGGTTCGCCGGGCGCTTGACGAAGCAGAGATCACAGTGACGCCTATGGCATCGCTCGTTTAACCAATGCATGCTTACCTGACCACGGCCATAGCGTTTATCCGGGACAACGGCGACGAGCTGGAACGGGCCCGCCTGACGGGCGTGCTGGGCCGCACGCGCCCGGATGCGAAAGCCGCGCGAGCGCTCTTAGGCCGCCAGCATGATGACGGTGGTTTCCCATTTGGGATGATCAGCGGGCGCCCTTCTGCTGTGACGGCGACGGCAACAGCGCTCCAATGGATGGTGGACCTGCGACTGCTACCCAGCCCCCACGTCGAGCGCGCGATCGGCTTTTTCCTGATAACGCAGCGGCCGGATGGCTCCTGGGACGAAAGTCCCGCGGTCCTGAAGTTCGATCCTCCGCCGCACATTCGGCCTGGACATCCGGTTGGGCGCGCATACTGTACAGCGCTCGCGGGATTCTGGATGACGCGGCTCACAGGCTCGCGCCATGACTCGGTGCAGCGCGCCGCAAGTTACCTGCGAGCAAAGCGCAACGGCGACCGGCCTCCACCCGAGATGTTGACGGTTGACGCCCTCGAGGTCGCCACGCTGGCGATGGTCGAGGGAAAGGGCGCCGACCTCGTGAGGTCGGGTGTGGCCGCGCTTGCTGATGTGGGTGAGGAACACTGGAACACCGACGCGCTGGGCGCCGCACTCGCGGCGTTGTACGCAGCGGGTTTCGGCATCGACGAGCGCTTTGTCGCCTGGGCGCTCCCTCGGTTGCTCGCGCTGCAGCGCCCTGATGGAGGATGGTTCAGCGCGTCGGGCAGCGATCACGACGTCGATGTGTCGCTCCAAGCGCTCGGCGCTCTCCTGGTGTTCGGCGTCCCGTCGGCAGTATAATCGGAAGGCTTTGAGCCCTCGTCTCCTCTCGTACATCCTGAGACACCGCCGGGTCTACCTGTTCGGCTTTCTGCTGGGAATCGCCGCCTCGGCGCTGCTGATGCTCGACCCAATCGTCCTGCGCCTCGCGGTGGACGGGATCGGCCGCGGGGTTTCGTCGCGCCTGCTCCTCACATACGGGGCTTTCTTGGTGGGGATCCACTTTGTGGTCTGGATCCTCCGGTACTTCTGGCGGCTCCTCATCCTCGGGGTATCGCGCCAGATCGAGTACGAGATCCGAAACGATTACTTCGCGCACCTGCAGCGCATGCATCTTGCATACTTCCAGCACACCCGCACGGGCGATCTGATGACGCGCGCCGTCAGCGATCTCAATACCGTGCAGCGGTTCGCCGGCCCGGGCGTCATGCACTTCTTCAGCACAATCGTGAGCTCGATCATCGCGATAGGGTTCATGCTGTCGATCGACGCGCGGCTGGCGCTGTTCATGCTGGTGACGCTCCCGCTCGTGAGCGCGACCTTCATCGTGCTGGGCCCGATGATCCACCGGCGGTACGAGTCGGTGCAGGACCAGTTCAGCACGATCTCGGCAAAAGCACAGGAGAATTTTTCCGGGATTCGCGTCGTGAAAGCATTTGCGCAAGAGCCATTCGAGGTCGAGGAATTCGCCCGGTTGAACCGCGAGTACATCCACCGCAACCTGGCTGTTATCAAGGTCGATGGCGCGCTGTGGCCGCTGATGATGTTTTTCATCGGGCTATCGTCCATGGTGCTGTTGTGGCAGGGCGGCCAGGCCGTCATCACAGGACGCATTACGCTCGGCCAGTTCGTGCAGTTTAATGGCTACCTGGCACTGCTGGCGTGGCCGATGATCGCGCTGGGATGGGTGGTGAACCTCATGCAGCGCGGCCTTGCGTCCATGAAGCGCCTGGACGAGGTCTTCGCGCAGCGGCCGAGGATCGTTGACGCCCCTGATGCCCGGCCGCTCGCCGCCGCGCGAGGCGAGATCGAGTTCCGCGGCGTGAGCTTTGCCTACAACGGCGCGCAGGTGCTGCGGGACATCAATCTGCGGATTCCCGCCGGCGCCACGGTGGCGATCGTGGGACCGACCGGCGCTGGAAAGAGCACGGTGGTCGGACTGATCCCACGCCTGTTCGATGCGACGCAGGGAGAGGTGCGCGTCGACGGCGTCGACGTGAGGCGGTGGCGGCTGGCAGACCTGCGGCGTCACATCGGGTTCGTGGCGCAGGACACGTTTCTGTTTTCTGAAACGCTGACGGAGAACATCGGGTACGGGATGGAGCGCGCGGATCGGGGGCGGATCACCGAGGCGGCCGAGGTCAGCCGCCTGGCCGCCGATGTCGCCGAGTTCCCGCATGGCTACGACACCGTGCTGGGGGAGCGCGGCGTGACGCTCTCCGGCGGGCAGAAGCAACGCGCAGCAATCGCGCGCGCGGTGGCCCGGGATCCTCGCATCCTGATTCTGGACGATGCCCTCAGCAGCGTGGACACGAATACCGAGGAGCAGATACTCGCCCGCCTGCGCGATGTGATGGCGACCCGTACTGCAATCTTGATCAGTCACCGCATCAGCACGGTCCGGCACGCGGATCAGATCATCGTCGTCGACGACGGCCGCATCGTGGAGCGCGGCACGCACGACGAGCTGCTGAGCCGGGGCGGGCTCTACGCAGATTTGTACGAGAAGCAACTACTGGAAGAAGCCCTCGAAGAAACTAACGTCGAGACTGCGACATGAGTGTGCATTTTCAGGAAGACGAGATTCTCGGCAAGGCCTACGACGCGCGGTTGATGCGCCGTTTGCTCCAGTATCTGCGCCCGTACCGCCCGACCGTCGTCGTCTCGGTCGTTCTACTGTTGCTGGCGGCGGCCGCCGATCTGGTCGGCCCTTACTTTGTGAAGGTCGCCATCGACCGCTACATCAGAAACGGGGACCTCGCCGGCGTCACGCGGATCTCCCTCTACTACCTGCTCGCCCTTGTCGCAGGCGCGGCGGTACGGTATGGACAGAACTACATCACACAGACCGTCGGCCAGCGCGTCATGTACGACCTGCGTATGGAGTTGTTTGCGCACCTGCAGCGCCTGTCGGTGGCGTTCTACACCCGGAACCCTGTAGGTCGTTTGATGACGCGGATCACGAACGACATCGATGCGCTCTACGAGATGGTGACCTCTGGGGTGGTAACGGTCTTCGGAGATTTCTTCATGCTGGCCGGCATCATCGTCGCGATGCTGGTGCTGAACTGGCGGCTGGCCCTCGTGACGTTCGTGGTGCTGCCGGCGCTCATTGGCATGACGATGTGGTTCCAGGTGCGCTCGAGAGAGTCGTACCGGGCCATCCGCGTTCGGATCGCGCGGATCAACGCCTATCTGAACGAAAACATCATGGGGATGTCGATTGTCCAGCTATTCAACCGCGAGCGGCGAAATTTCGGCCGGTTCGATGAGCTGAACCGGGATCACCTGGCATCGCACAAGCAGGCGATCCGCGGATTTGCGCTGTTCTTTCCGTCGGTCGGGTTCATCTCCGCGGTCGCCATCGCGCTGCTGATCTGGTACGGTGGCGGGCAGGTCGTCCAGAATGCGGTCACGCTGGGTGTCCTGGTGGCGTTCATCCAGTACACGGAGCGATTTTTCCGCCCGATCCAGGATCTGGCGGAAAAGTACAACATCTTGCAGTCTGCGATGGCAAGCTCGGAGCGCATTTTCGGCATCCTCGACGAGCCCGTGAGCGTGCAAGATCCAGCGGACCCCGTGCCCCTGGAGCGCGTGCGGGGGGAGGTCGAATTCCGGGACGTCTGGTTCGCCTATCCCGCGGCAGAATTTGCCGCGGCCGAGTATGCCACGAACCGGAGCGAAACGAGTGATTCGGCGCACGTGGAGGGAGACGGTGTGAAGCCGGCGTCCCGAGCGGACGCTCCCCGACCCGCCATGGTTCGGGGCGAGCCGCCGGTGCCGGAAGGCACCGGCGAATGGGTGCTCAAGGGCGTGTCATTCAGGATCCACCCCGGCGAAAGCGTCGCGGTGGTCGGCCATACAGGCGCCGGTAAAACGTCGATCATTAATTTGATCAGCAGATTCTACGATCCGCAGCGCGGCCAGGTGCTGGTGGACGGGGTCGATATCCGCCGGTATCCACAGCGCGATCTCCGCCGGCATGTCGGCCTCGTACTGCAGGATGTCTTCCTGTTCTCGGGCACGATCGCGTCCAACATCCGGCTCGGCAACGCCGAGATCAGTGACGACGAGGTCCGGCGGGCCGCAGAGTTCGTGAATGCGCACCGGTTCATTGAACGGTCACCCAATGGATACGCGAGTGAGGTGACCGAGCGCGGATCCACGCTGTCGGCCGGTCAGCGGCAGTTGATCGCCTTTGCGCGCGCGATCTCACACAATCCGGAGATCCTCCTCGTGCTGGACGAGGCAACCAGTAGCGTCGACACGGAAACGGAGATCCTGATTCAAGACGCGCTGAGCAAGGTGCTGCGGGGGCGAACGTCGATCATTATCGCGCACCGGCTCTCCACGATTCAGAACGTCGACCGGATCATCGTCATGCACAAAGGCAGGATCGTGGAGGAAGGCAACCACCGCGAACTGCTGACCCGGGGCGGGATCTACACCAAGCTATACCAGTTGCAATATCGCGACCAGGAGCTGCGGCTGCCGAAGCTGCCGACGCCGTCCTGATGGACGATCAGCGAAGCCTTGAGGCGGTAAAAGCCCTCATCGTGAAGGCAGTAGAATCTCGCCGGGAACTGGTGGCGTATTCAAAGCTGGAAGCGATCGAGATGGACCGGTATGCGCGGGACGTCGAGCGAGGGGCGCTCGAAGAGCTCGCCAAACTGTTGCCGAACGCACCCGGCGGCGAGCAACTCTATCAGGTGAAGACCAAACTTACCTGGATGGAACAGCAACTGGCGGAACTAGACGGGCGGAAAGACATTCAGGAGCGCTCGCGCGCCCTCGAGCGGGACGAAATTACCTGGCGGACCTTCGAAGATATTTCGTGGCTACTCGGAGTGGTTTAGACGGGTAGACGCTACTTTCGTTTCTTGCCGCCCCCGCGTTTCGCTTCGGTATTGCGCTTCAGATCCAGGAGGCGCTCTTCACTTTCCTTCATGAACGCTTTGAGCTTATCCTCAAAGGACGTCTTCGCACGCGCCCGGATGGCGCGCTCTTCTGGGGAGAATGCCTGCTTGAGGGAGAGGTCGAGCTTGCCTTTCTCGTTGATGCCCAGGATCTTGACCTTGATCCGTTCTTGCTCCTTGATGTAGTCCCGGACATCCTTGACGTATGCGTCCGCGATCTCGGAAATATGAACGAGACCGCTCTTGCCATCGGGGAGTTCTACGAACGCGCCGTAGTGCGTGATCTTGACGACCGTGCCTTCGACGATCGTACCAGCTTCTACCGCCATGACTTGCCCGGCTCTACCTCCTCGACAGGTTAACTACGTGGGATGCACGGGAATTATACGGCTGCCCTCGCAAATGTGTCAATTAGAACTGGTTAGAACCCCAGCCGGTGGAGCCAGGACCGCCAGACCGGCTCCTTCTGGGTCGGTTTCCCGGCAGGTAGCCCGGCCGGTCGGGGTCCCGCCGACCGCGGTGTTGGGGGCTTCGGCCGGATAATCAACAATGCCACCTCGCCCGGCTTGACCAGCCCGAGTTGTTCGCGGGCAATACGTTCGATGTAACCCGGGGTGTGCAGGAGTTTGATCTCTTCCCGGAGCAGGGCGCCCTGCTCGATCAGGTCCTGTCGCACCTGTTCCAGGCGCGCAGCTTCCCGTCTGAGGCGGTACACCTGGAGGAAGCTGGATCCAAATGCGTAGGTGACGGCAACCAGCAGTACCAGGACCAGTGAGCTGACAAACCATCGCGGGACGCGCTCCATAGGCTGCTCCGACGAACGGTGCGACGTATGCTTGGATCGACTACGATCGAGCGATTGGCGGCCTCCGACTGTTCTCCTCCTTAACGCGCTTCCGCGTTTCCGCGTTTCCGCGCTTCCGCTCTGCTCTTGAACACGCTCGCCCCCGGATAGATCGCTTTGTCTCCAAGTTCCTCTTCGATCCTGAGCAGTTGGTTGTACTTCGCGACGCGCTCGCTGCGAGAGGGGGCCCCGGTCTTGATCTGCCCTGCGCCCGTGGCGACGGCCAGGTCTGCGATCGTCGTGTCTTCGGTTTCTCCCGATCGGTGGGAAATGATCGTCGCATAGCCGGCCTGCTGGGCCATACGCGTTACGTCGAGCGTTTCGGTGAGCGTACCGATTTGGTTGACCTTCACGAGAATCGCGTTGGCGCACCCGCGCGCAATGCCTTCACGGAGGCGCGTCACATTTGTGACGAACACGTCATCTCCCACGAGTTGTGTTTTTCTTCCCAGGCGGGCAGTGAGGCGCGTCCAGCCGCCCCAATCATCCTCGGTCACTCCATCTTCAATCGAGAGGATGGGATACGATGAAATGAGTTCGTCGTAGTATTCGATCAGATCATCGAGAGAACGCACGACGCCCTCACCTTGAAAATCGTAGTTGCCGGCCTTGTGGAGATTCGTGGCCGCCACGTCGAATGCAATCCCTATCTCCTCGCCCGCCTGGTACCCGGCTGCCGAGATGGCATCCATGAGGGCGTCGATCGCTTCTTTCGTTGACCGGAACGCCGGCGCGAACCCACCCTCATCGCCGACCGCGGTGCTCATGCCGCGTTTATGAAGGAGAGCCTTCAACGCATGAAATGTCTCGATGCCCATGCGGAGCGCGTCGGAGAACCGGCCGGACCGGATCGGTACGATCATGAACTCCTGTACGTCCAGCGGGTTGTCGGCGTGAAGGCCACCGTTGATGACGTTCATCAGGGGCACCGGCATCGTGCGCGCCTGCTCGCCCCCGAGATACGAGAAGAGCGACCGTCCGGCAGATTGGGCGGCGGCCCTGGCGACGGCGAGTGACACCGCCAGCGTGGCGTTTGCCCCGAGGTGTGCTTTGTTCTCCGTTCCGTCGAGCTCGATCATGAGCCGGTCGATGCCGGTGAGATCTGAACTCTCACGGCCACGGAGACGGGGCGCGATAACCTCATTCACATTGGCGGCGGCTTTGAGCACGCCCTTCCCGGCAAACCGCCGGCGATCGCCGTCGTGGAGCTCCAGAGCTTCGTGCGCGCCAGTCGACGCGCCCGACGGCACCGCCGCCCGTCCCCAGTGGCCATCGTCAAGATGGATATCCACCTCGACGGTGGGGTTACCTCGAGAATCGAAGATCTCGCGGGCGTGGACGGAACTGATCTTCGCCATGCGTTACGGAGAGAGCTCTTCCACGTGCAGGCGTGAGAGAACCTCAACCAGGTCTTTCGAGGGTGCGGGGCGCTCGGGAACGTCCAGGACTTTGGCAATCAGCCGGCGGTCACCCTGGGCGATGGTGATCACGTCGCCCGCCTTGACGCTGGCCGTCGCTTTCGCCCGCTGCCCGTTCACTCGGACCCGGCCGCGGTCACAGAGCTCATTGGCGAGGGTGCGGCGCTTCACAAGGCGGCTCACTTGAAGGAACTTGTCGAGACGCATCAATCAAACGGCGGTCATAGGTCGTAGGTCATAGGTCGTTGGTAGCGACGATGCAATTTCCACGACCTACGACCAACGACCGAATTGCTGCACTTACTTTGTGGCTTTATCAACTTTCGTAATCTTTGCCTGAGACTTAGCTTTTTTCAGCCACTCCTGGAACGCGGCCTCACTTTTGCGGGTCAACAGCTGGCCGCGGATCTGTTCACGCACGGCCTCGATGCGGGCCGGCTGCGGCGATCGGCTGTCGGCGACCCTGATGATGTGAAAACCGAACTGCGTCTTAACGATTCCTGACGTCTGTCCGGGCTTCAGTGAAAACGCCACCTTCTCAAACTCGCCGACAAGCTGTCCGCGGCTGACGAATCCCAGGTCGCCGCCCTGAGGTTTGCTTCCGGGATCCTTCGAATACTGTTGGGCGAGTTCGTCAAACTTCTCCCCACGCCGGAGGCGCGCCAGGACCAGCCGGGCCTCGGCTTCCGTCTGGAGCAGAATGTGGCTGACGCGGACCTGCTCGGCCTGATCGTACTCGCTGCGGCGTTCATTGAAGTACTTTTGGATTTCCGCGTCTGTCACCGTGGTGTTTGTCACGCGCTCCGTCAGGTTCTGCATGGTGATCGTCCCGCGCAGCCGGTTCTTCAAATCCGCCAGCGTCCACTTCCGTTGTTCCAGCGCCTGCTGAAACTCCTCTTCTGTGGGGAAGTTGCGCCTGATGTCGGCGAGCTGCGCGTTGATCTGCGCCTCTGATGCCACGGCATTGTAGCGACGGGCTTCCTGGTTGATGATCCGCTGTTCGATCACCTGATCCAAAACGATACGGACGATCTCGTTTCGCTGTTTATTATCGTCGGGAATGCCATACTGCCTGGCGATCGCGTCCACTTCCCGGTCCAGGTCCGTCGCGTAGATCACCTCACCGTTCACCCTGGCGGCCACGGCAGTGCTACGCTTCATGCCTGTCGTCAAGGCCACGGCAGCGGCCGTGGCGACTACAACGAAGATGGCGGTGAAGAGGATCACTTTGAAACGACTCGTCATTCGCGAACTCCTCCCAGTGTCAAGACGCAACCGGCTGTCGAAAGTTTACTACCTACGAGGAGCCTGATGCCATGGCGGTGGCCTCGCGCCGCCGTCCGGTCCTGGTGAGCGCGAGCAGTGTCTGTCTGATCAACCCCGCGTCTTCAGCGAACCGCGCTCCACTGGTGCGCAGCCGCAACCCTGTCGGGGTCATCGTCAACCGGCCCTGCAGCGCTGACGCAAGGCGAGCTTCATCTTCACGGCTCGGCGTCCACCCTGCGGCAGGCTTGATGAGGATACGTCCTTGTTCTCGCGTGATGGACACCACTCCGGCCTGCTTGGCGAGCGCGCGGAGTCGCACCACATCGATCAGATTGGTCGCGGGCTCGGGCAGCGGCCCGAACCGGTCGGTCAACTCCTCGACCACGGCGTTGGCGTCGTCGACAGTTCGCGCCGTCGCGAGCTTTCTGTATACGGCCATCCGCTGGCCCTCGTCGGAGATGAACTCGTTGGGAAGATACGCATCGATTCCAAGATCGATCGTGGCATCGGGGACCTCTTCCACCATCTCCCCACGCAGCTCACGGATCGCCTCATCGAGCAGCCGGCTGTACAGTTCGAACCCCACCGCGGCAAGGTGACCGTGCTGCTCGGGACCTAGCAGGTTACCGGCTCCGCGAATTTCCAGGTCGCGCATCGCCAGCTTGAAGCCGCTGCCCAGCTCGACGAACTCTTGCATGGCCTCCAGCCGTTGCCGTGCCTCCTCACTCAGGTTCGCGCCACGCGGGTACAGCAGGTAGCAGAACGCCTGCCGGTCGGAGCGTCCGACACGACCGCGCAGTTGGTAGAGCTGCGACAGCCCCATCATGTGAGCGTCTTCGATGATGATGGTATTCACCTGCGGGATGTCGAGGCCGATTTCGACGATGGTCGTGCAGACAAGCACGTTGAAGCGTCCGCCCAGGAAATCCATCATCACCTCTTCCAACTTTTCCTCAGGCATCTGACCGTGCGCCACAGCGACGCTCGCCTCCGGCACCAGGGCACGGATCCGCCGCGCCGCCCGCTCAATGCTCTGGACCCGGTTATGCACCACGTACACCTGACCGCCGCGATCCAGTTCCTGCATGATGGCGTCGCGGATCAGCGTGTCCTGGTCGGGCCTGATCTCAGTTTGAATCGGCAGACGCGCGTCCGGCGGCGTTTCCATCACCGACATGTCGCGCAGCCCCACGAGGGACATGTGCAGGGTGCGGGGGATCGGGGTGGCGGTGAGCGTCAGCACGTCGACGGTTGCGCGGAGCTGCTTGAGTTTCTCCTTGTGCCTGACACCGAAGCGCTGCTCTTCATCGATAATCACCAGGCCTAGGTTTCTGAACGCGACGTCCTTCTGCAAGACGCGGTGCGTCCCGATGAGGACGTCGACCTGTCCGTCCTTGACCTGTTCGATCACGCGCTTCTGCTCCGAGGCCGAGCGGAACCGGCTTAGCATGTCAACTCTAATGGGATAGGTGGCCAGACGCTTCAGAAACACGTTGTAATGTTGCTGAGCCAAGATCGTCGTGGGCACGAGCACGGCGACCTGCTTGCCGTCCATCACCGCTTTGAAAGCAGCGCGCAATGCCACTTCGGTTTTCCCGTATCCAACGTCGCCAGCGACGAGCCGGTCCATCGGCTTCGCGGTCTCCATATCACGCTTGATGTCCTGGATCGCAAGCCACTGATCCGGTGTCTCTTCGAACTCAAAGGTCGCCTCGAGCTCGTGCTGCCAGGGGGTGTCGGGACTGAAGGCGTGGCCCGACGCCGCCTCGCGGGTGGCATACAGTGTGAGCAGCTCGCGGGCCATCTGCTGCGCCGCTTCTTTGACACGCTTCTTCTCGCGTTCCCATTCGGTCCCGCCCAGGCGATGAACTTTCGGAGGCTGGCCCTCAACGCCGATGTATCGCTGCACCAGGGCAATCTGGTCGGTGGGAACGTAGAGCTTGTCGTTCTGAGCGTACTCGAGCTCGAGGTAGTCACGTTCCGCGCCATTCAACAACAGGCGGACCATCCCGCGGTAGTTCCCAATGCCGTGATGCAGGTGCACGATGTAATCGCCGGGCGACAAATCTGTCCACGAGTAGAGCCGGACACCCTCGCGGAATCGGAACCGTCGTCGCCGGCGACGCCAGCCCACGATTTCGCTGTCGGTGAGCACGACGAGCGCTGCCGCATCTACCTGGAACCCGCGTGACAGAGGGCCACCCACAACGATCGTGCGCCCGGGTTCTGGGACCTTCGCGAGCGAGCCGACCGTCGTCACTTGGATCCCGTGGCTTCTCAGGATCTCGTTAATTCGTTCCGCCTGCGCCGAGGCGACGACGATGCGCCGCCCGTAGTTCTGCCACGACTCGATGGCGCGCGCCAGGAGTTTCATCTGACCGCCGAACGCCTCCACGCCGCCAAAGTGCATCGCGATCTCCTCGGCGCCCTCGTTTGGAGGATGGACCGAAGATATCCGGAGCGATGCGGTATGCAGCCGCCCCTGGAGATCACCCCAGCTGAAGAACGCGCCCGGTTCGAGTTCAGCTCCGCGCTCGACAGCTAAGTTCGCCTGGCGCTCGAGATCGAACGGTTCGTCGAGGATCAGGAGCGAAGAGGGGGGCAGGTAGTCAAGCAACGTGGCATTCCCGCTTCCGGGGACGGCAGGCTGCAAAACCACGTCGTCTGTGTCGAGCGTGCTGCGCTGCGTTTCCAGGTCGAAGAGACGTATCGACTCGACCTCATCCCCAAACCACTCCAGACGCGCGGGCGCACCGGCATCCGGCGAAAACACGTCGAGGATGCCGCCGCGGACGGCAAACTGGCCCTTCTCCGCGACCAGATCGACCCGCTCGTATCCCGATCCGGCAAGGAACGCGGCGACCTGATCGCGGTCCGCTCGCTCCCCTTTGCGAACACGGCGGGCAGATGCGCGGAATTCCTCGGGCGAACTTATGCGCCGAAGCAGCGCCTCAACGGGCGCCACGACCCACACCGATTCCTCGTCGTGCAGCCGCTGCAGGATCGCCAGCCGCTCACCGACGGCCTCGGCCGGCATCTTGCCTTCATACGGTCCCTGCATCTCCCAGTGCGGGAAGAGCATCAGGCGGGACTCAAGCTGTGGGACAAAAGTCAGCAGGTCGTCATGCAAGCGCTCCGCGGCATCACGGCTCGGCGTGATGATCAGGACGCCGCCGCGGTCGGTGAGATGGAGGCTATCGCCGAGAGCAGCGAGCAGGTACGCCTTTTCCGAGGAGCCGGGACCGACCACCCATGGCCGCCGCTGGGCCCGGAGCGAGGCAAGCATGTTCTGGTATGAGGGCTGTTCCCGCAGTACAGGAAGCAGCGCGGAGAGTGACATCGCAACATACTATTGTATCGAAGCAGCGGCTCGAACTACAAGACGAACGCGCGGCTCCTATTTGAGGACGGCCAATTCGATCGGCTCCAATGGTAACGCGCGACAGCCATGCGGTGATTATTCGGAGGCGCCGACGCGGTGCTGCGTGGTGCTGCGATACCAGTTTGTGATTGGCAGCCGGCGATCCTTGCCGAACGCCTTCGGCGTGATCTTCAGGCCCGGAGGTGCCTGCCGCCGCTTGTACTCGTTGCGATCCACCATCGCGATAATGCGGTTGACTAGATCCGCGGGATATCCCGCCGCGACGATCTCCTGCGGAGGGATGTCCTCTTCCACGTACATCTTGAGAATGGGATCGAGGACTTCGTACGGCGGCAGCGTGTCCGTGTCTTTCTGACCCGGACGCAGTTCGGCAGTCGGCGCGCGGGTGAGCACTCCTTCCGGGATCACAGCGTGCTGCCGGTTTCGCCATCTCACGAGTTCGTAGACCAAGGTTTTCGGAACATCTTTGATAACGGCGAAACCTCCCGCCATGTCGCCGTAGAGCGTCGCGTAGCCGACGCTCATCTCACTCTTGTTACCGGTGGTGAGGACGAGCCATCCGAACTTGTTGGACAGCGCCATCAGTAACGTGCCCCGAATGCGCGCCTGCACGTTCTCTTCGGTAACGTCCTGGGGCCGGCCCGCGGTCACGGGCTGCAAAGTGTTGAGGGAGGCCTGGAAGATTCCGTCGATACTCAAATCGATCATCTGCACGCCCAGATTCTGCGCGACCTCTGACGCGTAGCGGCCGCTGTCCGCGGAGGTGAACCGCGCCGGCATGAACGCGGTGTGAACGTGCTCCCTGCCGAGCGCGTCGCACGCGATTGTGGCTACGAGGGCCGAATCGATACCGCCCGAAAGCCCGATCACAACGTCGCGGAAGCCGTTCTTCCGGACATAATCGCGCGTGCCCAGGATCAGTGCTCGGTACACTTCCTCTGAGGGTTCAAGCGGCGGTTCGAGCCTGGCTTTCTGTGGTGTCGTGTGCCCTGCCGGTTTGTCCGAAACATGGATCGTGAATGACTCGATGTCGCGGTCCTCACCCTCAACAGGTGGAACCGGAGAAAACATGCGATGGCGGCGCACCGCTTCTGGGTCGACGTCGCTGACGATGAAATCCTCGTCGAACTGCAGGCCGCGGGCCAGCAGCGTCCCGGTGTGATCGAAGATCATGCCCATGCCGTCGAAGACCAGTTCATCCTGGCCGCCGACCAGGTTGTTGTAGCAGAGGACGACCCGATAGTCCCGGGCCCGTGTGCCCAGCATCTCCGCACGCGCGCGCCACTTGCCGGCGTGGTAGGGCGAGCCGTTGATGTTGATGATCACCAAGGCGCCTTCCGCGGCTTCGGCCTGGCAGGTGCCGCCGGGGGCCCAGATATCCTCGCAGATGGTGACCCCGATCGGTACCCCGTTGATGACGTAAACCCCGCCGCGCCGGCCGGGATAGAAGTACCGCTTCTCGTCAAAGACGCCGTAGTTTGGCAGCCGCTGCTTGTGGTATACGCCGACCCGTTCACCGTCCACACAGATGGCTGCGGCGTTATAAAGGTGGGTGCCCTGGTCGACGAAGCCGACCACGGCCGCGATCCCCAGGGTGCGGCGGGTGATTTCCTCCATCGCCGCCAGGTTGCCGCGGACGAAATCCGGCTTCAGCAGCAGGTCTTCGGGCGGATAGCCGGTGACGGAGAGTTCAGGGAAGCAAACGAGATCCACGCCGAGGTCTTTGGCGTGGTCGACGGCTTCGCAGATCCGCCGGGTGTTGCCCTCCAGATCCCCGACGATGAGGTTCAGTTGCGCCATTCCGACGCGAAGCATGGACACCCAAACCTAAATTATAGCGGGAACAGGGGAACGGGGGAACGCGGGAATCCATTGGGGCGCTTTTTGTTGTGAAATCCTGGGTTTCGGAGAAAAAGGAGGGAGTGACGAGGGCCCTACACGCGTTCCCGCGGTCCCGTGTTCCCACGTTCCCGCGTAGAAATGCCAGCGGATACGATCGCTGAGTTAGGCCGGGTTGCTGGAGTTACGCTACAACGCCGGAGCGTTGCAGGTAAGTCCAGTACCTCCTCCCATCTCGACGAACCGTATCCGGCTGGCGAGGATGTTTTTATCACGCATCGTGAATTGGGTCAATCAGGAACTGTCGATCGTGTGTTGTGGATAGCGGGGACAACCTTAATAACTGCGGGATCAGGGAGGGTTCTCATCCGAAATTATCGATTGCGCGATTTCTTTCATCGGCCGGCGGGTGTTGCGGCTCTCGCGTTGGATGCGATTGAATGCCTCGGCCTCTTCGATTCCGAGTTTTCGCATCAGAATGCCCTTCGCCCGTTCAACGACTTTGCGGGTTTCGAGTGAGTCTTCGAGGTCCTCAACCTCGCCGCGCAGAGCCTGAATCTCCGCAAACCTTGATATGGCGACCTCGATGGCCGGCCGGAGGTCGCTTTCTCGCACGGGCTTCACAAGATAGGCCAGCACCCCTGAAGCCTTGGCTGAGTCAACGAACTCGCGGTCGCTGTAGGCGGTGAGGATTACCACGGGGGTGTTTCCATCTCGCTGCAGGCGCCTCGCGGCCTGCAGCCCATCCACCCCCGGCATCTTGATGTC
>JAHZOA010000080.1 GCA_020028455.1 Armatimonadota bacterium | reverse complement strand
GTGAGCGTGTTCTTAAGCAGGTGGGAAGAATGGGCGGCGGACTTGCTGGAGAGTCACATCTCCTATCCGATCCTGGCGGGCTTCCGATCGCAGCACGGGAATCAGTCCTGGGTGGCCGGGCTCACGACCATCCTCGATGCCTGCGCTCTTGTGATCAGCAGCGTGGAGGGGGTCCCCCACCGATCAGCCCATCTCACGTTCGCGATGGCCCGGCACGTCGCTGTAGATCTGTGCCAGGTGCTCGGTACCCCGCCCCTGGCGCCGGAGAAGGATCGGTTGCCGCCTGCAGAACTCGCGCGTCTTCGTGTGACACTTCGCGAGGCCGGGGTCACGATCCGCGGGGATCAGACTTCAGCTGCGGCGCTTGGCGATCTGCGCGCGATGTACGAACCGTACGTCAACTCGCTTGCGGACTTTTTGTTGCTGCCTCTCCCGAACTGGCTGCCCGAGCCGGGGGTGCGCGACAATTGGCAGAAATCAAAATGGGTATGAACGTCGTCTTCATCAGCCTGGATGACCGGCGCGAAGACATTCAGCCCGCGGAGGATCTCACCGCGCGAGAACTTCAGGTGCTTCAACTTCTCGCCGAAGGACTGTCGAACAAAGCGATTGCTCAACGCCTCCAGATCAGCGAGCACACGGCGAAGTTCCACGTTGCCGCAATTCTTGGAAAACTTGAGGCACACACACGAACTGAGGCCGTGACCAGAGCCGTGCGTCAGGGTCTGATCATTCTGTAACCTCACCGTCCCTACCCGAATGGCGGATGCCCGTCGCTTGGGTCCGTGGCATTGTGGATCCGGAGGTGGTACAGGTGCAAAATCTAGCGGAACTTTCAGATGCGCTGGCAGAGATTGTTGAGAGGGCCGGTCAGGCCGTGGTGCGAGTGGAAGCCCGCCGCAGGTGGCCCTCGAGCGGGGTTGTGTGGGCCGATGGGTTGATCGTGACCGCGGCCCACGTTGTGCGGGGTGCAGCTCCCTCAGTGGGCCGATCCGGGCGCAGTCAAAGTCGGCCAGCTCGTGCTCGCGATCTCCAGACCCGGGCGGAGTGCACGGGCTTCACTGGGGATCATCAGTGCCGCGGGTGGGAACTGGCGAACACCGGCAGGCGGAGAGATTGAGCGCTATCTCCAGCCGGACGTGGAACGCTCGTTGGGATTCTCAGGTAGCTTGTTGGTTGACACATCTGGCAGAGCTCTCGGGGTAAACACTTCGAGGCTGATGCGTCGCACGCCGATGACCATTCCATCGCCCACGCTCCGCAGAGTCGTGGAAACGTTGGTCAAACACGGTCGGATCCGCCGAGGGTATCTTGGAATTGGTGGTCACCCGATTCGTCTTTCCGAAACGATCGGCCAGCAGGTTGGACAGCGCCGGGGTCTCATCATCATCTCGGTTGAGCCCGGAAGTCCGGCTGATCGCGGCGGTCTGTTCGTCGGTGATATCATTGTCGCCATCGACCAGACGCCAATACGTCATCCCGGTGAGGTCTCCGCGCGCCTGGATGAGAAGTCGATTGGAAAGCCGCTGGTTCTCCGCGTTGTGCGGGCCGGGAAAATCGCCGAGGTGACCCTGACGGCGGGGGAACGTTAGACTCGGATCTCAGTCAGGCGGGTGGAGGTTCACGGTGAATACGACGGCGACCACAACGGCGATGCGAATCGACTACGCCTCCACCCTCTCCGGCCAGACGAAGACGTTCATTCTTGCGGGCGTATTACTGGGACTGTTTCTGGCAGCGCTCGATCAGACCATCGTCGCCACAGCGCTGCCGGCGATCATCGCCGACCTGCGCGGGATCGACCTGCTGGCGTGGGTGTCGACCGGGTATCTCCTCGCCAGCACCGCGATGGTTCCCATCTACGGGCGGCTCTCGGATTTCTACGGCCGGCGCGCCGTGCTGCTTTTTGGAATTGTCGTGTTCCTGGCCGGCTCGGCACTGTGCGGCGTGGCCGCGACCATGATGCAGCTGGTCGGCTTTCGCGTGTTACAAGGGATCGGCGCGGCGGCGCTCACCTCGACGGCGTTTGCCGTGCCTGCTGATCTGTACCCGCCGGCCGAGCGTGCCCGCTACCAGGGACTGTTTGGCGCGGTCTTCGCGCTGGCGAGCGTGATCGGCCCGTACGTGGGCGGACTGCTCACGGACCAAATTAGCTGGCGCTGGGTGTTTTACGTGAACGTGCCGTTGGGAGCGATCGCGGTGCTGTTCATTCTAGCGCGCATGCCAGCGCTGGCAAGCGGCCTACGAGCGGCGATCGACTGGACCGGGACGGCATTATTGATTCTCGCCACCGTGCCCCTGCTGCTTGGACTCACGCTGGACAAATCGCTCTATCCATGGAGCTCGTCCTTGATCATCGGGTTATTCTTGCTGGCTGCGGTGTCAACGACCGGATTCATCCTCGTCGAGCGCCGGGCGCCGGCGCCGATCATCCCGCTCGACCTCTTTCGTAACCGAACCTTCACGGTGGTCGTGTTGGCCTCGCTGCTCACGGGCGCGGCGTTCTTCGGCGCCATAGTCTTCATATCGCTTTTCATGGTGAACGTCGTCGGCGTCTCGGCCACGGCCGCGGGCACGACGCTCATGCCGCTCACGATGGGTGTGGTGGCGGGCGCGTTCACCTCGTCGATGATCGTGCAGCGGCTGGGTCGCTACAAGGTGCCGATGCTTGTCGGCTACGTGATCTCCATCATCGGATTTCTGCTGCTTTCCGCGATGGATGCGTCGGTCACGCGCTCCGGCGTGACGTGGCGGATGATCGTGCTCGGCCTTGGCCTGGGGCCGACGATGCCGCTGCTAACGCTGGTTGTCCAGAACGCTGTGTCCTATGACAGAGTCGGCGCGGTCACGGCAGCTCGCCAGTTTTTCATGCAGATCGGATCCGCGGTCGGCATTGCTGTGTTCGGCGTGGTGCTGACCGGCGCCCTCACTTCCGAATTCCGCTCGCGCGTCGGCCCGCAATTGGCGCAGCTGCCGCCTGAGGTGCGGGCGCAACTCGACCTTGAACAGCTGCGCAGTGGCCAAGGCGGCCGCAGCGCCGGGCTGCTGGCACAAATGGATTTACAGTCGCCGCTGCGCCGCGCAACGCGCGAAGCGTTCGCGAAGAGCGTGACACGAGTGTATCGTTACGCCGTGTTTCTTGCCGCCGCTTCGCTGCTGGTGATCCTCGCCTTGCCGGAAGTCCCGCTTCGTACAACCAATCTCCCGCGGGCAGGACCGCCGGTCGCCGCCGAGTAACTCATGGCCACCTGGAAGGATGCGGCGACATGGTTCGACGATCCGTACGCTCCAGCCGGGAGGACTCGAGTGGCCAAACCGAAGAGCAAGCCGCGTGTCGCGAAGAAAGACGAAATTCTTGCCTGGATCATCCGCCGTTGCGATGAGACGTACCGGCGCGGCAATTGGTCTGGTCCCGGCGTAGGGAAAGCGCTCAAGGGCGTGACCCCTGAAGAGGCGCATTGGCAGCCGCAACAAGACCAGCACCACATCGCAGAGCTCGTGCTGCACATGGCCTACTGGAAGGATGCGGCCACCGCGATCCTGGCGGGACAGCCGTGGAAATATGACGATGCGCAGAACTGGCGTACCGTGCCCGACACTGCAGAGGGATGGGTTCAGGCGCGGGCCGAACTGGACCGCGCCCACGGCCGCTTGATGAGGACCCTGCGCGGACTGCCTCGCGCCCGTCTGATGAAGACGATTCATCGGTCCGTGCGTGGGATCGATTTTGCGGTGGACATTGCCACACACGATACGTATCACAGCGCGCAGATCTTCGTGCTGCGCCGGTTGTACAGTGGCCGAGCGCCCCGCACCCTTGGAGCTTGACTCTGGACATGACCCGCGACGACGCGTGGAGCTTAGTCTGCGAATGGATCACGAACCCGAATCTGCGCAAGCATCTGCTGGCAGCCGAGGCCGCGATGCGAGCCTACGCTCGAAAATTCGAGGAGGACGAGGAAGCGTGGGGGGCCGTCGGTCTCCTCCACGATCTCGATTATGAGCGGTGTCCTTCGCAGGACGCCGGCCATCCTTTTGTCGGTGTGGAGGAGTTGCGCAAACGGGGCGTCCCCGACGCGTGGCCGCGCGCGATTCTGTCTCATGCTGACTATTCCGACGTGCCGCGTCAATCGTTGATGGAAAAGACGCTTTACGCGGTCGATGAACTCGTCGGCTTCATCATTGCGGTCGCCAAGGTGAAACCGGGCAAGACGCTGGTTGAAGTGGATGTTCCATCGGTCCGGAAAAAGATGAAGGATAAGGCGTTCGCCCGAGGGGTCAAGCGCGAGGACGTGATCAAGGGCGCTGACGAACTCGGGATCCCGCTGGACGAGCACATCGAATTCGTGATCGGAGCCCTGCAAAAGTCTGCCTCTCAATTGGGGCTCTGATAGGAAAATTTTTGCGCGTCGTGGAAACTTTGACGCGCCGGAAGTTCAGAGACTGTCTCAAATTGGGGCTGCGCGGCGATGACCTTTCAGGATCGCCGGGAAGCCGGTCGGCAGTTGGCTGTCGCGCTCGCCGCGTACCGCGACCGGCGGCCGTTTGTATTGGCCATCCCGCGGGGCGGCGTCATCGTGGGTTACGAGGTGGCGAAAGCGCTCGGCGCTCCGCTGGACGTGGTCGTCCCGCGCAAGTTGCGTGCCCCGTTTAATCCGGAGCTCGCCGTCGGCGCGGTCGCGCATGACGGCAGCGTCTATCTCGACTCCCCATTGGTGAGCCATCTGGATGTCACTGAGGAGTACGTGCGCGAGGAGACCGCGCGCCAACTCGAGGAGATTCGCCGGCGCATGCAGATCTACCGCGGCGATCGCCCGCCTGCGGTGCTCGAGGGGACGACCTCGATCGTCGTCGACGACGGAATCGCGACAGGATCGACGATGATCGCGGCCCTGCGTGCGACGCGGGCGGCGCGTCCGGCGCACCTGGTCGCCGCGATCCCCGTGGCTCCTGCGGAAGGAGTGGCGATGCTGCGCCGCGAGGCTGACGACGTCGTCTGCCTGTACACGCCACCGATGTTCTACGCGGTCGGTCAGTTCTATGTCGATTTCGCGCAAACGGACGATGCGGAAGTCGTTGAGCTGCTTAGGCGCCGCGACGAGGAGCTGAAAGGCGACTAAGTAGTTCGAGATATGGCCATCAATCAACTCAAGCGCACAAGCCTCTACGACGTGCACGTTGCCGCCGGCGCGCGGATGGTCGAATTTGGCGGGTGGCATATGCCGGTGCAGTATTCTGGCATCGTCGACGAGCACCGCGCCGTGCGTTCCGCGGCGGGATTGTTCGACGTCTCCCACATGGGCGAGGTCGAGGTCGCGGGCCCGGGAGCACTGGAGTCCGTGCAACGCGTGGTAACAAACGACGCAGCGAAACTCTCCGTCGGGCAGGTCCTGTACTCTCCGATGTGCACCCCGTCGGGTGGCATTATCGACGACGTGACCGTCTTCAGGCTGGGCGAAGCGCGCTACCTCTTTATCGTCAATGCTTCTACCACGGCCAAGGATCTCGCCTGGATCGGAGAGCATACACGTGGGGCGCAGACCCTCGACCGATCCAGCGAGTTTGCGCTGCTGGCGCTGCAGGGACCGCAGGCGCAGCCGATCCTGCAGCGGCTGACGAGGACGGACCTGTCAGCGCTGAAATCTTTCCATATCGCGGCAGAGGTGAATGTTGCCGGCGTGCGGTGCCTGGTCTCCCGCACCGGGTACACCGGAGAGGATGGGTTTGAAATTGCTCCGCCGTGGGACGAGGCGCCGCAGGTCTGGGAGGGATTGATGGAGACCGGGCGGCGCGAAGGACTGATGCCGGTCGGTCTCGGCGCCCGCGATACCCTACGTCTCGAAGCGGGCTTCATGCTGTACGGCAACGACATCGATGAGACCACCAGCCCGCTCGAGGCGCCGCTCGGGTGGACGGTGAGATTCGACAAGGGCTCGTTCATCGGGCGTGAGATCTTACTGGCGCAGAAGGAACAAGGAGTCACCCGGAAACTTGCAGGGTTCGAAATGACCGAGCGCGCGATTCCCCGGCATGGATACCCGTTACGAGTAGGGGACGAAGAGATTGGACGCGTGACCAGCGGAACCTTTGGCCCCTGGGTGAACAAGAGCATAGGGATGGGCTACGTGCCCAAAGCGCTAACGAAGAGCGGAACACCGGTGGACGTGGACATCCGAGGCAAGGCAGCCCGCGCGACAATCGTGAAGCTTCCATTTTACAAGAGAACTGCGGGATAAAGGGATAGTGGGATAAGGGGATAAGGTAAGTGCCTGTGCATGCAGTACATCGTTTGCATTATCCCTTTATCCCCGTATCCCTTATCCTGTAGTTCCGCGAGGAGCGTGGTAATGTATCCCAAGGAACTCCGGTACTCGACGGAACACGAGTGGGCCAAGGTAGAGGGAAAACGAGTCCGGGTCGGGATCACGAAATTTGCCGCGGAGAAACTCACCGACGTTGTCTTCGTCGACCTTCCACAGAAAGGCGTGAAAGTCGGGTACATGCAGCCGTTTGGCGTCATCGAGTCTGTGAAAGCCGTCTCCGATCTCTACTCGCCGATCAGCGGCACCGTGGTCGACGTCAACACGAAGCTGGTCGATGCCCCGGAGGTCGTCAACACGGATCCCTACGGGGAGGGCTGGATGATTCTCGTACAGCCTGAAGATTCGAAAGAACTGGACAAGCTGATGACCGCCGATCAGTACGCCACGATGATCGGAGAATCCGGATCGTGACGGCCCGGCGCAAGGGTGTGGAAGTCGAACGCCGCGTTCAGCATAAGTACGTCCCAGCCACTGACGCCGAGCGGGAAGAGATGCTTCGGGCCATCGGCGTCGGCTCCGTTGAAGCATTGTTCGCGGACATCCCCGAGGCAGTGCGGCTCGATCGGCCGCTGGCCCTCCCCCCTGCCCTCAGCGACCCGGAGCTCATCGCGCAACTCCGCGCCCTCGCCCAGGTAAATCTGGATTGCGACCGCGCGACCTCCTTCCTGGGTGCCGGGGCGTACGACCACTACGTGCCGAGCGTCGTGTGGCACCTCGCGGGGCGCGGGGAATTCCTCACGGCCTACACGCCTTATCAGGCGGAGTTGATGCAGGGCGAGTTGCAGGCCTGCTACGAGTACCAGAGCATGCTGTGTGAGCTTACGGGGATGGACGTGGCCAACGCTTCTATGTACGACGGCGCGTCCGCGACCGCCGAGGCGGCCGTCATGGCAAAAGATCTCACGAAGCGTCCTGAAGTTCTGGTCAGCACCGCCGTCCACCCTGAATACCGCCAGGTCACCCGAACGTACGTGGCGCCGCTGGGGGTTCAGGTGACGGACGTTCCCTACCGCAACGGAGTTACCGATCTCAATGCTGTCGAAGCGGCCCTCTCGGAGCGCACTGCGGCCGTTATCATTCAGCACCCCAACTTTTTCGGCTCGTTGGAAGACGCACGAGCGCTCGCGGACCTCGCGCACCGCGCCGGCGCACTCCTGATTTGCGCGATCGCCGAACCGCTGTCTCTTGGCATCCTCAAGCCGCCGGGCGCATGGGGCGCCGACATCGTTGCCGGCGAAGGCCAACCGCTCGGCAACAACCTGAACTTCGGCGGACCATACCTGGGGATGCTCGCGACGCGGATGGAGTTTGTACGCCGTATCCCCGGCCGCCTCGTGGGAGCGACGGTAGACACCGAGGGGCGCCGCGGCTTCGTGCTCACCCTGCAGACACGTGAGCAGCACATCCGGCGTGAGAAGGCAAGCAGCAACATTTGTACCAACGAAGCTCTGCTCGCGCTGGCGGCGGCGATCTACATGGCCACGCTCGGGAAGCAGGGCCTGCAGCGGGTCGCCGAGCTGAATCTGCGCAAGGCGGCCTATGCCAAGGACGCCATCGGCAGTATCCGTGGGTTTGAGATCGCCTTTGACGCGCCCACGTTCCACGAGTTCGTGGTCCGTACGCCGCTGGAGCCTGACGAGCTGAATCGCAGGCTGCTTCAGCACAACATTCTCGGCGGCGCTTCGCTCGGCCGCTGGTATCCAGAACTGCGCGACGCGTGGCTGCTGTGCGTGACCGAGCAGCGCACGCGGGAAGAGATCGACCGGCTCGTCGAGGTCCTGGAGGGAATCCGGTGACCGTGCCCAGCCAGCGGGATTTCCCGGTGATTTTCGAGTTCAGCACCCCCGGCCGCGTAGGATCATCCTTCCCTGCCCCGGATGTGCCTGAGCTGGCATTGGATGCGTTGGTGCCCGTAGAGCACCTGCGCGAGGAACCGGCCGCGCTGCCTGAGGTCAGCGAGCTCGACGTCGTGCGCCACTACACCCGTCTCAGTCACCGGAACTTCAGCATCGACGAAGGATTCTACCCGCTTGGGTCGTGCACGATGAAATACAATCCGAAAATTCACGAGGACGTCGCGCGGTTGCCGGGTTTCAGCCGGCTGCATCCGTACACGCCGCCCGAGCAGGCGCAGGGCGCGCTGCAATTGTTGTGGGATCTCGAGCGCCTGCTGGCTGAGATCAGCGGGATGGATCGAGTCACATTTCAGCCAGCCGCCGGCGCGCACGGCGAGCTGACCGGCCTGCTGATGATCCGAGCATACTTTGAGTCGCGCGGCGAGCGGCAGCGCACGAAGGTAGTAGTTCCGGACTCGGCGCACGGCACCAACCCTGCTACCGCGGCAATGGCCGGTTACCAGGTCATCACGGTGAAGTCCGACGCGCGGGGCAACATGGATGTCGACGCGCTGCGCGCTGCCATGGACAATACGGTCGCCGCAATCATGCTCACCAATCCCAATACGTTGGGGCTCTTTGAGGAGCGAATCACCGAGGTCGAGGAGATCGTTCATGGAAGCGGCGCCCAGATGTACATGGACGGCGCCAACTTCAACGCGATCCTCGGCGTCACC
>JAHZOA010000218.1 GCA_020028455.1 Armatimonadota bacterium | reverse complement strand
TCTCTGCCCTCGTCCTTTCGTTGCGACCCCCGTTTCTTACCTATGACAGCTACCATTACCTCGACCTGTCCGTCGCGCCGCGCGCCGGTGATACTCATCCGCTGGTCTTCGGCTACATCCTCAAGCTCCTCGCCATCATCGCCGGACACTTCCGTCCCCCCACGTTTGCGAACCTTGTCCTCCTCTGGAACTCCTTCTGCCTCTCGGTCTTTCTATTCTTACCCATGGACACGGCGCTTCGTCGTTTCGCGGTAGTTTCTTGCAGGCCTAGCGCCGCCGTCATCCGCTACCCCGGGTTATTGCCGTATGGAGTCTTGCTTGTCTTGACCCTCTTCCTCTTGTTCTCAAATCTTCTCATGGCGAACGCCCTCTGGAGTGAGATGACGAGCCTCTTACAGCTCTCGCTCCTGGTCGCGGCGTCATGCCGCTATTTGCACACTGGGTATCTTCGCTGGCTGGTAGGAGGAGCTGGGCTATTCGTCGTTTCCTATCATACTCGCTATATAATGATCGTCTTTCCCTTCAGCGTCCTCCTGGTGCTCGGTGTCGGATTTGTCAGGACGAAGCGCTGGGCGAGTTCGCCGGGATCCAGTATGCGGGTTCGCATGCTCTTGTTGCCGGGTCTCATGATCGCCCTGCTTCTGTGTGTTAATCTCATTGCTCACTCCACTCTGCCGAGCGCCCTCGGCGAGCGAAGGTTTTCTGTTGGTCAAGGGGTGAGTCTGTCAATGCAATGCGCCCTCCGGTGTAAGACCACAATGTATACGACGGACTGCACGACCCCGGCGGGGACGCGGCTCATTAAGGAGTCCTTGTGTCGGGATCTCGTTCATGGATTGGTTGATTTGGGACCGCCAATCGTCGCGTATTCAGATCTGAGCGGTATTTTCAGGCAGAATGGGTTGGTGAATAGCCTGATATGGGCGGTGGCGGCACCCATAACATACTTAACGGATACTCACAGCCTCGAAGTCGGTCTCTTTAGGTTCGGCGCGATCGAGGGGGCCATGCTTCGCTATCCGTTCGTGAAAGGTTACTATGCACAGTACTTCGACGCGCGCCCGAACGCGACGAACCCCAGCCGAGCCTTTAGGTTCTTGGAGCAGTGGATCCACGTTCTCTTCCATCGGCACGTTTATCATGTTCTGACCGTGATGTTTCTGGTCGCGAATTGTATCATCCTGTACAAGGCGGAGAGTGTCGCCGCCGCGCTCATGGCCGCGTCCTCGCTTGGAATCTACATGCTCTTCGCGTATGTTAACCCTCACGTCCCGTATCGTTACTTGATGCAGATAATCTCTCCGGCCGCCGTAGCCCTCATCTTATACTTGGGTGACATCCTCAACCGGAGACGACGGCCTGAAGCTCCATTTCGCAGCTCGCGAGCCGGTTCTCTGTGAATCTTCCGGCTCCGGACTCGCCTTTTCGCCCGAGCGCTGGGGTGTCCACGAAACCGGATCAATGCCAAGCCTACCTCGCCATTAGCCTGATGCGGGATCCCGCAGCCGCAGCTCGTACAGGCGGCGGAGCTGCTCGTCCCCGCGCAGCCACCCGATCGTGCTGGTGCAGCCCTCGGCGATCGAGCGCGAGGCGCGCCAGCCGAGCTCCCGCTGGATCTTGCGCGTATCGGCCACCCACACGTCCGTATCCCACGCATGGCTCGGCATCGATCCCCATACCGGAAGTGCCAAGGAAGTTCTAGTGTCCTGTCTCTAACGCTTCTTTACAACGTTTGATCTTGCGGAAGATCGCCGAGGCGGTGGCCGTCCAAATGAAGGGACGGGGGTCTTTGTTGTGTTCGCGGACATAGCTGCGAATGGCGGCGATCAGCGCCGGCACGCTGCGGAACGTGCCCCGGCGCAGGCGCTTGCGCGTGATCTCGGCGAAGAAGCGCTCGACAAGATTCAGCCAGGAGGCGCCGGTCGGGGTGAAGTGGAAATGAAACCGCGGATGCTCCGCGAGCCACGTCTTCACCGTGGGATGCTTATGCGTGCCGTAGTTGTCGAGAATGAGATGGATGTCCTGACGGCGTGGCGTCTGCTGATCGATCGTGGCCAAGAACGCGATGAACTCGGTATGGGTGTGACGCGACTGACACCGCTCGATCACGTGCCCCTCGAGGATATTCAGCGCCGCAAAGAGGGTGGTCGTGCCGTGCCGCTCGTAGTCATGCGTCTGGCGCGCCGGCACCCCCGGCCGCAGCGGCAGGATCGGCTGGGTGCGATCCAGCGCTTGAATCTGGCTCTTCTCATCGACGCTCAACACCAAGGCTTTTGCCGGCGGGTTCAGATAGAGGCCGACGATGTCCCGCAGTTTGCTCACGAACGCCGGATCGCGGCTGAGCTTGAAGGTCTCGACCCGATGGGGCTGCAGATTGTGCGCTTGCCAGATCCGATGCACGGTCGCCGGACTCACCCGCTGGCGCTTCGCCAACGTGCGCACGCTCCAGTGCGTCGCATCCGGGGGCGTCGTCTGCAACGTCGCATTCACGATCGCCTCCACCTTCTCCGGCCCAATGCGCTTCTTGCGCCCCGGCCGCGGTGCATCCCTCAGCAGTCCGGCCACGCCCGCCGCGACGTACCGCTGCCGCCACAGCAGCACCGTCGGCCGACTGACCCCCAGCTCTTTGGCCAGCGCATGATTCGGCCGCCCCTCCGCGGCGCGCAAGACCAAGTGCGCCCGCAGCGCAACCCGCTGGGGCGTCCTGCCGCTCCGGACCAACGCCTCCAACCACTCCCGATCCTCTCGGCTGACCCGCAGAGCGGGCGCGGGGTTCCACATGACCGGCAACATACCTCGGTCCGGTCTTATTGTCAACTTATTTCAGATACACGACACTAGCCGTTCGTCTCCAAGCAAGTCACGAGCGTCAGCTAACGACGCTCTAGCCCCCAACTACGACCGGAGGACCGCCCCAGCGTAGAGCTGGCGGGACGGCGGGGCAACTCACGAAGATGCACTCGGCACCGGGTGCTCTCTCCTGGCCGCCGGGCTCACAGCGCAGTAGAGCGCGGCGACTGGGACGAGACACAGCAGTAGGCGCTCTCCCGAAGTGGG
>JAHZOA010000217.1 GCA_020028455.1 Armatimonadota bacterium | reverse complement strand
AGACCACCAGATGGGTTCATTCGAGTGTTTCACAGGATGATCCAGGCGAGGAGCACAGAGACAACGATCCATGCCGCGAAGTTGCTACCGATGATGACCGCGTCCGGTATCCGCCGCTCGCCCAGCCGGACCGCCAGTCCTTTTGGCGCTAGGGTGAACCACGTGATGGAATGGAACAGGGCGGCAGCCAGCGCCACGATATGAAATGCCCGCATAACGGGCGTCGCCAGAAACGCGAGGTAGGCGCGATACGCGTCAGGTCCGGCCGCGATCCGGTTGATCAGGATGAGCAACAGTACCAGATAGATGGCGATGAAGACGCTGGTCAGTTCGCGGATCATGAAGATGAAATAGGCGCGATTGATGAGCCACCAGTTGCCCGGCATGGGACGGTGGTATGGCCGGCTCACCGCTTCCCCCACGGCAGCAGCACATCTTTGTAGTAATCCACGGTGGCACTGACCTTGGCCCGCTGAATGGCGCCCGCCGGGTCCACGTGCGCCGGGCACACCACGGTACACTCCCCGACCAGCGTGCACTCCCAGATGCCCTCCTCGCTCGTGAGGACGGCCTGTCGCTCACTCCGTCCCCGATCACGCGAATCCAGGTTGTAGCGCTGCGCCAGCGCGATCGCGGCGGGGCCGAGGAAGCGCGGCTCCAGCCCGTAGACGGGACAGGCCGCATAGCAGAGCATGCAGTTAATGCACATGCTGTACTGTTTGAAGGCGTCGAGTTGGGCGGGGGTCTGGCGTCGCTCGCCCTGTGAGAGCGGCGGCGCATCGTCATGGATGAGCCAGGGCTTCACGGAACCAAGTTTCTCCATGAAATCGTCCATGACGATGACGAGATCACGCTCTACGGGGAAGTTGGCCAGCGGCTCGACGCGGATGGGATCCGGATAGTATTCTTTCAGGAACGCCGCGCAGCTCAGGCGGGGCACCCCGTTCACCATCATGCCGCAGCTGCCGCACACGCCCATGCGGCACGACCAGCGGTAGGACAGCGTCCCGTCCAGACGGTCTTTGATATAGTTGATGGCGTCCAGCACAACCCAGTCATCTCGGTAGGGCACGTCGTAGCGTTGGTACGAAGGCTCCGTCTCCTGCTCCGCGCGATACCGGAAGATCTCCAGCGTGATCGTCGGGTCAGCCATGCTGGGGTTCATCTCCCATAGACGCGTTCTCCGGCAGGCCACCGTGTGATGACCACATCCAGGTAGTCGATCCGCGGCTCACCATCGGTTCGATACGCCATCGTGTGCTTGAGAAACCTCGTGTCGTCCCTTTTTGGGTGATCGGTGCGCTGGTGCGAGCCGCGTGATTCGGTGCGCGCCAGGGCCGAATACGCAATCGCACTGGCGACATCGAGCATGCAATCGAGCTCGAGGGCCGCGGTGAGCTCCGTGTTGAATCCCCGGCTGCGATCGTCCAGGCGGACGCGTGCGAACCGCGCTCGCAGCCCCGCAAGCTGGTCGCACGTCTGACGCAGCTGGCCTTCGTCGCGATAGATCCCCGCGCCGGTTTCCATGGCGCTGGTCATCTCGTTGCGCAGGGCTGCCACCCGCTCGCTTCCAGAATCCTTGCGGAAAAACTCACTCGTGAGACGCTCCGTCTCGTCGCGGGCGCGGGCTTCGAGCGCGCCACGATTGACCCGCTTATGCTCGAGGGCAAATGCGGCGGCGCTCTTGCCCGCCCGTGCCCCAAACACGAGGCACTCCGTCAGAGAGTTTGAACCCAGGCGGTTTGCCCCGTTGATACTGACGCATGCGACCTCGCCCGCGGCGTACAGGCCCGGGAGCGGAGTGGCGCCGTACATGTCGGTGTGCACACCGCCCATCATGTAATGGACGACCGGTCGTACTGGGATCGGCTCGTGCACCGGGTCGATGCCGGCGTAGCGCCGGGCCAGCTCACGGACGAATGGAATCTTCTGGTCGATCTTTTGTTCACCCAGATGTCGGACATCGAGGTGGACAACATCGCCATACGGTCCCTTGATCGTGCGGCCTTTGCGCATTTCATGCACGAAGGCTTGAGAGAGTCGATCGCGCGGGCCCAACTCCATCCCCCGCAGCCTCGGCCACGGATCCGGCGGGCCCATGCCGTAGTCCTGCAGATAGCGGTAGCCGTCTTTATTGACCATGATGCCGCCTTCACCCCGCGCGGCTTCGGTGATCAGGATCCCGGTACCAGGGAGACCTGTGGGGTGATACTGCACGAACTCCATGTCCTTCAGCGGCACCCCCGCGCGGTACGCCAGCGCCATGCCGTCGCCAGTCTTGATGGCGCCATTGGTGGTAAAGGGAAACACACGCCCTGCACCGCCGGTGCAGAGGATGACCGCTTTGGCGGCGACCGTGGCCACTGCTCCGCTGCGCAATTCGAGTGCGACGATACCCTGACAACGGGCGTCGTCGGTCAACAGCTGCGTGGCAAACCACTCGTCATACCGCTTGATCGAGGGAAGCTTGAGCGAGGTCTGAAACAGCGTGTGCAGCAGATGGAAGCCGACTTTGTCGGCTGCGAACCATGTGCGCTCGATCTTCATCCCGCCGAATGGCCGCACCGCCACGGTTCCGTCAGGCTCCCGGCTCCACGGACACCCCCAGTGCTCCAGTTGAACGAGCTCCGCCGGCGCTTCCCTCACGAATGCCTCGACGGCATCTTGATCGGCGAGCCAGTCCGACCCGCTGATCGTGTCGTAGATGTGATCTTCCAAACTGTCGTTCGATTTGATGACCGCGGCCGCGCCGCCTTCGGCAGAAACGGTGTGGCTGCGCATCGGATAGACCTTCGAGAGGATGGCGACACTGAGATCCGGGTGTGATTCCGCGACGGCGATGGCCGCGCGTAACCCGGCGGCCCCGCCGCCGATCACGAGGACATCGTGTTCGTAGTTCACCTCATCCTCCCCCGCCGCCGGAGAATCCGGGCGCCGTCATTCTCGCCGGGTCGAGAATCTCCTTCAACTGCGGGTCGGTGAGGCCGAGTTTCTCTTTGGCGACCTCACGGATCGTGCGGCCGGTGGCCGCAGCGGTTTTCGCCACGTCGGCAGCCTTGTCATAGCCGACGACCGGCGC
>JAHZOA010000216.1 GCA_020028455.1 Armatimonadota bacterium | reverse complement strand
AGGCCGTCCGGTGCCAGGAGCCAGATCTGGACGGCGTTAGGGCTGTAGCCACCACTGAGGCCGGGAAACGTCGTCACGAGGCGTGCCCGATCCGGCGAGATTACAGGGACGTTTGGAACCGCAAACATCTGGCCCGTGCGGTGATGCAGCATCACATACTCTTCGCCTTCGTAGAGCTGACGATGCAACAGGAAGTAACCGATCTCGCTCAAGTATTCTCGAAAGCTGTACTTGGCGGCGGACTCTTCATCGGGCGATGTATCCGCGACTGTCACGCTCCTCCCGTCTTGGAGTTGGACGTGCAGGGCCCCGCCTCTGCGGGCTACCCGGCCGGCGTTGGCGGACTCACGGAGCTGATGGCGCTCAATGGCCTGGGCGCACTCGTAACTATTGTCGATATCGGCGCACAGCGCGGTGAACGTCGAGCTGCCTTGTCCCGGTGAACGTGACCCCGTCGTACAGCCGGCCAGCACCAATACGAGCGCGGCACACCAGGCGCCCGTCCGCTGCGGGATGTACCATGCGCACGCTCGGGTCATCAGGCCGTTGTGCCTCTACCGTCCCTGACGGGCCATCTGCAGCGCCCGGGCGAGCTGCGGATCCCTCGCTCCATCCAGGTCGGCGGCCCGCAGGGACACCTCAACATCAGGCGTGACGCCGTTCTTCTCCAGAAGGGCCCCCTTCCCGGTGAGCACCCGGCTGGTCTTGATGAGGAGACCTCCACCTCCCGGGATGCCGAATGAGCCCACATAGCCGCCCTGCCTGGCCGTCCGCATTCCCACGAGTCGGGCCCGGTTCGATTCGGAGAAGGCCGCGGCCAGAATTTCGGCCACCCACATCGTGCCTGCATCCACGAGCACTACCACCGGCACGGACAGAGGAATCTTGGGCGTCCCACTCGTCCGACCTGTCGCGGACTCTCTTCCTCGAACGACGTAGAGGGGAATGCCCTGTGGTAGGAGGGAGCTGGCGACGTGATCCACTTCCCGCAATCCGCCGAAGTTGTTCTGCCGGAGATCCAGCACGAGGGCGCGGATTCCCCGGCGCTGGAGATCTTTCAGCGACAGGTCCACAGCGTTCCCGGCGCCGGGGCCAAGGGTGTGCAATCGGATGTGTCCGATGCCGTCCGGATGCATGCGGTGGCTCACTGATGGCGCCGAGACCCGGCCGCGTCTGACCGTCACGGTGAGGGGATTGGCGCGACCAGGTCGCCGAATCGTCAACCTCACCGCGCTGCCTTCCGGGCCCCGGATCCGGTCGACCACGTCTTGGTGCGTCAGCCCCCGAACGCTGCGTTGATCTACGGCGAGCACCTGGTCAAATTCACCTATCCCAGCCTGGGCTGCCGGCCCTCCGCTGAAGACGGCCCAGATGTAGACCCGTCCCTCCACCAGGCGCAAAAAGACTCCAATCCCACCATATCCGCCACTTAGAAACTCCGCCTGCCGCTCCGCAGAAAAGAACGTCGTCACTCGATCGCCCAGACCGGTGACCATGGCGACGATGGCTGCGTCCTCCAGCTTTGCGGCGGGAAGCTTGTCCTGAACCAACCTGAGCGCCAGGTTGAATCGTGCGGAAAAGCTCGTGCGTGCCGCCTCTTCGGTCGTTGCGTCGAGGTCGGCGAGCGGGGTAGCCACCACCCCAGCCTGTACGACAACTTGACGGAGGCCACCAAGCGCGGCCACGAGCAGCCGGGTGCGGTTCGGAGCGTCAATATGGTGCGTCTGCAGCAGGTCTGCGGCTGCAAACACCCTGACCGGGTCGGCGGGTTGCGGCGACTGCGAGTATGCCAGAGATGGACGTGGCCCAGGTAACGCGAACGAGAGGAGAATAAAGACCGCAAGCCCCCCCGCCACGGCTCTAGCGATTCGCCATCGGACACTCATGGACCACCTCGCCATGCATGGCTCCCCCAGACCCCAGTTGATGGTAAGAGCGTCGCACCGGTGACCACAGGGCAATGGTGACGCGCGGCCAGTACGTCGCTGATCGATAGCGGAGTTGGTGGGCGCTATTCGCTGGGAGAGTTCCCTCCCCTGCCGCGACGCCCGCAGGAGCTTACAGGGTATGAGGCATCCGCATCCGGGTGTATTAGGGGATCTTTAGTCACGGACGATGTTGGCCTGCCTGTACTAGTAAACAGCGCTCGTACGGATCCCGAAACCGCTGATCAGGAGCAGGGTTTGGTGCTGTGTGGGAAGTGGTGCCGGGAGGGCGATTCACCCCGTTTCGAAGGTCACTGTGCGGGTCGCGTGAGTGCAACTTCCGTCAAGAAAATGCGGGTGGTTCACCTAACGAATACAGATCCTGGCAAAGTAAACTGTTTAGCTCCGGCCCCCGCAGTTCCTAGCGTCGTCCACCCCGCGCCGCTCATGTCACTCATACGAACAATTCGACCATTAGAACTGTCTGCCACGTAGATTCGCCCGGCCATATCAAGGTAGACGCTGGATGGCAGGCTAAACTGCTTGTCCCCGCTTCCTTGAGAACCGAGGGTTATCCATCCCGACCCGGTTATGTCGTCCATCCGTACGATGCGATGGTTTGCGCTGTCCGCCACATAAATGCGCCCGCCGGCATCGACGAAAACACTCGCAGGAATGTCAAATTGCTTGACGCCTTTGCCCCAGGCTCCAACTCTGGCCCACCCGCCTCCGGTCATGTCGTCCATCTGAACAATGCTCCGATCGTCATCGCCCGTTCCGCTGACTGCGATGTAGATACGGCCTTTGGCATGCACAGACACGCCAAACGGCTGGTTGAACTGGTTGACCCCTTTGCCAAATGTGCCTAGTACGGTCCACCCTGCCCCGGTCATATCGTCCATCCGCACAATCCGATGGTTACCGGTGTCCGCCACATAGATCTTGTTGTCTGCATCAACAGAAAGACCCCTCGGCGCGTTGAACTGTCTGGCCCCGCTGCCTGCGCTCCCTATCGCGACCCATCCAGCTCCCTTCATATCGTTGATCCGAACAATGCGGTTGTTTCCGCGATCCGCGACATAGACGCGGCCAGCCGCATCCACATAAACGCTGGTCGGATTGTTGAATTGGTTCGTCCCGGTGCCAGTCGCCCCGAATGTCACCCAA
>JAHZOA010000215.1 GCA_020028455.1 Armatimonadota bacterium | reverse complement strand
AAGGCTCTCACGAAGGCGCTGGAGCGGCTGAGAGTCACATTTGCACGAAGCGCAGCGCTGCGAAAGCATGAGCGGTCATGCAGCCTCTTCGACGCCTTCCTCTGGGCTCAAGAATCGTGGTGGTATACATAGACCATGAACACAAACGTCATGAACACCAATGTCTTCACTCTTGTTGATCAGCTCTCCGATCATCAACTTGTCGCGCACGTGAAGCTGCTGGCCCAAGGTGAGCGCGATGCGACCGCGTCCCTCATCGCCCACCTCGCCGTCCTCGACGAGCGAGGCCTGTATCGTGCCGAAGGCTGTTCCTCCACGTTCACCTACTGTCTGCAGGTGCTGCGTCTTTCGGAGCATGCCGCCTATGGTCGTATCGAGGCCGCCCGGGCCGCGCGGAGGTATCCGATCATCCTGGAGTTGCTCGCCAATGGATCGGTGAATCTCACGACGGTGACGTTGTTGGCACCGCACCTCACGCCTGAGAATCATGTCACCCTTTTCGAGGCGGCCAGACATCAGAGGAAGCGGCAGGTCGAGGAACTCGTAGCACGGCTGCGACCCCGGCCCGCGGTTCCATCATCGATCCGCAAGCTCCCGGCGCCAAACCGGGCTCCAGCATCAGCACCGGAACCTGAGTCTGAGACCCTGCGGCTCGATTCAGGCGGTGACTTGCCGGCGCTGACGCTGGAGGCACCAGTCCGGCCGGCGGTTATTGCGCCGCTCGCACCCGAACGTTACAAAGTCCAGTTCACGGCCAGCGCAGAGATGAATGAGAAGCTGCGATTGGCGCAAGAGTTGTTGCGGCACCAGATCCCTGACGGGGACATTGCACAAGTCATCGATCGTGCCTTATCAGCCCTTCTCAAAGATCTCAAAAGGCAGAAATTTGCTACTACCGACCAACCGAGTGGGCGCACCAGTGGTCGAGTGCCCGGAGATCGCGGCGCGGCCAGCCGCACACGCCACATCCCGGCCGAAGTCAGGCGAAAGGTTTGGGCCCGAGACGGCGGTCGGTGTGCTTTCGTCGCTCGGAATGGCCACCGTTGCACGGAGCGGGGGCTCCTTGAATTTCATCACATTGTGCCGTACAGCGCAGGTGGGGAAGCGACGGCAGATAATATCCAGCTTCGTTGTCGCGCACACAATGGATTCGAAGCCGAGCTTTTCTTCGGCCATCACAACGACGGAGTGCGGCTCTCAACTCGGTCTGGACCGAGTCGGTTTGGAGCGAGTGGGAGAATTCATCCCAGCAATGTGCGTGCACCCACAAGCTTCATCTGACAAATTCTCGCAGGATTCCCTCGTAGCATTGTAACCAGGCCCCATGACTCCGAAAGCTGTAGCGCGGAGCATCCTGACCTCAGCTGCAATATGATAGGGTCGAGAGATCCGTATGAGTTTGATAGCCGCTCTGATCACGATGTTGCTTCTCTTGGGAATGCAACAACAGCAGAATCCGCGCGAGATTCCACCAGTTGGAACGAGCGAAGGACGACTTATCACCGGCCTCCAGCCCGTACCACCGCCTCGTGAACCAGACCTTGGCGAGCAGACCGAGATAAAGTCGAACGACCTCATCGTGCGAGCGGACAAGCTCGCTTATCGCTTGGGAGAGGCCATACGGGTAGAAGTCGCTAACGGCTTGCCCTTTACGATCTACTCCTCTACGCACCAAACGAATTGCTCGTTTGTGACCCTTGAGTGGTGGTCAGGGCCACGCTGGGTTAGGCTTTCGGGCTGTATGATAGGAGCTCCGACAACGCCGGTGCCGATCGGAACGGGACGACGCCGTGCGGCTCTAGTCAGCACCGATGTGAAGAACCTAAACACGAGCCTTGCCCTCGCGAAAGCAGGCCTCCGAGAATTTCCCCAGGGCGACTTTCGAATTTTGTTTTCGTTTCGTCTCGATGCGCGACTTGATGCGCGTCCCTTCTTCGTTACCTTCTCCCGAATGTTTAGGGTCTCCGCCCACGAGTAGAAGTCATGAGAAAGAACTAGATCCGAGACGCCTTCCAATCCCGCAGGATTTCCCTTGCCGCGTTGTATCCGGGCGCCCCCATGACCCCACCGCCCGGGTGCGCACCCGAGCCACACAGGTACAGGCCGCGGACCGGCGTGCGGTAGTCCGCCCAACCTGGAACCGGACGCATAAAGAACAGCCGGTCGAGCGTCATCTCACCGTGGAAGATGTCGCCTCCCGTGAGACCGAAGTCGCGCTCAAGGTCCAGGGGGCTGAGCACCTGCCGGTGCCGGATGATCTCCTGCATGTTCGGGGCGTATTGGGCAAGGGTGTCGATGACGCGATCGGCGTAGGCCTCTTTGATCTGGTCCCAATTCCCCTCACCCAGCCTGTACGGTGCGTACTGCACAAAGATGTTCATCACGTGCTTGCCCGTCGGAGCGAGCGACGGGTCGTACGTCGTGGGGATCGTGACCTCCAGGAATGGTTCGCGCGAGGGCAGACCGGTCTGCGCATCCTGCCAGGCGCGGTCGATGTACTCCATCGTCGGTCCTATGTGGATCGTCGCGCGGTGCTGCGGACCCATCCCCCGTCCGGGCACGGCCGTGAAGTCGGGCAGGCCGTCCAGGGCCAGGTTGATCTTCATCGCGACGCCCTCGGCGCGGATACCCTCGATCTCGCGCCTGAACTCGCCATCGACCGATGACAACAGCCTCAAGAACGTGACTTTGGGATCGGCGCAGCTCGCCACGACGGGGGCGCGGATCTCATCCCCCTTATGAAGCGCAACCCCGGTCGCGCGGCCGTCCTGGGTCAGGATCCTCCCCACTTCAGAATTCGTGCGAATCTCGGCTCCCAGGCGCTGCGCGGAAGCGGCGAGCGCCTGCGTAACGCCTCCCATGCCGCCTCGCACGAACCCCCAGAGTCCTCGCTTCCCGGCCGCCTGACCCATGCAGTGATGAAACAGCACGTATGCCGTGCCGGGCGTGCTCGGTCCTCCCCTCGCGCCGATCACGCCGTCGGTAGCGAGCGACGCCTTGAGCTCTGCCGATTCGAACCAGCCATCGAGGAAGTCCCGCGCGCTCTGCGTGGCAATTCGCACCGCGGGCGCGAAGTCGCGGGGCGGGAACCGGAGAAC
>JAHZOA010000214.1 GCA_020028455.1 Armatimonadota bacterium | reverse complement strand
GACGCTGGTCCGAGCCATCGTCTCGCGACCCTACCAGGAACCGGATCAATCCCTGACCACGCGAATGGCCTCGGGCGAATACTCGCGCTGGCGCCACACACGATAGAGGCCGTGCTCGAGCGCGATCGGTCCGTGCTCCTCGTGCACCACCGTGGCGCTGTCCGCGTGCACATCGAGATAGAACATCATGCCCGCCGAGAAGAGCGTTGCGGTACGCGGATCGGCGATGCGATGGCTGTGCCCGGTCAGCTCCCCGTGTACCAGCGTGACGTGCGGTAACGGGTGCGCGCGCACTTGCGAGGGGATTTCCGTCACCCGCTCGATGAAAACGTCGCCTTGCCGCCACATGTTCAACCTCTCATCTCGCCTGTGATTGGACGCGGATATCACGGCCACGAATAGCTCTGACATTTGGCGGTTGTGTGAAGTCGAGTCTCCAGCTTGGGGGTTGCTGCTCACACCTCGTCGGTATGCGCCCACATCTCGATCGCCGCCAGACGGAGGTAAATCAGTCTCCGAATACCACTGCAGCCCGCCACGCAGAGAGTTGTCGACATGCCGAAAGCCGCGTCAATCAGAGACTTGCGGCCGCCTGATGCTTTGGTCTTTGGTATGAAGTATTCTTCCGGGCTAGGCTGACAGACGAGACACTTTAATGAAAATTCTCGTGGTCGATGATCACGTCTTGATCCGTGACGCGTTGCGAAGTGTCCTCAAGGAGGTAAAGGGCGACGCCGTCGTATTGGAGGCTTCGGATAGCCGCCAGGCCATGGCGCTCGTTGCCGAGCATGCCGAGCTTGGCCTCATCCTGCTCGATTTGAACTTGCCCGACCGCGACGGCTTTTCCCTCCTTGCCGAGCTCCGTGAACGCTACCCGGCGATTTCGGTCGTGGTGCTGTCGGGACAGCAGGACCGCAGCAGCGTCGTGAAGGCGCTCGATCTTGGTGCGCTCGGCTACATTCCTAAATCCGGCCAGCGCGAGGTGATGCTGAGCGCGCTCCAGTTGGTGTTCGCCGGGGGGATCTACATTCCTCCGGAAATCCTGGCGCGCGAAGCGCAGCCCCTCCCGGGATCCGGCGGTGCGCCGCCCGCCGGGGATCGGCCCCAGGTCTCGCCCTCCGATCTCGGGCTGACCGAGCGACAGCTCGATGTGCTCGCGCTCATGATGCAGGGAAAGAGCAACAAGGCCATCTGCCGCGTGCTCGACCTCGCGGAACCCACCGTCAAGAATCACGTCACCGCTATTCTCAAGGCGTTGAACGTGACCAACCGTACCGAGGCGGTGATCGCGGTCCGCGAGCTCGGGTGGGAGTTGCCAACGGCCAAACCCTAGCGCATAGCCCGCGAAGACGGGCGTTATGCCGGCGAAGTGAGCGAGCGCTCCTCGCCCGGCCGCAAGCGTTGCACCCGTTACTTCGCTTCAACGCTCCGGATGCCGGCGCCGTGGAGCAACTCCTCCATGCGGCCGCGCACGCGCAGCATGCGCGTCTTGACGGTACCCGGCGGGATGCCAACGATCTGCGCAACCTCTGCAACCGTCTTTTCCTGGTAGTAGACGAGATCAACGAGCTCGCGCAGCGCCGGCGACAGCTGCATCAGACATTTCTGGATCACCGCACCACAACTCCGCTGATGCGCCCTCGTTTCGGGATCGTCAGCGTCGTCCTTGATGGTCACCGCGGTTTCGTGGTCCAGCTGCGCGTCCGTTTCGCGCCTGAGTGCCGAAATCGCCTTGTAACGGGCGATCGCCAACAGCCACGTCGACACATCGGATTTTCCCTTGAACCCGCGAGCGCCGCGCCAGACATCGAGGAAGACCTCGCTGACGATGTCCTCGGAGAGCGCGGCATTCCCGGTGATGCGCGTGATGAAGCGGTAGGTCCGCACGTTATGCCGCACGAACAGCAATTCCATGGCGCGCTTATCACCCTCGGCAATCGCTGCGATCAGGGCCGCGTCCGAAGGCTTGTGGCGCGGCACCTTGCCGTGCGTGTGCGAAATGGGGGGAAACTTGTACACCGACGACATCACCGCCTCCTGTTCGAGCCCCTTGCCGGGCCCGTTGCCCTCGTGTTGTGGCGCGGAGTGTCTTGCGGTTGTGGTCGCGAGGTAAATCAGCCTTAGGTACCGTCCCCACCCAGTCGCTGGCGCGGCGTCGCGAGTGAACTCATTGCATTTAAAGAGTTTTCTGCAGCTCGGCGCGTCTGTGCGGGACCATACTTCCGTATGGGGAGGGACGCATCGCAACGGCAGCGAGCAGCACGGACCTGATCTATCAGGGCTTCGCCAACGATCGGCTGGCCAGCATGGCCCGCAATGCCATGGGCTCCATGCGTCCGGTATCGGGAGAGAAGCATCGCAACAGCAGCGAGCGCACGGGCTATCAGGCTTCGCCAACGATCAGCTGGCTCAGCATGGCCTGCAATGCCATCGGCTCCACTGGCTTGCGCATCAGCTGATAGCGGCTTGGACGGCTTCTGTGCGGGCGGGCGGGCATGGCCCCGCCGGTGATGATCAGGGCCGGGATCTCGAACGCGTCGCGCAACCGCTCGACCGCCTGGACACCGGTCTTGCCGTCCGCCAGATGGTAGTCACTGATGATCAGGTCAGGCCGCTGTTGCTCTGCGAGCCTCGCCAGCGCCGCCTCGTCCGAGGCGGCCGTCACGACTTGGTAGCCCCAGCTTCGTAGCAGTCCGTCCATCGCGTCCAGGATAGTCGGGTCGTCATCGATCACGACCACAAGCCTGTTCGCGGGCGCGTGTGGCGCCATCTGCATCGTCGATCTCCCAGAGCATGCGCTTTCCCACCACGCAAAATTGTGGGCGCGCTCGGGCCGCGGATAAATCAGCCAAAGGTCTCGGTGTGCGGCCTCAGTGGACAAGTCCGCACAGCTGGAAAATGCGTGATTGGTCATGCACCTTCGCGGAGCCCGGTGCTCTGGCCAGGGCAGTACTTTGGTCTTGGGATTGAGGTATGAGCGGTCGATATCGAGCGGGTATTGGGGCACCGCTAGTGCCGCCGATTTGAAGTTTCCTACAGCGGTTGCAGCAAACTCGGTTAGGAACTTCAAATCGAAAAGCGGCACTAGAATCATAGAGTTGCTAGTGCCCCTTTGCTTCCGAAGTTCGT
>JAHZOA010000213.1 GCA_020028455.1 Armatimonadota bacterium | reverse complement strand
TCGAACACAATCTCCAGGACCCGCTGTGAGTTCTCATACAGGATCGTGGCACGTTGGCGGAAATACCGCCCTGTCCAGGTGAGAATGTCGCGCTCGACCTCTCCCGGGGAGGAGCTGCTGTAAGCGTCCGCGTAGTGGTGCGCGGTCCCTCGGTAGTCGACTAGGCCGCGGTAAGTCACAGTCAGCGTGCTGGTTTCCGGCTGCGTCCCCGCCGTCTCTGTGACGCGGTAGACCCAGGTATCGCCCGCTTTGAAGGGCACGGCGGGCGAGCCGTGGGTCGACGGAACTCCGCCGAGGACAAATAGCAGGAGCAGCGAGAGCACGATCCGGACGATCATACCGGTGACGTGCCCGCCGGCTCTACCGGTCAGACGAGATTAATTGTCTGCTTTTCCGACGTAGGTTCGAACGGATTTCGTATCGAGGTACTCTGCCAGACCTTCCGCGCCCAGCTCCCGTCCGATGCCGCTCTCCTTTACCCCGCCGAACGGCGCTTCGGGTAGACTCAATGGCTTGTAATTCACCCACACCATCCCTGACTGGATGCGGTCGACAAAATGCTCAACGCGCTTAGTGCTTTCCGTCCAGATTGTGGCGCCGAGACCGTAGGGAGACCGGTTGGCCAGTGTGATTGCTTCATCGAGATCCTTCACTTTCATAAGCGGCAGGACCGGCCCGAAGCACTCTTCTTCCCAGATGGCCGCATCCGGCGGCGCCTCGAGCAGCACGGTGGGCTGGAGATAGAAGCCCTTCTCAAACTGCTCGCCTTTAGGCCGCCCACCGCCTGCCACGACTTCTGCGCCCCGTTTGAGTGCGTCCTGTAGCAGACGTTCGACGTCTTCGCGGACCTGTGAGTTGTTCAGCGGCCCGATCTCACTACTGGGATCCAGCCCGTCTCCGACCTTCAGGGTCTTCGCGATGGCGGTGACAAGAGATGAAAATTCTTCAAAGATACTTTCGAACACGAACACGCGCTTCACCGACGTACATGACTGGCCTGCGTTACGGAAGCGGCCACTCTTCACGACAGTCTCTGCGGCGAGCCGTAGGTCCGCATCGTCGCAGACGACGGCCGGATCGCTGCCGCCGAGTTCCAGTGTGATGTGCTTCAATCCCTCGGCTGCGGCGGCATAGATGGCCTTTCCCGTCTGGGTCGAGCCGGTCAACGCAATCTTCTTGACCGCGGGGTGCCTGACGAGCTCGTCACCGACCGTAGACGACGGTCCGGTGACCAGGTTGGCGATGCCAGCGGGAACGCCGGCCTCGTGCAGCAGCATGGTCAGCTCGATGTCGACGAGTGGGGCCGTACTGGCGGGCTTGATAATGACTGCATTGCCGGCCATCAGCGCCGGTGCTACTTTCCAGGCGTAGAGGGAGACCGGGAAGTTAAACGGCAGTATGGCAGCACAGATCCCGATCGGCTGCTTGCGGGTTTCTACCTTAATGATGTTGTCACCGTCTCTCGCGTACGTGACAGAGCCCGTGATCTTCCCACCGTAACCTGCATAGTAGTCAAAGGTGTTGATCAGACTGTCCAGCTCACTCAGCGATTCCTTGAGGACCTTCCCCTGTTCTCGAGTCAGGAGCCGCGCGAGCTGGTCCTTGCGGTCTTCGACCAGCGCGATGTACTTCTGCAGGACCTTGCCGCGGCGACGGGATTCGTGGATCCGTGGCCACCAGGTGGTTTCAGACGCCACACTCGCGGCGTCCACGGCGCGACGCACGTCCTCACGTCCGCCCTTGGGCGCTGTGCCAACTACCTCGTCGGTATTCGCAGGATTGCGGACATCGATCGTCTCTGCAGACTGGGCAGAGACGTACTTTCCGTCGATGACCATGCCGTAAGCTGTGGTCATTTGATTCCGTCGGTGTTGTAGCGGACGGGTTGGATCAGAATGGAGACGCGCTTCTCAGGACCGTCCGCGGGCCGATAGCGGTGCGCCCGTCCACGGTATCGCATGGACAACCGATCGATGTCAAGCGCGCCGCGTTCTCGATCAAAGTTGACGACCTTTCCTTGAATTTGCACGTACCGGTACGGGTCATCAGGGTCGACAATGGTCAGCGCCACGCGCGGGTTGGCTTTGAGGTTTTGCAGCTTCTTCCGTCCCTCGGAGGTGTTGATAAGAATGTGATCGTTTTCGAGAAGGTACCACACGGGCGTGGCCTGTGGTCGCCCGGAAGGGCTGATTGTCGCGAGGACAGCAAAGAGCGGTTTCTGAAGAAACACTTTGACGGGATCGGGAAGTCTCATGCGCTTACCCTCAGGATTTCCGTAGTCGCCGTGGTAGTCCTACACTTGAACGATGAAGGGAGGAACTACTATGCCCGAACGCTACAAGAATCTCGTCGCCGGCGAATGGGTCGAATCAACGAGCGGCGAGTCGATCGAGGACCGCAATCCGGCCGACACATCCGAGATCGTCGGCCTGTTTCCGTCGATGACCGCCGAGGACGCGAACCGCGCCGTAGGGGCCGCCGCGGCAGCATTTCGGACCTGGAAAGCGTTGACGCCGGTCGCCCGTGGTGCGATCCTTAGCCGGGCCGCCGAACTGATCCGTGAGCGCGCTGAGGTGATCGCCCGGGATCTGACGCGGGAGATGGGAAAGACGATCCGCGAATCCCGCGGCGAGGTCACCCGAGCATCATACTTCTTTGACTACTACGGCGCGTACGGTCGCCTGCCGGTCGGTGACTATCTTCCCGACGAGCGGGACGGTGTATTCACGTTCACGATGCGCGAGCCCTTGGGGGTCGTACTCGTCATCGCGCCCTGGAACGATCCCGCGCTCACCCCGGCACGCAAGCTCGCGCCAGCGTTGATCGCCGGAAACACCGTGGTGCTGAAGCCCGCCACACTCACCCCGCTGTCGGCTTGGCATCTCCTTCGTGCGCTGCACGAAGCCGGGATGCCGAAAGGCGTCGTCAATATGGTCACCGGCCCCGCCCGCAGCGTCGGCAACGCTTTGCTGGATCACCCTGAGATCAAAGGGGTAACGTTCACGGGGTCCACGGCGGTAGGGCTCGGCATCCAGGTGCGGGTCGCCGGCCGGAACATCCGCGTGCAAACTGAGATGGGCGGCAAGAACGCAATGGTGGTCCTCAAGGATGCGGACCCAAAACTGGCTGCAGAGCT
>JAHZOA010000212.1 GCA_020028455.1 Armatimonadota bacterium | reverse complement strand
CTAGTGTCCTGTCTCTAACGCTTCTTTACAACGCTTGATCTTGCGCAAGATTGCCGAGGCCGTGGCAGTCCAGATGAATGGACGAGGGTCCTTGTTGTGTTCGCGGACGTAGCTGCGAATGGCGGCGATAAGCGCGGGCACGCTGCGGAAGGTGCCCCGCCGCAGGCGCTTGCGCGTGATCTCGGCGAAGAAGCGCTCGACGAGATTCAGCCAGGAGGCGCCGGTGGGGGTGAAGTGAAAATGAAACCGCGGGTGCTCTGTGAGCCACGTCTTCACCGTGGGATGCTTGTGGGTGCCGTAGTTGTCGAGAATGAGATGGAGGTCCTGCCGGCGCGGGGTCTGCCGATCGATCGTGTCCAAGAACGCGATGAATTCCGTGTGGGTATGGTGCGACTGACACCGCTCGATCACGTGTCCCTCGAGGATATTCAGCGCCGCGAAGAGCGTGGTCGTGCCGTGCCGCTCATAATCATGCGTCTGGCGGGCCGGCACCCCGGGCCGCAGCGGCAGGATCGGCTGCGTGCGATCCAGCGCTTGAATCTGGCTCTTCTCATCGACGCTCAGCACCAGGGCTTTGGCCGGCGGGTTCAGATAGAGACCGACAATGTCCCGCAGCTTGCTCACGAATTCCGGATCGCGGCTGAGTTTGAACGTCTCGACGCGATGGGGCTGGAGATTGTGCGCTTGCCAGATCCGATGCACCGTCGCCGGACTCACGCGCTGGCGTTTCGCCAACGTGCGCACACTCCAGTGCGTCGCGTCCGGGGGCGTCGTCTGCAGCGTCGCATTCACGATCGCTTCCACCTTCTCAGGCCGGATGCGCTTCTTGCGTCCCGCCCGCGGCGCATCCTTCAGCAGCCCGGCCACGCCCGCCTCGGCGTACCGCTGCCGCCAGAGGAGCAGCGTCGGCCGACTGATCCCCAGCTCCTTGGCGAGCGCATGATTCGGCCGCCCCTCGGCGGCGCCCAACACCATACGCGCCCGAAGCGCGACTCGCTGGGGGGTCTTGCCGCTCCTGACCAATGTCTCCAACCACTCCTGATCCCCTCGGCGGACACGTCGGCGGACACGGAGTGCGCGCGCGGGTTTCCACATGATGAGCGACGGTAGTATGATTCGTATTCATTGTAAAGCTATTTCAGAGACCGGACACTAGCCTGGTGGAACGGGGTCTGGTGGCGAGTCTGGCGCGGCCCGGGGGCAACCTCACCGGGCTCGATGCCCGCATCGGTGACGCCACGACGAAACAGCTCGAGGTACTGAAGGAGGCCGTGCCCACTCTCTCACGGGTGGCCGCCCTGGTCGATCCCGCCATGCCATTCAAGCAGGAGACCCGCCACACCCTGGAGCGGGCCGCGCGGGCGCTGGGGTTGAAGCTCCAGCACGTCGAGGCGGGTGCTCCCGCGACCTTCGAGACGGCGTTTGCCGCCATGGTGCATGGCCGGGCCGAAGCGCTCCTGATCCCGAATACCGCCTTCTTTGCCCAGCACGAGCGGCAGCTGTTGGTCTTGGCGCTCCGGCACCGGCTCCCGACCGCGTCGTACGGGCGGTCCTTCGCCCAGGCGGGAAGCTTGCTCACCATCGCGGTGGACATCCCGGACTTGTGCCGCCGCTCCGCAGTCTTTGTGCAGAAAATCCTGAACGGGGCAAAGCCCGTCGACCTGCCTATCGAGCGGGTGGACAAATTTCCGCTGGTGGTCAATCTGAAGACGGCCGGGGCGCTGGGCCTGACGCTGCCACCAGTGGTCCTCTTGCGGGCGGACGAGGTGCTCCAGTAGGGCAGGGGCCAGCGGAGGGAGCAGGCGAGCGCCCCCGAACGAGGGCTCCGAATATGCCGAACAGCACGTTCGACCGGACCGCTGGCTCGCATTCGCTCGCCGCGGCCGGTCAACGTGCGCGTTCGGCGGACTACGGCGCGTCCCACGGAATGTTAGGATCGACGCATGGCAAGGTCAGCACGAGAGCTGTTTGAAGAGGCGATGAGGCTGGATCCGGAGGAGCGCGCGACGCTGATGCGCCTTCTGATCGAGACCCTGGACGCCGATACCGAGGAAGGCGTCGAGGACGCATGGCGAGTCGAGGTCGAACGCCGCATGGCAGAGTTGGACTCCGGCGCCGTCGAAACCATCCCCTGGGAAGAGCTTAGAGCCCGGCTGTACCGGCGCTGAATGGCGGCGGCAACGGTCAAGTTCCACCCTGCTGCAGCGCAGGAGGCGGAATCGACCTATGACTGGTACGCCGCTCGAAACCCTTCCGCGGCGCACGGCTTTCGAGAGGAGCTGCGTCACGCGGTCGATGCGGTTGCCAACAACCCGCTCACATGGCCGCGTCATGGGCGACGTGCCCGACGGTACGTCTTCCCGCGCTTTCCGTTCGCCCTCGTGTATCGGATACGCAGTGATGAAGTCGAGGTCCTCGCCGTCGCTCACGGTAGACGTCGGCCGGGATACTGGCGGTCCCGACTCTGATCGGCCGTCGAACTTCCGAATGCAGCGGCCGGCGCTTCGCGCCGCCGCTGATCCGGCACGTTATCCAGAAGTAGTCCGGAGGAAAGGGTGAGCCGGCCTGATTTCGCGTTTGAGAACACGAAGCCGGTGATCGCCGATCGCGATCTCTTGGAGGATCTCCGCGCAGTGGCGGCTCGGCTTGGCGTTGTGTCTCTACCCCAGCGCTCGTATCGGCTGCACGGCCGCTACTCCACGACTGCGATCAAGAGCCGGTTTCGCTCCTGGAACGCGGCGGTCACAGCGGCCGGGCTGACGTCCGCGGGACGACGCGACATTGGGGAAGGCGAGCTATTCGACAATCTCCGGGACGTCTGGGTTGCCTTGGGACGCCAACCCCGGAAGCGAGACATGACCAAGCCTGTCTCGAGGTACACACATCATCCCTATGTGGAGCGATACGGTGGCTGGTTGGGCGCGGTAAAGGCCTTCTTGGCGTCATCCGAACGCGAAGAGGTGGCGCTCGTTGAGCCTCCCCGGATCACCGCTTCCCGGGGACCAAGAGACCCTTCGCTGCGCCTCCGCTTCCTCGTGATGCGACGGGACTCGTTTCGGTGCCGTCAATGTGGAGCCTCGCCCGCTGTGATGCCCGGAGTCGAACACCACGTCGACCACGTTATCGCCTGGTCGGCAGGCGGCGCCACCACGATGGCGAACCTTCGGACTCTTTGCGTGAGATGCAATCTTGGGAAGAGCAACCTTCCACACCGAGGCTCTGGATAACATCGCAGTCCAGCGGACCGGGGCTCGCGTTGCTCGGCCCGGCCGCTGACCGCACCGTTGGACATCGGAGAAACCGAACGGCGATGAGGAGCTCGAATAGCAGCCGACGACTCACGCCCGAGACCCGGGCAAGAACCGCACCAATGACCGCGGAGGATGACTATGGCTGAAAGCGCAACGATCCTGATTCCGGACATCAGCGGCTACACGGAGTTTCTGACCAAGACCGAGCTCGTACACAGCTCTCACATCATCAACGAGCTGCTCGACGCGATCCTCGCCCCTAACAGCGGCGAATTCGAGCTCTCCGAGGTCGAAGGCGACGCACTCCTGCTCTATCACAAGGGCACGCCGATCGAAGCCGATGCCCTCGTCCGACTGTGCCTGAGCATGTTCGAAAGCTTCCACAAGCAGATCAAGATCATCGAGCGGGACTCGGTATGCCAGTGTGGCGCTTGCAAGACGGCGTCGAACTTGAGCCTGAAGTTCGTCGCCCATCACGGCATGGTCCAGGAAATCAAGGTGAGGCAATTCACGAAGTGCTCTGGAGTCGACATGGTTGTCGCCCACCGCTTGCTGAAGAACCGGATCGCCTCAGACGAGTACATTCTCGCTACGCCCAGCTGTTTCGATTTCTCGAGCCTCGAGCAATCCCCGGGTGCTCTCGCGTGGGAGCGATCGAGCGACGAGTATCCGGCGATCGGGACAATCGAGTATCAGTATGCTCCGCTCGCCGGGATCAGACGAAGCATCGCGGATCCACCCCCGCGAATCAGCCCTGTGATCGAGCTCGGGGATGATTCCGTGGTAGTGGAGATCGATGCGCCGATGCTGGAGGTGCATCAGCTGGTGATCGATCTCGACCAGCGGACCCGATGGCTGTCGGCCGTAGAGCGCATCAGCCGGCCTGCGACAACGGAGCGGATTGGTCTGCGGCACGTCTGCATATTCCACGGCCTGACCGTCGAGTGGGTAGCGGTCAAGAG
>JAHZOA010000211.1 GCA_020028455.1 Armatimonadota bacterium | reverse complement strand
CGCAGGGTGCGGTAGTCGCGGTACGTTCGATAGTAGAGAACCCCTTCTGGATCGCCGGGCAGGCGCTTGGGCGTCCCGCCGGTCGCGAGCAGCAGCTTCTCGTAGCCGTACGAGGTCCCGCGGTCATCCGTCACCCGACGGTTCCGCGTGTCGAGCTGCTCGGCCCGCCGGCCCAGATGGAGATCGGCGCCGAGGCTATCGGTCTGTCGCCAGATTTTCTCTTCGGGGTCGCCTTTCCACAGCCCCTTGGTGAGCGGCGGGCGGTCATAGGGTGGTTGTGACTCAGCGCCGATCAGTCCAGCGGTCGCGGTGGCATCAACTTCCCGGATTCCCTTGAGGGCGGCGTCTCCGGCCATCCCGCCGCCGATAATGAGATATTTGTAGTTCGCCATGGGCTACGTTGGCCTTCACTAGCGCAGCAGCAACTTCCTCTTGACGGCTCCTGGGACGCTTTGCTATAGTGCTCGCCAATAGCACAGGTAGCACTGTGGGCCACGGCGCCCTCCTTGCGAGGGCGCCGTTTCTATTTATACAGGGGGCGGTGAGATGATGGCGGGCTCGATCAATGCCGGAGATACGGCGTGGCTGTTGACCTCGACGCTCCTCGTCATGCTGATGACCCCAGGACTGGCGCTCTTCTACGGGGGCCTCGTCCGCGGCAAGAACGTCGTCTCGACGCTGATGCAGAGTTTCTTCATCCTGGCGTTGATCAGCGTGCAGTGGGTGTTGTGGGGCTACAGCCTCGCGTTCGGGCCGGATCGCGCCGGATTGATCGGAGGGTTGGAATGGTTTGCGCTGCTCGGCGTGGGCGGCGAACCCAACAAGGATTACGCCGCCACCGTTCCCCATCTCGCGTTCATGGCGTTTCAGATGATGTTCGCGATCATCACGCCCGCCCTGATCACCGGCGCCTTCGCCGAGCGCAAGCGATTCACAGCCTTTGCGCTCTTCAGCCTGCTTTGGGCCACCCTCGTCTACGATCCGATCGCGCACTGGGTGTGGGGTGCAGGAGGGTGGCTGCGAACACTCGGGGCGTTGGATTTCGCCGGCGGCACCGTCGTGCACATTTCATCGGGCGTCTCCGCCCTGGTCGCGGCCCTGGTGCTCGGGCCGCGGATCAAGTCCGCTGATAACGGCCCGCTGGAAGGGCACAACCTGACCATCACCGCGCTGGGCGCAGCGCTGCTGTGGTTCGGTTGGTTTGGGTTCAACGCGGGGAGCGCATTGACTTCGGGAGCGCTGGCGGCCTCGGCGTTTGTGGCGACGAACTCGGCTGCGGCCATGGCTGGGCTGACTTGGATGATCATCGGATGGAGACATCAGGGCCGCCCCGGCCTGGTCGGACTGTGCACGGGCAGCGTGGCGGGGCTCGTCGCGGTGACTCCCGCCGCCGGGTACGTCACGGTCTCAGGGGCATTGGTGATTGGCCTGGTCGCGGGCGCGCTGTGTTACGCCGCTGTGCACCTTACCAAGAAGCGGCTGCGCGTCGATGACGCGCTCGATGTCTTCGGCGTGCACGGCATCGGAGGTCTGTGGGGCGCGCTGGCGACGGGGATCTTCGCAACGACCGCGGTGAATTCCGCCGGCGCCAACGGCCTGCTCGCCGGGAATCCTGTGCAGCTTGCTTATCAGGCGATTGCGGTGGTGACCACGTTTGCCTATGCGGGAGGCATGACGTGGCTCATCCTCAAGCTGCTCGACCTGACGATTGGAATCCGCGTGCCTGAGCGTGAAGAAGTCCTAGGCCTGGACTTCACGCAACACGGCGAGATGGCATACCGGTTGGGTCTGACGTCAGAGACGAGTGCATCTCAGCGTTGAGGAGGAAGCGAGTGAGCACAAGGGTTCGCAATGGTTTGTCCGAGACACGCACCACCCCGGCAGAGGTGATCGAGCTCTGCCGGCGCCAGGAGATCAAGATGGTGGATTACCGTTTTGCCGATCTCGTGGGCACCTGGCAGCATTTCTCCTCTCCGGTGAAGGAACTCGAGGAGAGCATCTTCGTCGATGGGATCGGCTTCGACGGTAGCAGCATCCGCGGGTTCCAGCGCATCGACGAATCCGACATGCTCCTCGTTCCGGATGCTAATACCGCCCGCATCGACCCGCTGCTCCGGATCCCGACACTGCTGCTGATCTGCGACGTCGTCGATCCGGTGACGCGCGAGCGGTACACCCGCGACCCCCGCTTTGTGGCGCAGAAAGCCGAAGCGTACCTGGTGAAGACCGGCATCGCCACCACCAGCTACTGGGGACCGGAAGCCGAGTTCTTCGTGTTCGACGATGTGCGCTACGACCAGAGCCCGCACGCCGCGTTCTACAGCGTGGACGCCGCCGAGGGCATCTGGAATAGCGGCCGCGATGAGAAACCCAACCTCGGCCACAAACCGCGCCACAAAGAAGGCTACTTCCCCGTACCGCCGGCCGACAGCCTGCAGGACTTCCGCTCCGGCCTCGTGCTGAAGATGCAGGAAGCGGGCCTGGAAGTAGAGGTGCATCATCACGAGGTCGCGTCCGCGGGCCAATGCGAGATCGATTTGCGCTTCACGTCGCTCACCGATATGGGCGACCAGATGATGGCGTACAAGTATCTCGTGAAAATGTACGCACGCGAGCACTTCAAGACGGTCACGTTTATGCCCAAGCCGCTCTTCGGCGACAACGGATCGGGGATGCACTGCCATCAGAGCTTGTGGAAGGATGGCACCAACGTGTTCCACGACCCCGACGGCTACGCGCAGGTGAGTAAGACGGCGCTGCACTACATCGGAGGGTTGCTTGCCCACTCGCCCGCGCTCATGGCGTTTTGCGCGCCGACGACCAACTCGTATCGCCGCCTCGTGCCGGGGTTCGAAGCGCCGGTGAACCTGGTGTACTCCAAGCGGAACCGCTCTGCCGCCGTGCGCATCCCGGTGTACTCCACGAGTCCGCGATCCAAGCGCATTGAATACCGGCCGCCGGATCCCAGTGCCAACCCCTACCTGGCGTTCGCGGGGATGCTGCTGGCGGGCATCGATGGGATCAAGAACAAGATCGATCCCGGGGAACCAATGGACGTTGATCTCTATGACCTCGAAGCCTCTGAAGCGGCAAAGATCAAGCAGCTGCCGGGAACGCTCGACGAGGCGCTTAACGCGCTGGAACGAGACCACGAGTTTCTT
>JAHZOA010000210.1 GCA_020028455.1 Armatimonadota bacterium | reverse complement strand
CTGATCGTCAAGACTCGACTCGAAAGAAAGGCTCCCTCCACGGCTCAGCTCGACGAGCCAAAGGCGAATGGAGCGCGACCTTGAGCATCGTGATCAAAGACGTTTCCAAGACCTTCGGCAACTTCGTGGCCGTCGACAGGGTCAGTCTCGAGGTTTCGGACGGATCGCTGCTCGCCCTGCTCGGCCCGTCCGGCTCGGGCAAGACGACGCTGCTGCGCATCATCGCCGGCCTGGAGATAGCCGACCAGGGGACCGTCCTCCACCACGAGGAGGACATCACCTTTCACACGGCGCGCGACCGCAAGGTCGGCTTCGTCTTCCAGCACTACGCCCTCTTCCGCCAAATGACCATCGAGGACAACATCGGCTTCGCGCTGCGCGTGCGCAAGGTTCGCAAGCCGGAGATCCGGGATAGAGTCCGGGAGCTCCTGAAATTGATCCGGCTCGAGGGTCTGGGGTCTCGCTACCCCGGGCAGCTTTCCGGGGGACAGCGCCAGCGCGTCGCCCTGGCCCGGGCGCTGGCCGCCCAGCCTCAGAACTCCAATGGTAGCTCTTCAGTAGCTGCCCGTTTCGGCTAAGGCCTGAGGGCGAAGGAGAGAGGGGGGCCGTCGCCGAGGAGGCGGGGGGCCTCGGCGTTGATCTCGCCGAGGAGGGTCTCGAGGGCGGCGGCGACCTTGGCGGAGTCGGGTCGATCGAGTAAGACCTCGAGCTGGTCGGTGCCGAAGTAGCGGACCTCACCGGGCAGCTGGAGCAGGGCACGGAAGACGCTGAAGGCGTCCTGCGTGCGGCCGTAGTGCTTGTCGAATCGCAGGGCCAGCATCCTTTCCGCGTTGTAGGCGACGAGCTTGAGGCTGTTGACCACGAGGCGGCGATCCTCGCGGAGCAGCGATCGCGTCTTCTCCACCGTGGCCGCGTCGATCTGGGCGGGGGTGTGACGCAGACGGCTCTCCAGGCGAGCGAGGATCTGGTGCTGTTGGGCGATCTTGCGACGTAGCGTCCCGTGGGCGATCTTGAAGCCGCGCGCGGTAGGCCGTCGACTCTCCTGGTTCTCGTCCATCGCCCGACCAAGCTGGGCTTCCAAGGCCTGGATCTGCTGGTCGAGGCTTCTAATCCGCTCCTTCAGGGCTCTGCGCCTTGGGTTTAGCACCAGACGTTGTGCCTGCTCCTTCTCGGCGCCGTACTGGATGATCTGGTCGATGGCGTAGTTCTCGGTCAGGAACTTGAAGCTGTTCTCCTGTCTCCAGCGTAGCCGCAGGCAGTGAACGACCCGCGCCGGCTTGCATGCGGCATCGAGGTTGGTCAGGACAGGAATCTGCTGACCCTCCTCACCCAGAAACAGGATCGTGCGGATGGCTCCTGCTCCACTCACCCGTGTCCGCTTCTCGTAGAGCCGGTAGCTGTGGCGTTTACCCTCGAAGAGGAACCAGCCGGGGCGGAAGCGCCTCTCGGGATAGCGTCGACGCGCCTTCCTGCCCTTGAGGTACGTGATGAAGCCGATCCCTTGCTCCCTGAGACAGCGGAACACCTCGCCGCTGTAGCCCCCGCGGTCGAAGACCAAGCTGAAGGGGCCCTCCCCGTGCGCGCGTCGGATCTCGCCGACCAGAGCGGGGATCGCCCGGGCCAGCGAATCGTTGAGCGGGCGGGACAGGAAGAACAGCGCCCGGCCGCGCGCGTCGTGTACGTAGGCGTCGGTGTGGCCTGTGACCGCGAGGCGGCGCTTGGGATCCCAGCCCTTGGGCGTGTGCTGCTGTCCGTAGTAGGGACAGAAGTGACCGTCCACGTAGTAAAGCCCCTCCCAGACGGGCTCCAGCGTGAGGTAGCGACGGAACAGCTCCCGCGACAGTCCCAGCGGATCCACGCTCTCGGCCAAGGCCGCAATCTTCGCGCGCAGGGTCAGCAGTCCGGGCGAGCGGCTGTGCCCGAGCAGCACGCCCAAATCCTCGCGCAGCGCGTTCTTCGAGTCTTCGATGGAGCGGAAGCGCAGAGCGAAGCACAGCACAACCGCCGCCACGGTCTCCGCCCAGCCCCAGCGCCGCCACGGGCCCGCCGAGACACCCAGTGCACGGAAGATTCCCCACACGTCCAGCCGGGCCAGGCCAGCGAATAGCAGCAACGCCCCCGCGTAGCGACTGCGCCGGCTCTCGCCAGGCAAAAGCTCTGCCTTGGTCGCTTCGTTGCTCGGCGTCGGCGCGGCCAGCCCCGATTCCTCAAAAGGCAGTTCTCGCGGCACGGGCTCCGCTGCGCGCCCCTTCAGCGCCAAGGCCACCGAGCCGTAGGAGATCTCCCGGCCTGCTCGCGACACTCGGCGCGCGATCGCGCGGAACGACAGTCCCTCCTCGCGCAGCTCCCTGAAGCGGCCCAGCAGCCGTGGCGTCATCTTCGTGGGCCCCTTTGGTCCGTGTTTGCGCGGCATCAACGCCTGTGAGCCAGCGGCTCGAAACTGTCCGCGCAGGCGGCTCAGGGTCACCGGGTGCATGCCAAAAGCCGCCGCGATCTCGCAGGCGTCCAGGGTCAGCGCTTCTGCCAACTGCGTCGCAATCACGCGCTCGCTCCCGACATCGTCGCGCCGGTAACAGCCCACCGGATGACCACCGATCTGAATCGTGCGGTGGTCGCCGACATCGATGACTTCGAGGCGCGGGAGGGTCTCGGACCTTGGAATCAGCGGGAGTGGACTAGGCATGACATAGGATGCCACGCGGCAGGATAATTAGCCAGTACTATTTCACTTACCTTCCCCTCGTAACCCCCACAGCAACAAGAGCCGTACCGATTCCGCCTATGCTACCGGTGGAGTTCTGAGTCTACCCCCCCGGCTCCTTTCGGCGGGGCCAGGACGCGGCTCCGGTTCGGTGGCAGCGCCGCAGTTCTTCCATGTGCTCAAGCGCGAGGCGCCCGGGGGTGGCGGAGCGATGCGAGCCCACAACGGATAGAATCCACCAGCGTCATCGGTCGAGCCGGGAGCGTCTCCGAGAAAAGGAGGAGCCTGTGAGCGCGCAGAGCACTGCCGTGGCCCTCAAGCCCTGGGAACAGCCTTGGTGGCATGTCGCGGACGGCCAGACCCCGGTCTTCGTCCACCTCGTCACGATCCATGCGCTCGCGGCCGTGGGGTTGGCACTCCACCCGATCCCCGGATGGCCCGTTTTTCTGGTGGCGCTGGCCTTGGTCGGCCTGGGCGGCCTC
>JAHZOA010000209.1 GCA_020028455.1 Armatimonadota bacterium | reverse complement strand
ATCATTTCCCCGGCCACCCCAACCGGTTCACGGCTCGTCGTAAGGAGACGCACCGTTGGGCACCCGCGTAGCAGGCTCTCGATCACCTCGGCGCAGCCGACGACAAGGTGCTCGCAGTTGTCCAGCACGAGCAACAGGTTCTTCGGCCGCAGAAACTCTGCGACGGTCGCCAGAAGCGAACGCCCCTGCTGCTCACGGATGCCCAGCGCAGTGGCGATGGTCTGCGGGATCAACCCTGCATCGGACAGAGCCGCAAGCTCCACGAGCCAGACGCCGTCAGGGTAATCCTCCAGCACGTCCGCGGCGACCTGGAGGGCCAGGCGTGTCTTCCCACACCCACCTGGCCCTGTCAGCGTGAGCAGCCGGGTCAGGCCCAGCAGGCGTTTGACCTCCGCCATCTCTCTGTCGCGTCCTACGAAGCTCGTCAGCTGAACCGGCAGGTTGTTGGGCAGCGTGGCCAGTGATCGGAGGGGCGGGAATTGCGAGAGGAGACCCGGCGCTACGACCTGGTACAGGCGGAGAGGATGGATGAGATCCTTGAGACGGTGCTCGCCGAGATCGACCAGCGTCGCGCCGGCCGGGAGGTCGTCCTCGATCAAGCTCCGCGTGGCCTCGGAGAGGATGACCTGTCCCCCGAATCCTGCCGCGCAAATCCGCGCCGCGCGGTGAACGTCCATGCCGACGTAGCCGCCCTCCGTGCTCACCGGCTCTCCCGTATGCAGGCCCATCCGGATCCGCACGGTCTGCCCCGCAGGCCACGGGTGCGCCTGCAGCGTGCGTTGCGCCGCAATTGCGGAGGCCAGGGCATCCTTCGCACGCGGGAAGACGACGAAGACCGAGTCGCCGTGGGCATCTACGACCTGGCCGTGATTCTGCTCCATGGCCCCACGCACAATGCGACGCTGCTCGACGAGGATCGCGGGATACTCGTGTTCGTACGCCTGGAGCAGCCGCGTCGATCCTTCGACGTTGGTGAACAGAAAGGTGACCGTGCCTGCGGGTCGTTCTGGCATGAACCCCTCATGCTTCAGGATACGCCGGATCAGGACGCGGTGCCGTGAGGAGGTTAGTTGCGCAGAGGACGGCCGGTCTGAAGGAAGTGGCGGATGCGTTCCTGGGTCCGGGGATGTCCCAACAAGCTGATGAACGCCTCACGCTCGAGGTCGTGCATGTATTCCTCGGACACGTCCGTTCCGTACGGGACGCGCCCGCCGCAGGCGACATACGCAAGCCGGGCGCTCACGTGGGCGTCGTGCTCGCTGATCTGCCCCGCGCTCTTCATTAAGTAGAGGTACGCCTCAATCGCCGCCAGGCCGCGCTCGCCGGCGGTTTTGAACGTCTGGCGCAGCGGCGGCCGGAACCCCGAGCGCATCAGCGTACGGCACACTTCTTTGGCATCCGCCAGCAGGTGGTCGCCGTTCATGGAGATCCCGTCGCCCTCGCGCAGGTAGCCGAGGCCAAAAGCCTCTTCGGCGGACATCGACACCTTGGCCAGCGCGATCGTCTCGAAGGCGAACCGCACCATGGGGAACACATCGGCGTCTACGCCTGCCGGCACCCGCAACACCGCGCGCCGCACCATCTCGGTCGTGCCCCCGCCGGCGGGGATGAGGCCCATACCGGTTTCGACGAGCCCCATGTATGTCTCCGCCGCGGCCTGCACCCGCGCGCAGGGAAGGCAGATCTCGCACCCGCCTGCCAGCGTCCGGCCAAAGGGCGCCGCCACGACCGGCTTCTCGAAGTAGCGGATGGTGAGATTCAATCGCTGGAACTGCCGGAGGACCATAGCGATGTCGTCCCAGTTGCCTTCCTGCGCCTCCATGAGCATCAACACCAGGTTCGCGCCCGCCGAGAACTCCGGCCCGTGATTGCCGATGACCAGGCCGTCGAAGCCCTTGCGCACTTCGTCCAGGCTGCGGTGGATCATCCGCAGCGTGTCCTCGCCGAGCGTGTTCATCTTCGAGTGGAACTCCAGGCACGCAATGCCGTCGCCCAGATCCAGCAGGCTGGCGCCCGGATTCGCGGCCACGGTGCGTCCCTGCTCTTTGAGCTTCGGCAAGAGCACGACGTTGGGCCGCTCCGGCACCGAGGCGTACTTCCTGGTCGCCACATCGAAGAACTCATCCGCGCCGTTGCGCTTGCGATAGAAGCGGCCCTCCCCCTGCGTGAGGACGGAGCGGACCAGGTCCGGCACCTCCCGGCCCTCGCCCTCCAGCCGTGTGGCGAGCTCTGCAACGCCCAGCAGGTCCCAGGTCTCGAATGGCCCGGCGTCCCACGCGAATCCCCACTTCATCGCGCGGTCCACGTTCACCACGTCATCGGCAATCTCGGGCACGCGTTTCGCCGCGTAGGAGAGAATGCTGCTGGTCAGCTGCCAGAGAAACTGGCCGGCCTTATCCGGCGCCGAGAGAATCTGGCGCAGGCGCTTCGCCGGATCCTCGATCAGCCGCGCGGCCTCGATGCTGCTGAGTTTGGGTTTCTGCCGGGGCCGGTACTCCATCGTTCTATGGTCGAGCGCGTAGATCTCTCCATCAACCCGTTTATAGAACCCGCTCCCGCTCTTCTCGCCCAGCCAGCCGCGGCGGGCCATCTCGCGAAAGAGATCCGGCACGATGAAGACGTCGCGCTCCGGATCGTCGGACAGGTTGCGGTATGAGTTCTCTGAGACGGCAATGGCGGTGTCGAGTCCGACCAGGTCGGTGGTGCGGAAGGTGGCGCTCCGCGGCCGGCCGATCAACGGGCCCGTGAGTTCGTCCACGTCCTCGATCGTGAGGCCGAGGTCCAGCATCAGGTGGACGGCCCTGCGAAATCCGTAGCTGCCGATGCGATTGGCGATGAAATTGGGCCGGTCGTGAGCGTAGACGATCCCCTTGCCCAGTTGCCGCTCACCCCAGTAGGTTGCGGTTTCCACGACGGCGCGGTCGGTCTCCGGCAATGGGATGATCTCGAGCAGCTTCAGGTACCGCGGCGGATTGAAGAAGTGTGTGCGACACGCTCCAGCAGCTGCTGCTTGATCGCCAGGTCTTCGACGATCGCCTCGATCACCCAGTCGGCGTCCGCGATCTCCTTGAGGTGGTCCTCGAAGTTTCCGACGGTGACCAGGCTCGCCCGGGCGGGCGTGAAAAACGCAGCAGGATTCGCCCGGAGCGTGCGTTCCTTGCCCGCCGCGGCGATGCGGTTGCGCACCGGCATGTCGTTGGGGGTGAATCCCCGACGTCGCTCCTCCTCCGTGAGTTCGCCGGGGACGATGTCGAGGAGCAGCACGGGGACACCCGCGTTGGCAAGGTGCGCGGCAATCGCCCCGCCCATCACGCCGGAACCCAGAACCGCTACTTTTCGGAGCCGTCGCATCATTTCTTCAATTGTTCAGCATAGTCCATGCGGATCACCGAACACAACTCGGTGGGGACCTAGTTGCCCCATGACGCCCTGGTCTCGCCTCCCCGACACAACCCCGCGATGTGCTAAGAGCACGGAGGTTTCACGTTGGGCGGTCCGGGTCAGCTTCTCTTTTGGGCGGTTGACAAAAGAGGGACGATTCGCATAAGCGATCTGCCCGAAATAATGCCGAAGACGAAATCGCCGCTAATCCCGGCGAGAATAAGCGGCACAGTCAAACCACCAATTCGGTTGGCGGCAGTCACCTGGATAATGGTTTGAAGAATTCCGGCAAAAATCACAGCGATCAACCAGGCGGCTGGATAGGTGAGCCACCAGCGTCGTGCAGATGGTGCAAAGGCTTGCAAACGCCTGCTCTGCAACCCTGCCGCCAAACCGATCCCGCTGACCTCGCCAAGTGTGGCAAATGCGCCCGCGACAAATGGTTGTTTGGGCACACCCGCAAGGGCTGAAAGCATTAGACCTACCCCCCAGCCAGCCGCGCTGTCAAAGGCCCATCCTTTAACATTGACGCCGTGCCTGGCGAGGATGATGTATTGAATAATTCCGATCGCCAGGCCATAGAAGATCCCTTCCACGAGGGCACTGACGATGATCGCTACCGCGCGTACTGGCGGGTCCGGGAAGCCGGGCCAAATCGCGATACGCACGTATCTACCGATCTGTGCGCTGAGAATATTGCTTGGGTAGAAAGCGAGGGTGTGCCCGAGAACCCACTCCACGAAGAAGCTGACATTCCCGGCGGCTTTCATCGATTCTCTGGCGACGGCCCTATATCGGCGATCGTTCAGCGCCGCGCCCTTTCAGCGCGGGGTGAGTGTCAGCGTACTCTTCGCAGCCTCTTGGATCCGGGCGCGGGAGAACAGCATCGGATGGTACTGCCCGGTGGCCCACATCGGCACGAAGTCCTTGTAGTGAGGGTGGAACGGCAGTCCGCTCTGGCCCGTGGTGTGGATGCTGACCGAGCGGTCAAAATCGCCCAGGTCGATGATCTGCCGGTACGACGCGACGACGATCTGCCGGAACGTCTCAGGGCTGAATCCCGCGTTATTGACGGTGTACGCGTCGCCTCCTGTCGCAGGCGCGGTGGCATTGAAGATCCAGCCGAGCGCCGGCACGCGCCCAATGGGATGCTCGAACCGCATGACGTGGAGCCTGCCCCATGCCCATGTGCTGCGGTCTGAGCCCAGGCGCTGCGTCAGCACCTCGTTGGCCTGCGCCAGTGCTTTTGCCACAATCGCTTCCCGGCCGTCCGGGCCCCACCATGGGGATCGTGGCTCGCCCAGCAGGCGCATGATAGTCAGCGTCCATGCGTCCGAGCGCCCCATGTACTTCTCGAACAGGTCTGCTCCGAGGACGTCCTTGAAGATGAGTGCGGGCAGGGTGACGCGGAAGACTTCGTAGATCGCCGCGGGCCGGCTGTCCGGACTCAGCACGCCGTCCCACGCGGTCAACTCAGCCAGCAGCGATGCGGCCGGTTCCTCCGCGATACGCACAGTACTCAACGCCCGCACGATGGCGCGCGCCGGCAGCGACGCCACGTCC
>JAHZOA010000208.1 GCA_020028455.1 Armatimonadota bacterium | reverse complement strand
CCGACTCGCCGCCGCCGCATGGGAACTTCGGAGAGCATCTGCCCGAAGTGCACCGCTGGCCGTACGATTACAGCGTCCCAGGAGCAAGTGAAGACTTTATCCCGCAGACCGTTTCTGCCTCACGCGCCCCGCTACCAATTCACGGCGGATCCAGTGAAGAGGATCCGCCGCGGACATGAGCCCCCGCACCTCGACACTTGAACCGGCCCGAGGCGCCCCCCGCGACCCGTCCGGGCCGGACCGTCCTCGTGGGTGGGGCGGAGACGGTGACCGTGACGCGGCGGCCCCTCCCCCCGCAAGCCCGGCGTCGATCGCCGTCTGGCTGCTGGTCGGGGCGATCACCATCCTGTTTGCGGCCTTCACGAGTACGTTTCTGGCTCGACGCGGGGAAGCGGATTGGCGTACGGGTCCCCTGCCCTCGGTCCTGTGGCTCAGTACCGCGGCGCTCCTGGCGAGCAGCCTCGCGATCGAATGGGCGCGGCGGCGCGGCCGCAAGGGGCAGGTCGATCAGATGTGGACCGGATTGGTGATCACGGCAGCGCTCGGCGTCGCGTTCCTGGGCTCGCAGCTCGTGGCGTGGCGTCAACTGGTCTCGGTGGGCGTCTACCTCACGACGAATCCGCACAGCGCGTTCTTCTACCTGCTGACCGCAATGCACGGGCTCCACCTCGCGGGAGGACTGGCGGCCCTGGGGTACGCGGTGGCGCGAACAAGGAAGGAAACGTCGGCGGCGAGGGCGCTGGCGGTCGTCGATCCCGCGGCCACGTACTGGCATTTCCTGGACGGACTCTGGCTCTACCTGTTCATGATCCTGTTCGCGCTATGATGACTTCGACTCACGCGATAAGCCAGGAACCTATGAGCAGTTCCGATTGGGAGGGTGGCAAATCCCCCTTCGGAATCGGCTGGCCGAAGCTGATGATGTGGCTGTTCCTGGTCCAGGACACCCTGACGTTCGCGGGCCTGCTCACCGCGTATGGGGTGATGCGCCTCTCCCTGGGTCGGTGGGCTGTCCAGGCCGAGGTGTTCAACCTCTACCTGGTCGGCGCCATGACGTTCATCCTGATCTGCAGCAGCGCGACCATGGCGGTGGCCGTGTCGGCCGCGAAACGCGGCGATCACCGGAAGGTCTCGACCTACCTGCTACTGACAACCCTGGGTGGGCTGCTGTTCCTCGGCGGCCAGTACATCGAATGGACCCACTTCATCCACGAGGGGGCGCGGCTGTTCACCAATCCGTGGGGGATCCCCCAGTTCAGCGCGACCTTTTTCATCACCACAGGCTTTCACGGTTTTCACGTTGCTGCCGGCGTCCTCTATCTGCTGGTGACGCTGTGGCGATGGAACCGGCGGAGCATCCAGCCCGAGAGTGTTGAGATCGCCGGATTGTACTGGCACTTCGTCGACCTGGTGTGGGTCTTCATCTTCACGCTGCTCTACCTGATCTAACCCAGGGGGAGCGATCATGCGGAGGCAACGAGGTGGCTGAGACGGAGCACGGAGGCGGTGGCTACAGGGTCTACGCCGTGACGTGGTTCTGGCTGCTCGTGATCACGGTCCTCGAGCTGGCCATCGTGTTGCTGCACGTGCCGAAGATCATCCTGGCTGCGGCGTTGGTGATCATGGCGTTCCTGAAGGCCGGGCTCATCGTCGCCTACTTCATGCATCTAAAGTACGAGAAGCTGTCACTGGTCTACACGGTGGTCGTCCCGATGGTGTTTCTTGCGGTTATCCTGTTCTCGTTCGTGGCCCCGGACGCCATCCACGTGTTCCGCCTCCGCAGGTAAAAGCAGAAGGGACAGGGATCGCTCCCTGTCCCCCTGTACACTGCCCGGAACGGTCTTCTACTTCTTGTACCAAGCCTTGAGCCAGGACCGCAGTGTCGCGGCGTCCTGGTTTTCCTGCTTCACGATCTTGGCCGCCAGTGCGCGGAGTTCGGGCCGGCTGGCCTTCTTCGACGCCAGCTGCGCCAGCGCCGCGCTCTGCTCGAGGTGCGACGCCATCAGCGGGATGTAGGCCTTCTCCAGGGCGGCGTCCTTCAACTGCCGCATCTTCTTCACTGACGCCGTCTGGACGCCCACGTTGCGCTTGGCTGGTCTCGCGCCCGATGCCTTCAGCATGGCGATCATCGTGCGGACCTGCTCGTTCTTCCGCTCGACGACTACCTGGTTCCACTTCAGGAGCTGGGTATGATCCGCGTTCAGCGTCGCCGCCATCGCGATCTCCACAGCCTCTTCGTGGACAGGGATGAATGCCTGCATGAAGGCAACATCAAACTTTGAGCCGCTCAGGCTCGATAGCGACTTGATTGTCGCCTGCGTAGCGGAGGTAAGAGACGCCGCCATCGACGTCGCCGCCAGCATGGCCACCAGAACCAGACTGATCACCAGACGCATATGCCCACCTCTCTTGGGGGTAGTTGGCTGGGAGGCACACTGGGCCCCTCCAGATCAGCCAGTATATGCCCCCGGGGGGTGCCGTCAAGACTACGCGGGGTGGGGAAAAACCCGTAGCGAGGGACCGAAGGAGGTACGATCATGAGTCTCCAAGGCGTCATCGCGATTGTTGTGCTGGCGGGGGCCGTTATCTTCGGGCTCCTGAACCAGCCGCTGCTGTACGAGCCGCAAACGGTTCAGCTGCCGGGCGGCACCTTTACCCTGCCCTTGGTGGGCATCCTGGTGGCCGTGGCGGCAGGCGCTGTGCTGGTGATGCTGCTTGCCGATGCGGCGACGACGGGCATGTGGCGCCGGCGCCATTCGCGGATGGCCGAACGCCTGACGGCCCGGGAACGAGAGCTCGGCGAGCTCAAGGGCCGCAGGTATGATGAGGTCTCCGCCAAGATCGATACGATGCGGGAGGAGATCGGTCAGATCGCCGGGATGCGGCGGGGGATCGAGACCGAGCCCACGCAAACGGTCGTGCGAGAGACAGTGCGTGAGGAACCGGGCGTCGGCCCGGTGCACCGGGAGACCACCGTCACGCGTCCCCGTTAGCACCTCACGGATTAGGACTGCTCGGTGATCGCTCGGATGGCGGCGGCCAGGGACTCGGCCGTCGTCATCCCGCTCTCCAGGCCCAGAAGGCTGATGACACGTTTGACGATCCGGGATGGCACCAGGACAAACTTGACGGTACGCCGCCGGAAGTCGCTTATGTATTCTTCCACTACCCGAAGGCCTGACGCGTCGAAGTACTCCAC
>JAHZOA010000079.1 GCA_020028455.1 Armatimonadota bacterium | reverse complement strand
CCGCTCGCTCTGCCACGTAATCACGATGGTGATCTTTAGTCCCGGGGTCGTGGTGCCTTCGATCGTGAAGGGCGTGGAAAGGGCGATCCCATTCACAGGGGCGGTGACGATCAGGGGCAACGGAGGCGGCGCCGGGATTTCCTGGCCCGGGCTCTGTTGCGGCAGAATGATCGCAGGCGCGCTTGGTTTGCCGGAACCCACCGCATACTCCGTAGGTTCTGTCCCCTCGAGAAAGATTTCACGCCGCGGATCGGTGCAATCGCCGGCCGCGAGCAGACCGGATGTGCCGCAGACCGTACGCTCGGAGACGCCGGGCGGCATCGCCCAGTCATCCGGGGGGAGGTTCTGCGTCGCCGGACCCATGAACGAAGCCCAGATCTTTGCGGGAACAGTCGCGCCAACGACCTTTTTCATCGGTGAGTTATCGTCGTTGCCGACCCACACAGTGGTCACGAGCGAGGGAGTATACCCAACGAACCAGGCATTGCGGTAGTCATCCGTCGTCCCGGTCTTACCTGCCACGGGACGTCCGATCGCCGCACCTCGTCCGGTTCCACGGGCAATGACGCCTTTCAGCAGATCCGTCATGACGTACGCGATGTCTGCGCTCAGCGCAAGCTCCGGCCGCGGTTCATGCTCTTCCAACACCTGGCCGCTCCGCGTCTGGATCTTCTTGATCGGAATCGGCTCGGTCCTGACCCCGAGCCCGGCCAGCGTGCCGTAGGCAGACGTCATCTCGAGCGGCGTGACGTCATTACTGCCGAGCGCCAGCGATAGGTTTGGCTGAAGCGGGCTTTTGATCCCCATCCGCTTGGCATACTCGATGACGCGCCCAGCACCGACTTCGGCAATCGTCTTGATTGCCGGAATATTGATCGAGTTCTCCAACGCGTAGCGCATCGTGACCGGCCCACGAAACTTCTCGTCATAATTCTTTGGCTGCCAGTGCTGAAACTCAGGCTTTGCGTCTGGGACGAAGTACTCGACCGGAGCGTCATCGATGATCTTCGTCGGCGGCACGCCGTTGGCCAGCGCGGTCACGTAGATGAACGGCTTGAACGCGGAACCGGGCTGACGGCGGGCCTGCCAGGCGCGGTTGAACTGGCTCTGATTGAAATCGTAGCCGCCGACCATGGCGCGGACGTAGCCGGTGCGCGGCTCAATCGCCACCAGCGCCCCTTGGGTGACATTCAGCTTCCGACGCTGGGCCTCGTCGATGCCGTCACGCACGGCCCGCTCAGCGACGATCTGCATGTCGAGGTCCAGCGTCGTGTACACTTGCAGGCCGCCGTTGTACACGAGGTCCTCGCCGTATTGCTCAATGAGAGCGGGCAGGATGTACGACACGAAGTACGGTGCGCGGACGCCAACGAGTCCGGCGTTCTTCTCCGCGGCCAGCCGGATCGGTCCCGCGCCGACGGCGGCGGCCTGCTCCGCACTGATATACCCGAGCTCCGTCATGCGCTGCAAAACAAGGAGCTGTCGCTGCTTGGCCAAGGTCAGATTCTGATGTGGGGCGTACAGCGAAGGCCCGCGGATCAAACCGGCCAGCAGCGCGCTTTCGGAGAGTGTGAGCTCCCTGGCGGATTTTCCGAAGTACACGCTGGCAGCCAGCTCGATTCCGTACGCGCCTTGCCCGAAATATACCTGGTTCAGGTAGCGTTCCAGGATTTCTTGTTTGGTCAGCCTGCGTTCGATCTCCACCGCCAGAATCGACTCCGCCAGCTTTCGGCTGACCTGCCGCCGATGCGTGAGGAAGAGGTTGCGCGCCAATTGCTGGGTGATGGTACTGCCGCCTTCAATGATCTCCGCGGCCCGGAGGTTGCGTATCATCGCGCGGAGGATGCCTCGTGCGTCCACGCCGCGGTGGCTGTAAAAGCGGTCATCTTCGATAGCGATGACCGCCTGCTGCAAGATGAGGGGGATCTCTTTTAGCGAAAGAAAGGCGCGATTCTCGCGATAGAGACTAGCGATGATCTTTCCGTCCCGGGCATAGATACGAGTCGATTCCGACGGAGGACTGTATACAGCGGAGACATCGGGCAGGTTGCCCTGCACCGCAACGGCGGCACCGATGCCGAGCCCGACCGGGACAATGATCAGCAGTCCCGCCAGCGTGACAGCGGCGAGACCCCAGTGGCGCCGCAGCCAGTTACGCAGAGGAGTATCTCTTAGTAGTAGAGTGATGCGCCGAAGTAGAGACTAGACGAGCCGCTTGCGCCCGTAACCCCCACGACACCCCTGACCTGCCGTGAGAACAGGTATTCGGCACCGATGTCATAGACCAGGGCAGTTGTTCCGCCGGCTGAGACGTAACTCACCCCACCGTAGCCGCGCAGCTGCGATGCGAGCGTGAACGCGGCCCCGGTCTGCAAGAACATGCCGGCGACACCAAACCCCCCAATTTGGGCGATGGCAAGACCGGCGCCGATGTAGGGATCGATGACCGGCGACGTGACAGGGAAATGGTAGCGAAAGCCAGCATCCAATTCACTGGCGGCGAACGAAGGCACGGTGCTGTAGGCAAATACGGCATCTAATGTAGGGTTCACTCGAAAGGTCATCCCCACCAGGAGACTCGTCGCACCCGCGGTGGAAGAGATCAGAACGCTGAATGAGTTTCCGCGCTGTGCCGGCGTCTGCCCGGCCGCCGGAGCGAAAGCCAGCAGGGTAAGCATGACCGTCACAATCACCGCCTGAGTAAGTCGAGCAAAACGCATCATTGTGTCCCCCTTTGCGGTCGCTCTCGGGTCGTTCCCTGTTCCTAAGGCTCATAGACCCCCGTAAATTTTGAAGGGCCGGGTTCACCGACCCGGCCCTTCGTTGTCCGCCCGCCGTCCCCGAAGCTTCGCTAGGGTATGAGTCCGAGGTCTGAGAGCATCTGCAGCGTCGCGGCCACCAGCATGACGCCGGTCACCCACTTGGTGAAAATCAGCTGCAGACCCCACTCGACCCGCTGCAGCAGACTCTGTGGTGCGAAGGCCTCGACGTAGACGTTCATCGCTTCCTCCCGTGCAGACGACCTGACTTACAGAACAGCATGAGCTGTGCCACGGGATTCGAAAAAACCTCCATTAAACCTCTCTTAGTCGCAACGAGCAAGATTCACCGGCCGAACCGCTGCGGTTCAGCCTTTTGCGACGACGGCCCGCTCCGCGGGCAAGGCCAGTGGTCGTCACTACGCTATCGCTGCGGCCTGAACCTGGTTCCGGCCGCGGCGTTTGGCGACATAGAGAGCCGCGTCGGCCCGGCGAACGAGTTCTTCGACGTCCAAGCTGTCTTCGGGGCACCCGGCGATGCCCACACTCACCGTGAGGCGGCCGTCGGGCAGGATGTTGCCGCCTCGGAAGGGGTACGTTTCGACGAGTCCGCGCAGGCGTTCCATCGCAGCGATCGCCACCTCTTTGGGCGTGTCGACCATGATGAGCCCAAACTCCTCGCCGCCATAACGGGCCAGTACGTCCGTCATCCGTATGTGCCTGCGCAGCATCTGTGCCAGATCACGGAGGAGATCGTCACCGGCCAGGTGGCCGAGCGAGTCATTGTAGTTCTTGAAAAAGTCCAGGTCCAACATGGCCAGTGAGCAAAATCCGCCATAGCGTTTGACGCGCGCGACTTCGTCCCGAAGGATCTCCTCAAAGTGGCGACGGTTATGCAACCCCGTGAGTGGATCTGTGATCGCCAGCTCGGCCAGATTACTTCGCAACGCGCTGGTCTCATCGTGCTCGCGCCGCAGACGCTCGAACACGACGCCCGCATATCCGTTAATGACCAGAAAGATGGCGGCCGCCGTAACTTCCAACGGCAGATAGATCGCGGCGCCCCGATTGATCAGGGTGGCCACGGCCGTGAGGTACCCGGCCGCCATCATCAGGGCCAGGATGGCGACACCCGCAAAGCCGATCAGCCCGGCCATGAAGACCAGGGAACTGAACCACGCCATGAGCATCAACATCCGTACGGGAGGCCCGAGGTACACGTAGAGGCTCAGGAGCACGATCGCGACCATCATCGGGATGTACAGATAGTGGCGGTCCCAGCGGACATGCGCGTCCCATCCGAAGTGGACGACCAGCCACAATGCCACCTGCGCGAAGACGGTGAGCGCAGCAGCGAACGCGAACTGTGCGGTCGTCATTGTCTCAAGTCCTAGGAAATTCAGGGTATACGTCACCACGAGCGCCAGGAGGAGCCCGCTCGTGGCAAGCACGACACCTTGTTTTTTACTTCGTTCTTTTTCAATCGCCAGCATACGTGCGTCCGTGGAGCCTAGACAGCAAGAATGAGGCCGCGGGACTGGTTTGATGACACTCGACAAACCGTGGTGTCCTGGCGCGCCACAAATCCGAAAAGGCATTGTACCCCGACGATTCCTCATCCTGCCGTGCGGGAGAGGGTGGGCCTCCGCCGAAGACTTGGCCTGGCCGGGGGGTTCCAATGGACTCAGATCTCACGCCGATGATGCAGCAGTATCACCAGTTGAAAGTCCGTTTTCCTGGGATGCTGCTGATGTTCCGGCTCGGCGATTTCTACGAGCTGTTCTACGATGATGCGCAGGTCGCATCACGCGAGCTGGAGATAACGCTGACCTCGCGCGAAACAGGGAAAGGGCGCCGCGTGCCGATGTGCGGCGTCCCGTATCATGCGCTGAACACCTATCTGGCCAGGCTGGTTGAGCGGGGCTATCGCGTGGCTGTCTGTGACCAGCTCGAGGATCCCAGGCGGGCAAAGGGGCTGGTCAAGCGCGACGTGGTGCGCATCGTGACTCCAGGAACGGTTGTGGAGAACGCGATGCTTCCCGCCGATGCAAACAACTATCTCATGGCTGTCGCGCCCGCCACGGGCGCCTGGGGCCTCGCAGTCGCCGACCTCTCGACGGGAGAATTTCAGGTCACGGAGCTGCGCGGTGAGCGCCGGGACGCGCAACTGACGGAGGAACTGGCCCGCTGGAATCCGGCCGAGGTCCTCGTTCCTGAAACCCGGACGGCTGACCTCAATGCGCACCTCACAGCCGCGCGCATCACGACGGTCGATGAGTGGCGGTTCGATCCCGCGATCGCGCGCGACCTTTTGTTGGAGCACTTCGGCGTGGCCACCCTGGACGGTTTCGGTTGTGAAGACCTTCCGATGGCCGTCGCGGCCGCCGGCGCGCTGCTCCACTACTTGAAGGACACGCAGTTCAGCCCCCTGGCACACCTGCGCCGGCTCGTCACGTACAGCCCTGAGGAGGTGTTGATCCTCGACCGGGCCACTACCCGGAACCTCGAGTTGGTTGCGAATCTTCGTGACGGCGGCACGGCCGGTACATTGTATGAGGTCCTCAATGATACGAAGACTCGGATGGGGGGCCGCAAACTCCGGCAGTGGCTGCTGCAGCCACTGGTCGATCGGGAGCAGATTGTGGCACGGCAGGAAGGAGTGGAGTACTTTGTCGGGCACGCGCGTGAGCAAGAGGCGCTCCACGAAGCGCTCCACAGAATGCCTGATCTGGAACGGCTGACGGGGCGAGTGGGACACGGTTCCGCCGATGCCCGTGACCTTGTCGCCATGGCCGATGCGCTGGCCAGGATCCCGCTGGTCCGGACGACTCTCCAGCGGTCAGCCGATCAACATCTTCTGTCGCTGGCGGCCAGCATTGACCCGCATGACGAAGTCCGAACGCTGATCACTACGTCGATCGTGGAATCACCACCACTGTCTGTGCGTGAGGGTGGGCTGATCCGGGACGGATACAATGAGGAACTCGACCACTTCAGAGCCGCCGCCCGAGACGGAAAGGCATGGATTGCGGATCTGGAGACTCAGGAGCGGGCGCGCACTGGAATCCGATCGCTGAGGGTCGGGTTCAACAGGGTCTTCGGTTACTACCTCGAGGTCAGCAAGGCCAACCTCCATCTGGTCCCGGCGGACTACGTCAGGAAGCAGACGCTCGCGGGGGCTGAACGATACATCACCGAGGCCATGAAAGAGCGAGAGGCGGCAATTCTCGGCGCAGAAGAGCGCATCGCCGAGCTCGAGTACGCGCTGTTTTCCGACGTGCGCGATCGCGTCGCCCAATCGTCGGATCCCCTCCTGCACACGGCGCGAGCGCTCGCTGAAACCGATGTGCTGGTCTCTCTGGCTTCAGTCGCCACGCGGTGGGAATATGTGCGTCCAGCCATCACGACCGACCTCGTCCTGGAAGTGGACGCCGGCCGGCATCCCGTTGTCGAGCGAGTGCGTGAGAGCGAGCGATTCGTGCCGAACGACATCGCACTCTCGGCGGAGGATCGGGCTATCCTCGTCGTCACCGGGCCGAACATGGCCGGGAAGTCGACCTACCTGCGGCAAGCGGCTTTGCTTACGCTCATGGCTCAGATGGGATCGTTTGTGCCCGCCGCATCGGCGACGATAGGGATCGCGGATCGCATCTTCACGCGGGTCGGCGCCACCGACGACATTGCCACCGGGCGCAGCACGTTCCTCGTGGAAATGCAGGAAGTAGCGAACATCCTGCACCATGCCAGCAGACGCAGCCTGGTCATCCTGGACGAAGTCGGACGAGGAACCAGCACCTACGACGGGATGAGTCTGGCCTGGGCGGTCGTGGACTATCTGCACGACCGGATTGGTCCGCGCACGTTGTTCGCGACTCACTATCACGAGCTCACCGAACTGGCCTCGCTGCTGCCGCGGGTTCGCAACGTGAACGTTTTGGTGAAGGAAGAGGGAGATCGAGTGGTGTTCCTCCGCAAGGTCGTCGACGGCGGCGCCGACCGGAGTTACGGCATCCACGTCGCCAGACTCGCCGGACTTCCATCTTCCGTGATCGAGCATGCGCAGCGCATCCTCAGGCAATTGGAGGCGACGTCATCCTCTATCCGTTCTGAAGAAGAAGGGTTCTTGCCGCCGATCCCGTCGCGTGCGACGGGTGCCCTGCAGTTGCCGCTGCCGCTGACACCAATCTCTGCGTTCGAAGAACAGATATTGGGATTGAGCCTCGAGTCAATGACGCCGCTCGAAGCCCTCAACGCGCTCCATACGCTGCGCGAGCAAGTGGGCCAGCGCGTGGAGGAAGCCAGAAGCGCGGCGCAGCCGGGCAAGATCGTACGGATGAAACGACATCGAAAGAACCCTAACTGATGGGCAATATTAGGATCCTAGACAAGAGTGTCGCCGAGCGGATTGCTGCCGGCGAAGTAGTGGAGCGACCGGCATCGGTCGTGAAGGAGCTCGTTGAGAACAGTTTGGATGCCGGCGCCACGCAGGTCGTCATCGAAATCGAGGGCGCGGGCTCGACGCTGATTCGCGTGGGCGACAACGGGAGCGGGATGGAGCCCGCAGACCTGCGCCTGGCCATGCAGAGGTTCGCCACGAGTAAAATCACTTCGCTCGATGATCTGGAGACTGCAGCATCATTTGGGTTCCGTGGCGAGGCGCTGCCGAGCATCGCGGCCGTCTCGCACCTAGAAATCTCATCGGCAGCGGTGGGATCGGCCGAGGGAAGCCGGTTACGCTCGGTGGGCGGCGAGGAGTCGAGCGAAGAGATGGTCGGGATTCCGCCCGGAACCACGGTGACCGTCCGGCAGCTCTTCTTCAATACGCCGGCCCGACGAAAATTTCTCAAATCGGCGTCGCGCGAATTCGCGCTGATCGTCGATGTGCTCAACCGTCTGGCACTGGCGCACGCGCATGTCGCCTTCAGGTTGGTTCACGAGGGTGACGAAGCGGCGCGGTACCCGGCCGGACGCCAGGAAGATCGCGTCGCGGCGGTCCTGGGCGGGAGCGTATTTGACCGCATGCTGCCGTTGAATGAGGCCGTCACCGATGTCGCGATCTCGGGCTGGGTTGGGAAACCGGAATTGGCGCGGGCGGTTCGGCGGCACCAGTACGTGTTCATCAATCGACGAAGCGTGCAGAACCGGGTGATCGGTGGCGCAGTCGAGCAATCGTATCAGCAACTCATTCCCGCCGGTCGCTTTCCAGTTTTCGTGGTATTTGTAGAGCTTCCGGGTCGCCGGTTAGACGTGAACGTCCATCCGCGCAAACTGGAAGTCAGGTTCGACGATGAGCATCAGGTCTTCTCGGCGGTGTCCAACGTCGTGCGCAGCGCGCTGCGGTCTGTGCCAATTGCGCCTGTGATCGGCGCAATGCCGCCATCTCCGGCCGAGGCCGGCACAGCTCTGACGTTGGGGACCCTCAGCGGGTACACGCCGGTCGCTGAATCATTGGAGATGACCGCTGCCGGCCGCCTCCCCGCGATGAGACTACTGGGACAATTGCACCGAACCTATATCCTGGCGCAGAGTACTGAGGGTCTCGTCGTCATCGATCAGCATGCGGCACACGAGCGCGTCCTCTACGAGCGTCTCGTCCGCGAGCGTACACGTTCTGCAG
>JAHZOA010000207.1 GCA_020028455.1 Armatimonadota bacterium | reverse complement strand
ATTCCGCACATGCGAGGCGCCGGCGGCGGTCGCATCGTCAACTTTGCGGACTGGCTGGTCCGGAGCGGCAGACCGCGCTACACGGGGTTTACGCCGTACTACGTGGCCAAGGCGGGCGTCGTCGCGCTCACGGAGTCGCTGGCGCTTGAAGTCGCCCGTGACAACATCCTCGTGAACGCCATCGCGCCCGGCCCGATCGTGCCTCCTCCCGACATGAGCCCGCAGGAAGTGGACGAAGTCGCCAAGGCCACGCCAGTTGGCCACTGGGGCGGTGAGGCCGAAGTCGCAAAGACGGTCGTGCTTCTCTGCCAGACCGACTTCATTACCGGCGAGACCATCCGCGTCGACGGGGGCCGGCATCTCGAATAGCTCAACCGTCGGAATCAACTTACTGTCCTGAAAGGATGGCAGGCATGAGAAGTTCCACGCTCACAGCACCGGTCGTCGCGGGTAGCGATCGGCTGCTTGGTCGGAAAGTGCTCGTCACCGGTAGCAGCAAGGGCATCGGCCGTGGCATTGCCATCAGGCTGGCGCAGGAGGGCGCCGACGTCGCCATCAACTACAACAGCGACCCGCGTGGGGCCGAGGAAGCGCTGGCCGAAGTGCAGGCCCTTGGGCGCCGCGGCGCGGTTATTCGCGCGAATCTCGGCAAGGTCAGCGAAGTGCGGGATCTCGTCGCGCAGAGTGCTGATGCGCTCGGCGGTCTTGACGTGCTGGTCAACAATGCCGGCATCGAGAAGCACGCAGCCTTCTGGGACGTCACCGAGAACGACTTCGATGCCGTGCTGAATGTGAACCTCAAGGGCGTGTTCTTCGCGACCCAAGCGTTCGTGCAGCGGTGCAGAGCCGCAGGCCGCCCAGGGAAGATCGTCAACATCAGCTCCGTGCACGAAGAGCTGGCGTTCCCGAACTTTGCGGCGTATTGCGCGAGCAAGGGGGGCGTCCGCATGCTGACACGGACGCTCGCCGTGGAGCTCGGTCCCTTGGGGATCACGATCAACAGCATCGCGCCTGGCGCGATCGAGACGCCGATCAACACGACACTGCTGAATGATCCTGTCAAGCTCCAGTCGTTGGTTCGGCAGATCCCGCTCGGCCGGCTGGGTAAACCGGGTGACGTTGCGGGGCTCGCCGTATTCCTGGCGTCGCCTGACAGTGACTACGTGACAGGGATGACGTACATGATCGACGGGGGCCTGACGGTCTTCTATCAGGAACAGTAGCTTCGCGACGAACAGGCTGACCTCGATTCGCCTCGAGGTCAGCCGCCTCTTACTTCTCAATCGAGTAGATTTCCCGCGACCGTAATCGACCAGATCGTCATAGCCCTTCATCGATTCCTGGAACTCCTGACGTGGCTTGCAGTACATGACGTCGCGAACGAGACACATGGATCCTCGTTATCTAGTCGGCGACCGAGTGATCCCGCCGGCGTCACAGACCGATAACAAAATGAATGGCGCGCATGGCGCCGTACGCGACCGGCGCACCGGCGACGAGGCTCGGGAGCAAATAGCCGAGTGGCTTTCGGTGTACGAGGCGGCTGTGCGCAGCTCCAGTGCACGTCGTGGCGAGCGCCAGGGACAGATTGGCTGCAGTCTGCGGGCTGGTGAGATGTAAGAGAGCCTGCTGTGACCCAATCCCCGCCGTCGTCCCGACGAGCACGGCGCACAAGAAGAGGAAGAGGTCGCGCGCAAAGAAGGTCGAAGCGACTGTCGCCGGTTCGGTCTCGGCCATTTCCTTATCTCTAATTGTGTGCGGCAAACGGCAAGGCGCGCACTTCTCGCCGCGCCGCGCTCCACGGCCATCGGCCCTCGACTTCCAGCATCAGGGTGGCGCTCAGGAACGTGCGCAGCAGGATGATCCCGGTCAGCATCAGCAGGCGCGCCGCCGTCGGCACCGCCGCGACGGTCGCGATGATGTCGGCCGCAACCAGGAACTCGAGGCCAAGCAAGGTTGCGCGCGCGAGTCGTTCGCGGAGCACACTACTCTCAGCTTCGAACGCGTCTCCAGCGATGAGCCGCCGAACAAAGCTGATCATCGCCGCCGATCCACCGACCGACACGACCGCGATGCCCATGCCTTCGAGGCCGTGGGCCACCCATTCGACAATCACCTGGAACGCCATCTCCAGCCTCCCTACGGCAGCTCGGACACCGGCGCCGCTGCGAGCGTGGCCTGTTGCGCGCCACATCCGGCGCACGCACGCGCGGCAGCCATCACGACCTCGCCTTCATTACTCGCTGCCGGAACCACCTTGTCTGCGTGGTGCGTCATCGGCGTGCCGCAGTGGGGACATGGCAACGGCTTCGCGGCCTCGACCGCTTCTTCGTCAATCGTCACCTGCTCCCGGCCGTACCGGAGCACCTTGGACATCCATCTCAGTTCGCGGATGAACCGATCGGCCCGCCGCACGAACGCCTCGTCCAGGAGGCGGCCATCGTCGGCGAAGACCTTGCCCACCTGTCCAATGTTGATGTCCCAAAAGATGGTGACGAGCCCCAGCTCGCGCATGACGGGCAGCAGACCTTGGACCACACGAATGCCGGCGAACGGACCGGCCGACACGCCAACGAGGCCCACGGCTTTGTGGATGTATTCGTTGAGACAACTGTCGAGCGCGTGTTTCAACAGTCCGGGGAAACTGTGGTTGTACTCGGGCGCAACGATCACGAGCCCGTCTGCGGCAGCGATCATCGCCGAGAACCCGGCGCTCTTGATCGCCTCGCCCGCGTCGTCGACGGGAAGCGGCAGCGACGCGATGTCGATCACCTCACTGCGCACACCGGCGCGACGGCTCAGCAGATCGGCCAGGAGCTTCGCCGCATGCACACTGGCGCGACCCTTCCGGCTGGTGCCGAGGATGACAGGGATGTTCAGCGGGCGCGGCTCATTCATGGCTTTCACCTCCTACCGAGCAACCGGGCGCCATGTGACCGGATCGGTGCGGAGTACTAACCAGCCGCCCTGCCGATGGAGTGTCCCCGTCATGTCGATGGCTTCACCGACGACTTGGAGCGCTTGCGCGCCGATGGGTTCGCCGGATGTCCCGGTCAGAAGCAAGACGGACGACTGACCGGATTGGTCCCGAACGTAGAGAGCAGGAGGAATCCCACCCCGCAAACAGAGCGACGCACAATCCTTGTGCGTCTTCCCGGAGCCGGGGACCATCACTCCTAGAAAGCACTTCGAGTCGACGACCTCGCCCCTGA
>JAHZOA010000206.1 GCA_020028455.1 Armatimonadota bacterium | reverse complement strand
GACGAAGGGCGGCATCCGCTACCATCCGGACGTGACACTCAATGAAGTGCGCGCGCTGGCGATGTGGATGTCGTGGAAGTGCGCGGTCGTCGGCCTCCCATATGGCGGCGCCAAGGGTGGCGTCATCGTGAATCCTAAGGAATTGTCCATGGAAGAACTCGAGCACCTCACCCGCCGGTACGCGACCGAGATCAGTATCTTGATGAGTCCCGAGGGTGACATTCCCGCTCCTGACGTGGGGACCAACCCGCAGACGATGGCTTGGATTATGGATACGTACAGCATGCACCGCGGCCATTCCACGCCGTCGGTCGTGACCGGAAAGCCGCTGTCGCTCGGTGGATCTCAAGGCCGCGTGGAAGCAACGGGCCGCGGCGTGACCATAGCGGCTAGAGAGGTGGGCCGGACCCGCGGGATGTCGCTGGCCGGCTCAAAGGTTGCGGTCCAGGGTTACGGCAACGTGGGGTCTGTGGCCGCGTACCTGCTTGCTGATCTCGGGTGTACGATTGTCGCTGCCAGCGACTCCGCCGGCGGCGTCTACAATCCCAAAGGCCTCGATGCGCGCGCACTGCTCAAGCACAAGGAGCAGCGCGGATCGGTGGCAGGATTTCCCGGCGCCGATCGAGTGACAAACGAGGAACTGCTCGAACTGCCCTGCGACGTCCTCGTCCCGAGCGCCCTCGAAGGGCAGATCGACGGCGACAATGCACCGCGTATCAAGGCGAAGCTCATCGTTGAGGGGGCGAACGGCCCGATCACCCCGGACGCCGATATCGTGCTGGAAGAACGGAAGGTCACTGTGGCGCCCGACATTGTCGCGAACGCAGGCGGTGTGATCGTGTCCTACTTTGAGTGGGTCCAGGGACTGCAGCAGTTCTTCTGGACCGAAGAAGAGGTCAATCAGAACCTGGAGCGGATCATGGTCCGCAGCCTCGGCCTCGTCATGAAGACCGCCCAGGAGAAGCAGGTTAACCTGCGCACCGCCGCGCTGATCCGCTCGATCGAGCGCGTGGCCGAAGCGCTGATGACGCGGGGGATCTATCCCTAAATAGCAGGGAGACCTAGTAGACCTCTAGACTGCCCCGGAGGGCTAAGGGGCACTAAAGAGCACGCGACCCGAAGGATTCTCAAACACCCAGACCTTGGCATCTCCACCGGGCAGGACCTTCAGCCCGATTCGGGCCCGCGCGAGTTCATCAAAAAGCCACACCCCAGGTTCATTCCGGTTGGTGACCCATACGCCGACACGTGGCCGGCCACTCGAGTCGGTTAACCGTATCTCAGCCGCCCGCTCCAGGCCCACGCTCAGCGTGATCCGGGGAAAGCCCTGCGCATCCGTAAGGACCAGCGCGGGAGTGTCGAGCGCACCGACGGTGAGCCCCATGCGCCGGCGCCCCGCGCTGTCAAAGAACCAGAGGCTTGGCTTGCTGCTCACCGCATTGAGTGAAATCCTCAACCTACCCGAGGCATCGACGATTTCGAAACCGCGTGCGCGCACGACCTGAGATTGTGAGCGGGCACGTGGCACCAGCAGGCCGAAGACGAGCAGCATCACTGCACTGAAGATGAACGCTCCAGAGATCACCGCCAGCCGGCGCTCCAGCCTTTGCAGCCGGGTTCTCAGGCTCTCTTCCTCTCCATAATTCATTTGCAAATCCTCCTGACCTCGAACAAATTAGATCATGCTACAGATTAGATGATGCTACAGTTAGAGTTGGGAGCGTGTCCGTGAAGTCCTGGGTCTAGGTCTCGGAATGACCGCTGCTGAGGGAGGGAAGGCCCGGGGGGCGGCGAACCCGGATACGCACACTTTCGTTCTCCAATTAAAAGGAGGTAGAGTATCGCATGAAGCACTCGCGCATACTGATTGCGCTCACAGTCATGCTGGCGGTCGCGCTGGGATCTTACCTTGTCCCAGCGGCGCCGGCTGCCACGATGGGTCCCGTGACCGATTCCCTCGGGGTCGTCAAGGTCAACCGCGGGCAGCCGATTGTTATCGCATATTGGCAGGTGACATCTGGTCCCAACGCCAGCCTCGGGATTGACCAGAGGCGGGGCATCGAGATCGCTATCACCGATAAAGGTAAGGTGGCAGGAGGGTTCTCGGTTAGGTTGATCGGCGAAGACTCCGGCTGCAACGCGGAGGGCGGTGTCACAGCCGCGACCAAGATCGCTGCTAACAGGCAGGTGGTGGCGGCCATCGGGTCAACCTGCTCCAGTGAGGCCGTCCCCGGCGCTCCGATCCTCTGGAGACAGGGTATCGTGACGGTCTCGGGCTCCAATACCGCTCCTACCCTTACCGACCCCAAACGGTCGGCGGGGTTTGGGGGCTACATGCGCACCGCCCACAACGATAAGGTGCAGGGCAGGGTGGCCGGGGAGTGGGTCCGGTCGGCCCAGAAGCAAGTGACCTTGGCAGCGACCATTCACGACGGGAGCCCGTACGCTGAGGGGCTGGCGAACGCCTTCGCCGGCGCCTTCTTAGCGCTCGGTGGAAAGATTTCAACTCAGGAAGCGATTGCGCCGGGCGATACCGACATGCGGCCGGTGCTCACCAAGATCGCGACCAGCAAGCCACAGCTCCTCTACTTCCCGGTCTTCGTCGCCGAGGGCGGCCATATCGCACGCCAGGCGAAGGAGGTCTCCGGGTTGGAGAATGTGATCCTCATGGGTGCGGACGGTTTGTTCTCGCCTGACTTCCTCAAGGCAGCCGGCGATGCGGCGAAGGGCATGTACCTGTCGAGCCCGGATCTCTCGCCCGCGGCGCTGGGTCCGCGATACACGACGTTGCTCGACAAGTACAAGAAACGATTCGGCGAGAATCCGCCGGCCGCATTCCACGCCCATACTTATGATGCCGCGATGTTGATCTTCGCGGCGATCGAGAAGGTGGGGAAGAAAGATTCGAGCGGCAACCTGTACATCGGCCGGAAGGCGCTGCGCGACGCCCTGTTCGCCACGAAGGGGTACAAGGGCGTGACCGGGACTCTGACCTGCGATAAGAATTTCTGCGAGGCAATCCTGACGGGGGACGACCGCGGCTGAGACAGCGGTTCGTCCCCCGTAAACTTTTCTGACGAGTCGAGGACGACCGTGCGCCGAGGTTGGTTGCCCCGCCTGTCATTCGTCGACCTGTTCCTCTGGGCGTTTCGCATCGCCGTGGTCGTTCTTGTCGTGTGGGGGACGATCGGGACGCTGACGAAGGGCGCGTACACGCGCGAGCAGTGGTTGGACTTCGTCATCTTCGGCCTCGCCCAGGGCGGAATCTACGCGTTGATCGCGCTGGGCTATACGATGGTGTACGGCATTCTGCGCATGATCAACTTCGCCCATGGCGAGGTGTTCATGAGCGGATCGTTCACCGCCTACCACTTTGCCCTGGCGATGGGGGCGTCAGGCTTTCTCAACCGGCAGCCGCTGCTGGCGCTCCTGGTGATCCTGATCGTCTCCGCGGTGACCTCGACGGCGGTTGCTCTGCTCGTCGAGCGAGTCGCCTACCGGCCCCTTCGTCGCGCGCCGCGTCTCGTGCCGCTGATCACGGCGATCGGGGCTTCGTTCTTCCTGCAATACGCGTTCAAGGGGTTGTATGGTTCGGGCATCAAAGCCTATCCCGAGTTTCAGGTCTTTCGCGGGGAGTGGGTGTTCGCAGGTATCGGGATCCTCCGCACGCAGGTGATCGTGCTGGTCACCGCGGCCGTCATGATGTTCGGACTCTACCAGATGGTGATGCGCACCAAGACAGGGAAGGCGATGCGTGCCGTCTCAGAAGACAAAGACGCTGCGGCGCTGATGGGGATCAACGTCGACCGCATCATCGTAGTGACCTTCGCCATCGGCGGAGCGATGGCGGGCGTCGCCGGGGTGCTGTACGGGCTGGTGTTCAAGCAGGTGCACTTCTTCATGGGGTTTGTGCCGGGCATCAAAGCCTTCACCGCCGCGGTTCTTGGGGGCATCGGGAACATCCCCGGCGCCATGGTGGGCGGCAT
>JAHZOA010000205.1 GCA_020028455.1 Armatimonadota bacterium | reverse complement strand
GCGATCCAGGCCATTCCGCCGGACCAGATCAACGGGGCCTGCCCTTTGGTCCCACCTGCCTCGATGACCGTGCTCTGGGCGAGCGTCTTGAGTTCGGCCTTGACACCGATGGCAGCGAGATCTTGCTGGATGGCTTGGGCGATACGGGGGTTCGGATCCGTGTTGTTGGCATACAAGACGGTCGAGAAACCATTCGGATGCCCCGCCTCGGCAAGCAATTGCTTGGCCTGCTCCCGGTCAAACGGATAGCCGGCATACTCCCTGTCGTAGCCGGGCATGAGCGGCGGGAGCACCTGTTTGGCAGGCACCGCACGATTGTTGATGATACGGACGATACGCTGCTTGTCGATCGCCATGTTCAGCGCTCGGCGCACACGCACGTCGGTAAACGGCGGGACCTGCGTGTTGATGGTCACGTATCCAGTCTGCAGTTGATCTCCCACGGCCACGAGCCTGCTCAGTTTTGAGTCGCTCATGACCCGGGCGAATTGCGCGGGCGGGATCCCGTCACCGAGCACGTCGACCTGTCCCCGCTGGAGTCTCAGGAACGCGACGTTCGGCTCGACGCCGACCTGGAACGTGATCCGGTCGAGGTACGGCCGGCCGCGCAGGAAGTAGTTCGGATTTCTCTCAAGAACGAGGCGCTGTCCCAACACCCATTCCCTCAGCCGGAACGCGCCCGTGCCGACCGGCTTGTGGCCGAACTGTGCGCCCAGGCGCTGCACCTCTTCCCGCGGCACAACGTGAGAAAAGTTGATCGCCATCGTGTGCAGGAATGCGGCATTCGCTTTGTCCAGACTGAATGCGACGGTGGACCGATCGATGACCCTGATGCCGGAGACCTCTTTTGCCTTGCCGGCGCTGAACGCCGCGGCTCCCCTGATGTTGCCGAAGAAGCCCGCGCCGGGACTCTGGGTCTTCGGGTTGAGGACGCGCTCGACGGAGTACTTCACGTCCCGCGCCACCACGGTGCGGCCGTTGGTGAACTTGATACCCGGCCGCAGCTTGAACGTGTATGTCTTGCCGTCGGCAGAGACGGTATACGACTGCGCGAGATGCGGTACCAGTTTGGTCGTCCCAGGCTCATAGTCCATGAGCCCGTCGAAGAGGGATTTAATGATCGACCAGTTCTGCCAGTCGTATCCGATGGCTGGGTCCAATGTGCTGATGTCGTCCTTAAACGTCACGACCATGGAAGCTCGGCCGCTGCTCTGGCCCCACAACGGCGGTGTGACCAGCGCGATCGCCACGAGCACAATCACCAGCATCTGACTTCGCCTCATGCTTCACCCCCCGTATCGAATCTTTGGATCGAGCAATGGGTAGACAAGGTCCGCCAGCAAATTGCCCAGCACAATCGCGATCGCTGATACCATCACCACCCCCATGATCACCGGAATGTCCACGATTTGAATCGCCTGCCAGGCCAGCTGGCCGATCCCGGGCCAGCCAAATACCGACTCGACGACAACGACGCCGCCCATGAACGTGCCGATATCCAGACCGACCATCGACACCACTGGTAGCAGGGCGTTGCGTACGGTGTGTTTCCAGATCACCCGAGAACCACTCAATCCTTTCGCCCATGCCGTGCGGACGAAATCTCGATGGATGACGTCCAACATGGATGACCGCATGACGCGCGCGTACCACCCGCCTCCCGCAATCCCCAGTGTGAATGCCGGCAGGATAAGGTGTGTCAGCGACCCAAAGCCGCCGAGCGGGAACACGGGCACTTTGTATGCCAGGATGTAGAGCAGCAGCAGCCCGACGACGAATTGCGGCGCCGACACGCCCAGAAACGCCCCCACCATCACCGATTGGTCCGCGGCAGTGCGTCGCCTCACGGCCGCGAGGATGCCCGCGGGAATGCCGATCAGCAACTCAAAGAAGATGCCGCCCAGCATCAGCAGGAACGTCGCGCCGATTCTGGAGCTGAGGAGCTCGGTGACCTCGATCTTCTGCGCGTACGAACGGCCCAGGTCTCCATGCGCCAACCGTGCCAGATAGCGCGCGTATTGCACCGGGAGGGATTCATTGAGCCCCAGCTCGGCCCGTATCTGCATCACAGTCTCCGCGGTGGCGCTCCGCCCGGCGATCATCCGTGCCGGATCCGCGGGCAGCAAGTACAGGAGTGCGAACGTGATCAAGGTGATGCCCAGGAGGATCACGACCGACTGCAACAATCGCCTCAGGAGATAACCGCCCATTACACGCTCCTGAGCTGCGGATCCAATGCATCCCGCAGCGCGTCTCCGACGAGGTTGAAGGCGAGCGAGGTCAGGAGGATCGAAGCGCCGGGAAACGCCACGAGCCACGGCGCCTCCAGGAAAAATGACTGGCTCTCGCTGATAGTCCCGCCCCAGCTCGGGGTCGGCGGTCGCACACCCACTCCCAGGAACGATAGGGACGCTTCAAACATCACCGTGGTCGAGATCCCGAGCGTGCCCCAGACCAGGAGCGTCGGCACGAGGTGGGGGAGCAGATGCTTCCTTATGATTCGGGTCGTGGGCACGCCCAGCGCATGCGCCGCCTCGACAAACTCCCGCTGTGAGGTCGTCAGGACGACGCTGTAGATCACCCGGGCGATCCAGACCCAGTTGACCATCGCGATGACCAGGGCAACGATCCACAGGCTGGGACGGAGAATCGCGGCCAGCGCGATGGCGAGGATCAGCGCGGGAAATGCCATCATCATATCGGTCGTGCGCATGAACGCGATGCTGACCCACCCCTTGAAATACCCTGCGGCCGTTCCAAACATGGCGCCGATCGTCAGCGCGACCGCGTTCGCGATCACGCCGATCAGCAGCGAAATCCGGGCTCCGAAGATGAGACGCGAGAGCAGGTCCCGGCCCAACAGGTCCGTACCGAGCAGGAAACGCTGGCTCGGAGCAAGCGGCCGCCCCTCGAGCGTCATGCCGTCAGAGAACTGCTCCGCCGGATCGTAGGGGGCGATCCATGGCGCGAGCAGCGCCGCTGTGCACACGAGTCCAATCACCATGAGACCAAACACCGCTGCCTTGTTTCGTTTGACCCGCGACCACGCGGACGGCGGCTGCCGGATCTGGATCGACGCGGACCGCGAGCGCGATTTTGCCCCTGCCACGGGTGGGTTCTCTTTCTGATGCGGTAGCAACTCTACTTACCCAAGCGGTGCAGTCGATCCTTCACGGGCCGAGGGAAGAAAAGACTGCGCCCTCCGAGAGCGCAGCCTCTTCTT
>JAHZOA010000204.1 GCA_020028455.1 Armatimonadota bacterium | reverse complement strand
AACCACCGAGCCCACCGCGTCCTGCAGGAACATGCTCACCTGAAACCCGCGCTGCATGTCGAGGGGCAGGTACATCACCTGCTGCTCGATGACTTCCCCATGGACGACCAGATCGATGGTGATCGCGCGGTCGTCGGAGACGAATCGATGGAGGGTGCGGCCGGAGAACGTCCCCGAGAGAGCCGTCTGGCCGGAGGGGGACAACTGCAACTGGTGGACGACGGGACCACCCGTGAAGGTGCCCAACGGATCGCCCACTCTGGCCGAGGCGGCCGCTGCCATCAGCCCAAGCACCAACACGGCGAACATCAAGGACGTGCGCATGTGGCTTCCCCCCAGACCATGCCCCGGCGTGTGTGGGGTCAGACGTTTTGTCTCGGGCGGCCGGATTGACGCACCCACGGCATGGCGTCCGGCCTCTTCGGCTGCTACTTCATTTGTGTGGATCGGCGCTCGCTCGGCAGGATCGGGGAAGCCGCGGCAGGGGACTTTCTGGAGCGGCGCGGCTACCGGATCATCGCCCGCAACTTCCGCTGCCCCTTCGGCGAGCTCGATCTCATCGCCCGGCACGGTGAGGCGATCGTCTTCGTAGAGGTCAAAGCGCGGACGACGACCGATTTCGGCGAGCCGTTCGACGCGATCACGCCGCTCAAGCAGCGGCGGCTGATCCGCCTCGCGACCTATTACTTGAAGGGGAGAAACTGGCTCGGACGTCCCGCGCGTTTCGACGCCGTGTCCGTGACCGTTTGCGCCGACGGCTCGGTGGCGCGGATCGAAGTGCTCGCGCATGCCTTCGAGGCCGGTGGTTAGCCCATCGGGGTCGGTGTGCGCGCGCGTTCGCCGGGGTTAGAATCCGGGCGGGATCCTGGATGTTGGCGAGAGTGCGCAGCGCGGCCGTGCTGGGTCTGCAGGCGTATCCCGTCGACGTGGAGGTCGACGTCGGCATCGGGCTGCCGGCGTTTACAATCGTTGGGCTCCCGGATGCGGCAGTTCAGGAGGCGAAAGAACGCGTCCGCGCCGCGATCCGCAACTCCAACTATCAGGTGCCCGCGCGAAAGATCACAATCAACCTTGCGCCGGCAGACGTCCGCAAAGCAGGACCTGCGTTCGATCTGCCCATGGCCATCGGTATTCTCGCGGCGACCCGGCAGATCCGCGCCCCGGCGGCCCCGAACGGCACGATGCTGGTGGGGGAGCTGTCGTTAGATGGCGGACTGCGACCGGTGGCGGGATTGCTCTCCATCTTGCTTGGCGCCAGATCCCGTGGCACGCGAGCCTTCATCGTGCCGGAGCCAAACGCGGGAGAGGCTGCGCTCGTCGACGGGCTGCAGATTCACCCGGCGTCGACGCTTGCGCAGGTGATCGCGCATCTCGAGGGTACCTCACCGATTCCGCCGTTGCGCACCGCCCCTCGGGCCGCTGCGTCGCCGCCAGACGACGTCGACTTCAATGATGTCCGCGGCCAGGATCATGCGAAGCGGGCGATGGAAATCGCCGCGGCGGGTGGACACAATGTGCTCCTGGTTGGGCCGCCCGGCGCGGGGAAGACGATGCTGGCACGCCGCCTGCCTACGATTCTTCCGTCCTTGACCTGGGAAGAGGTGATGGAGGTCACGCAAGTTTACAGCGTGGCCGGTCTGCTGCGCGGGTCGGGGCCGCGCATCCTGCGCCCGTTCCGCAGTCCCCATCATGCCTCGAGCACCGCGGCGCTGATCGGCGGCGGTCCCGGACCGCGGCCCGGCGAGGTGACGCTCGCGCACCGCGGCGTGTTGTTCCTCGATGAGCTGCCGGAGTTCCACCGGGACGTGCTGGAAGTGCTCCGCCAGCCGCTGGAGGACCGCGTCATCACCGTGGCGCGCGTGCAGTCCACCGTGACGTTCCCGGCAGCGTTCATGCTGGTGGCGGCGATGAACCCGTGCCCGTGCGGCCATAGAGGCGATGAGAAGCGGGAGTGCCTGTGCACGCCGCCTCAAGTCGCCCGCTACCTCCGCCGCGTCTCCGGCCCATTACTGGACCGCATCGACCTGCATGTGGAGATGCCGCGGGTCCTGCCTGCGGAACTCACCTCAGTCCCGACCGGAGAATCCTCCACAGAGATCCGCGCACGCGTCCTGCGGGCGCGGGCGATCGAGCAGGCGCGGTTGGGCGGAGCGGCGTCCTGCAATGCGGAGATGACCCCGCGACAACTGCGCCGGCACTGCCGATTGGGCGAGGAGGAGAAAGCATTTCTGCGCGGGGCGCTCGAGAGGCTGGGGCTGTCGGCCCGCGCGTATGACCGCGTGCTGCGCCTGGCGCGCACCATTGCCGACCTGGAAGGCAGCGACGGGATCACGGTAGCACACCTGGCGGAGGCGATCCAATATCGGGCATTTGACCGGCCGCTGCGGCTGCTGGGGTAACGTTCTGACACTGCAGGACGCGGCCTACCCGGCGGCGCTGCGGACGATTGCCGATCCGCCGCAGAGGCTATACGTGCGGGGGACGCTGCAGGAAGCGGACCACCGGGCGGTGGCTGTGGTGGGGGCGCGGCGGGCCAGCGCCTACGGGCTGGCCGTGGCGGAGTGGCTGGGGCAGGAGCTGGCGCGGAGCGGGGTGACGGTAATAAGCGGCCTGGCGCGGGGGATCGATGCGGCCGCCCACCGCGGGGCGCTGCAGGGCGGTGGGCGCACGATCGCGGTGCTGGGGTGCGGGGTGGACATTGTGTACCCGCCCGAGCATGCCCGCCTGACGGTGCAGATTATCGAGGCGGGGGCGGTGGTGTCGGAGTTCCCGCCGGGGACGCCGCCGCTGCGGCACCAGTTTCCCCGGCGCAACCGGCTGATCAGCGGGCTCTCGCTGGGGGTCGTGGTAGTGGAGGGTCGCGCCGACAGCGGGGCGCTGATCACCGCCGACTGCGCGCTGGAGCAGGGGCGGGAGGTGTTCGCGGTACCGGGCGGCGTCTTCGCGGAGACCAGCGCGTTGCCGCACCGACTGCTGCAGCAAGGGGCGAAGCTGCTGACCACGGTGGAGGACATCCTGGAGGAGCTCCGCCTGCCGAACATGGATGTCCTGGCCCTGCGCTGCAGGCTGCCGGTGGCCGAGGTCGCCCGGGTGCTGCTGGGGCTGGAGCTCCGGGGACTGGTGCGGGCGCTGCCGGGCCAGCGTTATGTGCGGACCACCGTGGAGACATGAAGGCGAGCGCGCCGGTTCATGGCATGCACGCAAGTGGCGGTTTCTTGCAGCGTGCGCCGATGTTACGCTGGAATCGGCCCGACACCGGACGCGATGCAATAACAATTCACGGCCGGGACACAGGCCGGCGGCAGGTTAAGGCTTCACTGGCCTCGGGTGTTAGGCTGAAGGGCTCGCAGCATAATACCGGCGAGGGGGACGCGCGGCGGTGGCAGAAGGCGAAGCCGGACGGGCGATTGCGGGGATAGGCCATCCCGTGTATTGGCGTGGTAGGCTGACACGGGAAGGGTGCTAGGCTGACCGGCCTAATCACGAGTTAGCCAGACGAGGATTCTCGCCCGCATCGTTGTGAATCTTCGCGCAGCGGGGCCAGCGGCCGTCCTCGTTGCAGATCATATGTGTCGCACCGCTCGGTCTTTTGGGCGAGGGTCCCCTCGCTAAGACGGCGGTCGGTATCCTAAGCGTTGTAGGGGGCGTATTGGTCGCCGCCCTTGAACCAAAAGCCGAAAGCTGAAGATCGTCGAGGCCGATCAAACCGAATCGGTCAGACAGAGGAGAGCATGGCGAAGCTATTAAAGCCGGGTGAAGAGGTTAAGAAGGCGATCGCCGCCCGTATTCGGGCTGGCAACGACCTTACGGCCCAAGCGGACATCGCCGAGAGGACCGCAGGATATCGCGACTGGCTCTTTCTCTTTGCAACATGGCGCGAAGAAACAATTGCCGTGCTCGATACCCTCTATGAGGGAAAGGACATCGGGTGGGAATTTGGCTATGCCACCGAGACATCAGACCGCTCATCTCCAATGTACACGTTTCCATATAGGAAGACAGCACTTCAGCATGGTGTTGATAAGCTGCAGTCTCTCATCGAGAGGTTGGAAGTTGCGGTTGGGGAATCCCCAGGTGCCATCGCCATAGAGAGTTTATATCTGAGATTTGCGCGAAGTGTCGTAACCTCTATGAGGGGGGCGATTACGCAGAAGCAGTCGAGAAGAGTTTTAAGCTAGTTCGAGATAAGCTTCGTGCTCTTACCGGCTACGAGACTGGATCGGAAGCCTTTGGTAAGGGACACTTTTATGTACGCGGTGCGGCGGCTTCCCATGTGGATGAGGATTTCCAGAATGGCGTGAAATTTCTTACGATGGCGATCGACCGTTTCCGAAACGAGAAGAGCCACACCGCGGACGGAAATATTAGCGATCCAATCCGCGCTTATGAGTACCTGCGTCTCAGTAGCCTTGCCATGCATCTCTTGGAAGGAGCTGAGAGCCGTTCCTCGTAGGAGTCAGAACCTTGATCGAGACGACGCCACCACATCTTCGAGTCGGTAGGCCGCAAGGAACACATGCTGACTAACCCTTCGCTGCAACGCCGGGAGGCAACTAGCCGGTCTCTTTCGCAGGCGTTTGGGTTAGCAACCGTTCTGGCTATCATCGCCGCGACACTAAGCTCAACCGTTAGACGCACATGAGAAGTGCTTCCTTGATGGACCGAGTGGTCGAGCTGACATCCGATCCGTGGTTTTTTCCGGCAATTCAAGTCTTGCTGGTCGCCTTTGTTGCGCTAGCGTTGGTACTGGATTGGAGGCTTCGGCGGAACATAGGGGGTGGGAAGGATCGATGGCAAAATTCTACGCGGCTTACGGGGCGCTGACTGGTGTTTTCGTCACTATTGCCGTTGCGGCGGACTATGCTCAGCGGCATCGTACTTTCTTTGTTCTTCTTGATGTCATTCTCGTCGCGTATCTCTGCCTGTTCAATAGCTGGTTCCGGAATAGGCTCATTGGATGGACGAATGCACTCGCAGAGTTTGAGAAGCGCAAATAGTGCGCCTGACAAGTCGCTCAACGGGGCCGCCCAAAAGGGAGGTCGCTTCGCTCCTTCCGGGCTCCACCGTTAGGCGGTCAAGGATATCCTGTGTAGGAGGCAGCCCGTGAACTACCGCTCTCTATTCTCCGATCTTCGGTATCGTGGATTTGTCCGCTCCGCAAAGCGAAACTACCACATCGCCGAGGGCGTCAGCCACTACGTTCTCTTTTCGCCCGGGAAGGGGACCGGCGGTAACTTCACGGTGGTCGCGCGTAAGGCAGTTGACTACTTGGTGAGGCGTCTGGGCGGCAAGCGCGCGGTAACGTCCGCTGATGCTCTCGCTGCGTGCAAGCGATCGAAGTTTCTAAATGATCGCTTCGAGGTACTAAACGCTCTTTACGTCTTGGTTGGCACGAAACGGGCGCGCATCTCGAAAATGGTTGGTCAAACGCTCTACTTTGACGTTCGAAAACATGCCGGCTAACACGGTTTGCAGCCGACGGCAGTCGGCGCGATAATCAGCCGCCGCGGCTGAAACCTGGCCGTTAGGCAGCAGCACGAGTGCTAGAGCAATTCGAGGAGATGTAAATGCCACATACCCACCCCGACGGCTACCTCGCCATTCCCCCCACTGGCAAAGGCAGCGCTGTGTTGGTCCTCCACGCCTGGTGGGGGCTGAACGACACAATGAAGGCTTTCTGCACGCGACTGGCCGAATCCGGTTTCGTCGCCTTCGCTCCAGACCTCTATCATGGCAAGGTCGCAGACAACATTGCCGATGCGGAAACCCTTGGCAAAGCTCTCGACACCAACC
>JAHZOA010000203.1 GCA_020028455.1 Armatimonadota bacterium | reverse complement strand
GTCGTCTTGCCGGATCCCGACGGCCCCAGCAGCGTGAAGAACCGGCCGTCCTCGACTTCAAAACTGACACGGTCGCAGGCCACGACCGACCCACGTCCGGTCCGATACACCTTCACGAGATCCTGCACCTTGACCATGGCTAATGCTGGACCCCGTACCGCTGACTCAAGGCCCGCAAGACCATGGCAAGGACGAGGAGAAAACCCACCAGCATTAGTCCCAACGCCGAAAGTTCCTGTGGGTGGCCGGTCTGCCAGAGATCAAAGATGTAGACGGAGAGCACCTCCGCCCCTGGACCCCATAGCAGGATGCTGCTCGAGAGTTCCCTGATCGATACGATGACGACATAGATCCAGCCCGCCAGCAGCGCCGGCTGCAGCAGCGGCAGAATGATGCTCCGGAACGTTCGCCCCCAGGATGCCCCGCTCGTCTCCGCTGCTTCTTCTAATTCCCGGTGCACCTGCAGCAGGGCGGCGGACGACGTGCGCATTCCATAGGGCAGATAGCGGGTCACGTAGGCGACCAGCAAAATCCAGATCGTCCCGTAGATCGGTATCGGCAGCGTCAAATATACCCAGATCAGAGCCACACCCATGACAATTCCGGGAAAAATGAGCGGCAACGACGTCAGGTTATCGAGCAGCCATCGGCCTGGCACGCGAGAGCGTACGGTGATCCACGCGATGACCGAGGTCATGACCATGACAATGGTCGCGCTTCCCATCGATAGCCCAACGCTGTTGATGACCGCCCGGGTCGTTTTAGGCAGTTTGAGCACGAACGTGTAGTTGTCAATCGTCAGCATCGAGAGCGCCTGCACCGACGGCCTCTGGTAAAACGGAAGAACGGAGTTCCAAACGAGCACGAACATCGGCAGGACCACCATGACTGCGAGATACCCAACGATCAACGTCGCCATGGTATATTTCCAGATTCCTAGATCGATGACATGCGGCCTAAACCCTTTGCCGGTGATCGTGGCAAATCGCGACGCCTCTCGTGTGATCCGGCCATACAAAAAGATGCCGGTCAATGTCATCACCAGCAGAATCGTCGAGTACGACCCCGCCAGGCCGAAGTCTGAGGGATAGCTCTTGATCGCCAGATAGATCCTGGAGGTGAATACGTGGATGCCCGCCGGCAATCCAATGATCGCCGGCACTTCGAACGTCTCCAGGCCGCGCAGGAAGAGCAACAGACTTGCGCCCAGGAGCGTCGGCACGTTCAGCTTGAGCGTCACGTGGTAGAAGGTACCCGCCAGACCGCTCCCGGACATCAGCGCGGCTTCCTCCAGTGACGGATCCATCGAGCGGAATGCGGCAGACATCATCAAGTATGCGATCGGAGACCAGTGTAGGGCTTCAACCCAGATCATCCCGCCGATCGAATAGATGTCGAATGGCGGCGCCGAGAGGCCGAGAAGCCGCATGATCCACAGGTTCAGCAGCCCGATCCGCGGGCTCAGCAGGAAGATCCAACTCAGCGTAAACAGGATGCCTGGGATGATCAGCGGGACGAGGCTCACGGCAAAGAACAATCCGCGCAGCGGCGTGTTGGTGCGCTCTGTGATCCAGGCCAGCATCGTACCGATCACCAGCGAAACCACCATCGTGCCCACGGCGAACACAAAAGAATTCGCCATGATCGGGAGCGCTGAGCGGTCGGTGTAAGCGCGAAGGTAGTTTTGCAGCGTGAACGTGCCAGCCTGGCCGCCGACAGTCGGCGTGAAGAAGGTACCGTACAGCAGAAAGATTAGGGGCAGAAGCGTCAGGTAGGCAACGATCGCGGCAATCCCAGCCGGCAGCAGCAACTGCACAGGCAACCGCGCCCGCAACGACGGGCGCAATACCCTAACCGTGGCGGGCGCGGTTCCGTTCAAAGCGCTCCGCTCCTAGCGGCGGGCGCGGATGATCATGTCTTGCCAGAGCGCATCGTATCGCTGGTACTTGTCCAAGAACGTCGACGGGTCGATCACCTTGTAGGAGAATCCCTGATTCAAATAGGCTGGCACTGCGTTTACCAGCGGGTACGCGGGGATGCGCCCCAACTTTACGAGCTCTTGCTGCCCCTCCCTGGAAAGCAGGAAGTCGATAAAGAGCAGCGCGGCATGCGGATGCGGCGCCCGATTGGGCAGCCCGATCACGTGAGGAATGGCGACAGCCGGCTGCAGGGGCCGCCAATCGATGGGCGCGCGCCGTGACTTGAGACGCTCGGAGCGGTGGTTATAGATCGTCGGGGACATCGGGACCTCACCGGCGACGATCAGTTCCGCGAGGAGTGTGTGGCCCGTCCGGATCAGCGGCTGCTGCGCGCTCAACTGCCGGAAGAACTCCATCGCCTTGGCTTCGCCCCACAGTTCCAGCAGCGTGCCGAGCCAGACCTGGTCGGTCGCCTCGATGCCGATGCGACCGCGCCATCGGGGGTTGAGGAGATCCTCGTACGTCCGGGGCGAATCAGCGTCGGAGACGACGTTGGTGTTCCAGGCCGCGACGAGGATGTTGTAGCGCGTGGCGACCCAGAACCCCTTGGGGTCCTTGGCCTGCCGCGGATAGGCGCCGGCACGCGGTGTGAAGAAGGCCTGCCCGTAGGTTTCCTTGATCATCTTGGCGACGTCGATCCCCGTGCCCTCGAAGACGTCGGCCAGGTACTTACGTCCTCGATACTCCGTAATGAGTTTTTGTGCGACGTCCTCGCCCGGAGCTCGATAGACCTCGCCTCGAATGTATGGATATTTCTTCATGAATACCTCGAGGATCGGCTGGGACTCCTCGAGGTCCATCGAGGTATAGATCATCAGCGCGCCTTCCTGGCGCGCCCCGGCCTCCAGCCTGGCCTGCCGGTCGGCCCCCTTGTACATGGCGATGGCGGCCATCGATGATCCCACGGGCGTCGCGCCGGCCTGTACCGCCACGAGCGCCCACACCAGCACCAGCGCCGCCGCCGTCCAGATTTTCAAGCGGCCTATCCTCATCGCTTCTCACCAGCTCGAACATGTCGCCCTCCTGCCAGTCGATCCGCACGGGCGCCTTGTCGCCGTTCTGAATAATCGAGTAGCCTTTGCCGGAGAGGATGTAGATGATCGCCTCATTCATGTGGCGGTGGCGCTTGTTGTGGCCGCCCGACGGCAGCTCGCTGATGTGCGCATCGATCGTCTTGTTCCCCGACAATGCAAAGTGCGCCGACGCGCTGCCCCTCATTTTGCGCTGGTGTACAGGATGACCGCGGAGATTCTTGAACGACGTCCCCTCGTATAGATGCTGCTTTCGAAACTCTTCGCGCTCACTGGTTTCATCAATGGTACGTCGTTCCACGATCTTACCTCCACCGACTCGGATTCCTTGGTGAATTCATTGAAGGCTGGTGATGAGCGTGTTTCGTGACCGCGCGAGCGTCTCCCTTGCTCCGAACGCCAGCAGCAGCGCGGCGAGTACGAGTAGCGGCACGTAGACCAAAAATGCGCTCGCCGGGCC
>JAHZOA010000011.1 GCA_020028455.1 Armatimonadota bacterium | reverse complement strand
GCCCGCGGGAAGAGCACCAGGTACGCTCCCAGCACCCCGGCGATCGCCCCGCTGGCGCCGACCAGCGGCACCGACGAGTTCGGGTCGAGCAGGATGTGGGTCATCACGGCGGCGATTCCTGCGATGACATAAAAGATGAGGAATCCAACATGGCCCATACGATCTTCGACGTTGTCGCCGAAAATCCACAAGTACAGCATGTTGCCGCCGAGATGAAACCAGCCGCCGTGCAGGAACATCGAGGTAATCAGCGTTGGATACTCTTCTGCGACGTCCGCGCCGCCGCGGCCGGTCACCTCGCCGGGAATCGCGCCGTATCTGAAGACGAACCGCTCGACTTGACTCGCGGAGCCTAGCGAGGTCATGTACAGAAAGACAGCCACACATGCGGCGATGAGGAGATATGTCACCACGGGACGCGTGGACGACGGATTATCGTCACGCAGCGGGATCATGCCGCGACGCTCGTGTCCTCCCAGCGAACTTCGTCCACACCTTCTACATCGCCCACGGCGACGAGGACGTCGTGCCGGCTCATGCGCGCAGGCAGCCGGAGCGTCAGCTGCAGGACGACTTTGTTGTCGCGCCGCTCCGAGACCTCGACGTGCTCGATGTTCACCCCGAACGTGCCGAGTGCCGTCCCGATGCGACCCAATTGTCCAGGCCGGTCCGATGTGACCATGATCAGGTGGCCAAGCCCCCGCCTCGGGATCAGCGCTTCAAACCCCTTGAACAACGTCAGCACCCCGAGCACGATCACCGTCGTCAGCACGGCGCCCATGTAATAACCGATCCCGGCCGCCGTCCCAATGGCCGCGACCGTCCACAGGTTTGCGGCGGTGGTCAGCCCCTGAACGCTCGCGCCGGTACGCCAGATGGTCCCAGCGCCGAGGAAACCGATCCCGACCACGATGTTGCTGGCCACGCGCGCCGGATCTGCTCCGGACCCGAAAAATCCTACAGCGGAGATCAGCGTGAACAGCGCCGCGCCAAGACAGACCAGAATGTGCGTGCGAAACCCTGCAGGCTTCTCCGTCGCTTCGCGCTGCCAGCCGATCACGCCGCCCAGGACCATCGCCAAGAGGAGCCGTACCGCCTGTTCCCAGAGCGGCACCGCCTGTTCCATAAATGGAGTCATGCTGTGGCCGCCGCTTTCTCCCTAGCGATTACTTCCACCTGCTCCATCAGCGCATCAACAAGCCGGTCTTCGGGCAGGCTCGCAACGATCTTGCCGTCTTTGAAGAGCAGCCCCATCCCCCGGCCGCAGGCGATCCCGAGGTCCGCCATGCGCGCTTCCCCGGGTCCGTTGACGGCGCAGCCCATCACGGCGACCTTCACCGGCGCGTTGATGCGTGCCAGCCGTCGCTCGACTTCCTGTGCGATGGCGATGATGTCGACCTCGGCCCTGCCGCACGATGGACACGCCACGAGCTGCACGCCCCGCGTCCGAAGTCCCAGACTTTTGAGAATCTCAAACCCAGCCTTGACCTCTTCGACCGGATGCGCGGCGAGCGAGACGCGGATCGTGTCACCGATTCCGGAGGACAGAATCGCGCCGATCCCCGCCGCGGATTTGATGCCGCCGGCCCAGGCGGTGCCGGACTCCGTGATGCCGACGTGCAACGGATACTGCGTCCGCTCGCTGATCATCGCGTAGGCCCGGACCGCCATCGGCACCTCAGATGCCTTGACCGAGATGACGATATCGTGAAAGTCGAGATCCTCGAGCACCTGCACGTCTTCCATGGCGCTCTCGACGAGCGCCTCCGCGGAGGGCGCACGGAACCGCCGCAGCATCGCTTTGGACAGCGACCCGATGTTGGCGCCGATGCGGATCGGCACGCCCCGCTCTTTTGCGGCCTTCGCGACGATACGCGTGCGAGCGCGGCTGCCGATGTTGCCGGGGTTGATGCGCAGCTTGTCGACACCGCCCTCCAGCGCCGCCAGCGCCAGGCGGTGATCAAAATGAATGTCGGCGACGATGGGGAGTGGACTGCGGGGCTTGATCGCGGCGAGCGCCGCAGCCGCCTCCTGATCGGGGACGGCGAGCCGCACGATCTCGCAGCCTTCGGTGGCCAGCTGGTAGATCTGGACGAGGGTGCCTTCGACGTCGCGCGTGTCGGTGATGGTCATGGACTGCACCGAGATCGGCGCGCCACCGCCGATCTCGACGTTCCCGACTCGAATTTTTCGGGTGGTGGTCCTGTGCATACGCCTCGACGGAACGGCCAGTCCTAACGACCTAACCACGTTTGCACGATTCGTCCAATATCACGCATCGTCAATGGTACCAACAGCAACAGCAACAGCGCAAACCCAACCAGATGGATGTAGCCTTCGCGCCGCGGATCGACGGGCCGGCGCCGGAACGCCTCGACGATGAGAAAGCTGAGCCGTCCACCGTCGAGGGCGGGAAACGGAATCAAGTTGAAGAGCCCGATCATGATCGAGAAGAGAGCCGCCGTGTGCAGGAAGATCTCGAAGCCCGCCCGCGCGGCCTCGCCAAGAAAGTCGACCGCCGCCACCGGGCCTCCGAGTTGGTCTAGCATCTCGCGATCCCGGACCAGCTGAACGAGCGTGGTGAGGATCACCGACGCGTACTGCACGGTGTTTTGCACGCCCCACGCGAATGCGCGTCCCGGACCCATCCGTTCTCGGATCGGTTCAGGAGAGAACCCAATCAGGCCAATCTTCTTCTGCCTGGGTTCCAACCGCGAGGTGACCGAGACCGTGAATTGCTGTCCGTCTCGGTCCACCGTCAACACGAGCCGTTCATTGGGATGCGCATGGATGGTGTCGACGACCTCTCTGCCGTCGCGCATCGGCACGCCATTGATCGCCACGATCGCGTCGCCGGGGCGCAGCCCCGCCTGCTCGGCCGGCCAGCCCGGCTGGAGCTTCCCGATGCGGTTAGTCACTCCAACCGGAATTCCCACCGCGAGGGCCATACCGGTCAGCAACACGAACGCGAGCAGCAGGTTCATTCCGGGCCCGGCGGCAACGACGGCGATGCGCTGCCAGACCGATTTGGAGCGGAAGCTTCCGGGGCCGCCGGCATCATCGAGGTCCTCACCGGCCATCCGCACGTACCCTCCAAACGGCAGCAGGTTGATCGCGTACTGCGTGTCGCCACGGCGGAATCCGATCAGCCGCGGACCAAAGCCTAGTGCAAACGCGTACACGGTGACGCCGACGCGCTTGGCCACGAGAAAGTGGCCCAATTCGTGGACGAAGATCATCACACCAAAGGCAATGATGGCCAGGACAATGTTAGGCAACGATATCGCTCCTCAGATAGTTAGTGTGCTCACGCGCCCATACATCGGCGTCAAGGATCTGTCCTACGGACGGCGCCGCGATAACATCGTGAGCGTCCATCGCGCTGCGGACGATCCTTGCGATATCTGTGAATCTGATCCTGCTCTCTAAGAACAACTGCACGGCGACTTCGTTGGCGGCGTTGAGCACTGCCGGCATCGTGCCCCCGGCGCGCAGCGCTTCATACGCATACCCCAGACACGGGAAGCGCTTGGGTTCCGGCCGTTCAAACGTCAACTGCACCCGCGCCCATTCCAGGGGCGTCATCGGGAGCGCCGGCCGCTCTCCTCCATAGAGTGCGTACGCGATGAACGTCCTCATGTCGGGGAACCCCAGCTGTGCTTTGACGGATCCGTCCACGAACTCAACCATCGAGTGCACGATGCTCTGTGGATGGATGATCACGTCGATCTGCTCCGGCTTCAGACCGAAGAGCCAGTGGGCTTCGATGACCTCGAGGCCCTTGTTCATGAGCGTTGCCGAATCCACCGTAATCTTCTTGCCCATTTTCCAGTTCGGATGGGCCAGGGCTTCCTCGATCCGCACCTGGTCCATCGTCTCGAGGGGCCGGCGCAAGAGCGACCCTCCGGAAGACGTCAGGATGATCCGGCGCACAGAGTCTGCGCGTTCCCCCCGGAGACACTGCGCGACCGCAGAATGCTCGCTGTCGACGGGCAAGAGTGAGCCGTGGCGGCGCAGTTCTTCCATCACCACAGGGCCCCCAGCAACAAGTGTTTCTTTGTTGGCAAGCGCGACCTCGCGCCCTAACCTGAGCGCAGCCAGCGTGGGGCGGAAGCCGGCAATCCCTACAACCGCCACCAACACAAGGTCGGCGTCAGCCGTGGAGACGAGATCGGAAAGAGCGTCGGGTCCAGACAGGACCAGCGCGGAGGTGGACAGGTGCTTCCGGACGACGTCGCCGGCGTCAGGATCGGCAACAGCAACAACTGACGGTCTGTACTTCACCGCCTGCGCGACTAACATCTCTGCGTCGCGTCGCGCCCCGAGACCCGCAACCTGAAAATCACCGGGAGCAGCGTCGACGATCTCCAGCGCCTGACGCCCGATCGACCCAGTGGATCCGAGAATGACGAGGCGTTTCATGATCAGATTCTTCCCGACAGTCTCAATGCGAGATATGCGACCGGGGCCGCGAACAATACGGCATCGAACCGATCAAGCACGCCGCCGTGACCGGGCAGCAATCCTCCTGAATCTTTGACGCCGGCCCGCCGCTTGAGGGCTGATTCAAACAGGTCGCCGATCTGGCCCGCAATGCTCGTAATCGCACCAAGCGCAATGGCCCCAGGCACGCCGAGTCCAAAGATTGGCCCGGCCAGCAGTCCGGCGATTCCCCCTGCCCCGAGGCCGGCGATCGCGCCTTCCCAACTCTTCCCTGGGCTCACTTTTGGAGCCATTTTGTGCCGGCCAAACAACAGCCCGACGAAGTACGCGGCAATGTCGCATGCCCACACGATCACGAATAACCAGAGTATTTCGTCGAACGTGCCCTGGAGCCGCCAGCGCGCGAGCACGCCCAATGGAACCCCTACGTACGCGATCCCCTGGATCAATATCAGCATTGCCGGCTGACGCCAGCGGTGCGGGTCCATGCCGCGAACGATCCAGGGACCCACACCGGCGAGCAACACCACCGCGCCGAGAATGAGCAGCACCTGTTCCGTCCAGAAGCCGGCAGCGGCCAGCAGGACGGCGAGGACCGCACCGGTAGGCACAGCTTTCTGTGCGCCGGCGACCTGCGGATGCAGCCCAGCGTATTCGACCGCGGCGAGTAGTGCGAGGATCACCGTGATGGCAACCCACCACACCCCGCCCGCCCATGCCGCGGCCAGAAATACGGCGCCGCCGATCAACGCCGTCATGGTACGAGGGAGGAGCTTGGCGCGACCGAATGCGCTTGCGAGCTGGTCCATCAAAATTTACGAGCTTTCAATTCCACCGAACCGGCGCAGGCGTTGCTGGTAGGTCTGTATCGCGGCCGATAGGTGCGTCCTGTCGAAGTCCGGCCAGTACACGTCGCAGAAGTACAACTCAGTGTATGCAATTTGCCAGAGGAGGAAATTGCTGACCCGCTGTTCTCCACCCGTCCGGATAAGCAGATCCGGGTCAGCGAGACCCGCAGAGTAGAGATAGCGACTAAGCGCCGCCTCATCGATGGCATCGGGCGATAGCCGTCCGGCGGCGGCGTCGCCCGCAAGCCGGCGCACCGCGGAGAGGATTTCGGCGCGTCCGCCGTAGTTGTAGGCAACATTGAGGATGAGCTCGCCGTTTTCTCGGGTGAGCGCGACCACTTGCTCGACTTCGCGGCGCAGGCCAGGGTCGATCGAACTGAGGTCGCCGCTCACACGTAGCTGGATTCCCTCGCGGATCAACTCGTCCGCCTCGTCGGATACGGCCTCCCCGAGCAGTTGCATCAGTGCTTCCACCTCGTCGGCCGGCCGTCTCCAGTTCTCAGTTGAGAACGCGTACAGCGTAAGAATGGAGACGCCGAACTCCCGGCTCGCTTCGAGCGTCCGGCGGACGGCGTCGAGACCGGCACGATGACCGGCCGCCCGGTTCAACCCGCGGGCAGCGGCCCATCGGCCGTTGCCGTCCATGATGATGGCGATGTGTGTTGGGATTCGAGTGGGATCGAGAATCGCTGGCGTCGCAGGGAGCGGCCCCGCTGATGGACTGTCACTCACGAGACGGGCGTGCGGCGCCAGGCCTTAAGGATGCGGGGTCGTAGCGCTCGGCGGTGACGAGCAGCTCGACTCCGCCGTCTGCGGTGACACGCTGCCGGACGACGCGCATCGGTCCGCTGACCCGGACGGTAGGAACGGGCGAGCGAGTCTCGGATACCGTGACGACCGCACCTGCGGCCTCGAGCCGGCGGCGCGCATCTTCGAGCTCCAGCCCGATCACGTCGATCAACTAGACCTCCATGATCTCTTTGTCTTTTCCCGCGAGCAGGGCCTCGACATCGGCGATGTACTTGTCCGTCAGCTTCTGCAACTCGTCCAGGCCGCGCTTCGCATCATCTTCAGAGATGTCGCCATCCTCTTCCAGCTTCTCGATCATCTCTTTCGCCTCGCGGCGCACGTTGCGGATTGCCACGCGGCCTTCTTCGGCGTGGCGGTGGGCGATCTTCACCAGTTCTTTGCGTCGCTCCTCGGTCAACGACGGAATCGGCACGCGGACGTGCGTGCCGTCCGAGGACGGGACCAGTCCAAGCTCGCTCTTCAGGATCCCCCGCTCGATGTCTTTCACCATCTTGCGATCCCAGGGCTGGACGACCAGCAGCCGCGGCTCGGGCACTGTGATCGTCGCCAGCTGGTTGATCGGCGTGGGGGTGCCATAGTAATCGACCCGAATCTGCTCGAGCAGGGCGGGACTGGCGCGGCCGGTGCGCAGCGAGGAAAACTCGTGCTTGGTCGCCTCGATGGCCTTCGCCATCCTGGTCTTCGTGTCGGTGATGACGTCGGCGATCATTGCGCGCGCACCGAGGACGTCACCAGTGTGCCGACTTCCTCGCCCAGCACGGCGCGTTTCACGTTGCCTGGCCGCGCGACGTCAAAGACGATGATGTCCATGTTGTTGTCCTTGCACAGGGCGACGGCAGTGGCGTCCATGACCTTGAGGTCCTGACTGAGGACGTCGAGGTACCCGAGCCGGCGATAAATCACGGCGTCGGAGTGCACGTTCGGGTCTTTATCGTACACGCCGTCCACGCCCTTTTTGGCCATGAGCAGGGCCCCGGCCTCAATCTCGATGGCCCGGAGCGCGGCGGCGGTGTCGGTGGTGAAGTATGGGCTACCGGTCCCCCCGGCGAAGATCACGACGCGGCCTTTCTCCAAATGGCGCATCGCGCGACGCCGGATAAACGGCTCCGCGATCTGGTGCATCTCGATCGCGGTCTGGACCCGCGTGACGAGCCCCCGTCCCTCCATTACCGCCTGTAGGGCCAGCGCGTTGATGGCCGTTCCCAGCATGCCCATGTAGTGGGCCGTGGCTTCATCCACGCCGAGGATCAAACTGACATCTGAGCCCCGGACAATGTTTCCGCCGCCCACGACAATGGCCACCTCAACGCCCGCGGCCGTAACCGCAGCGACCTCCTCGGCCACCAGGCCCAACACATGAGCGTCGAGGCCCGTACGACCGTCGCCCGCCAGGGCCTCGCCGCTCAGTTTCAACAGAATGCGCTGGTACTTGGGTCGCTGCGACTCGGAGGGAATACCGCCACCTCCTGCCAGCCGATCTTCAGGTCCAGGTCCCCAGGGTCCCCGGTCCCGCCACCTTATTCGCCGATCTTGAACCTCGCGAACCGCCGAACTTGAATGTTCTCACCGACCCGCGCGATGGTGTCGGTGATAATGTCGCGCACGCGCTTGGACTCATCGCGGATGAAGGGCTGTTCCAACAGGACGACTTCCTGGTACCACTTCTCCAGTTTGCCCTCGACGGCCGCCGCGGGCTTGCCGGTCAGCTCGGCCGCGATGACCTTGCGCTGCTCAGCAAGCGCGTCGGCAGAGATCTCCTCGCGGCTGACGTACTGAGGAACGCTCGCCGTGATCTGCATGGCCAGATCGTGCGCCAACCGCTTGAACTCGTCGGTGCGTGCCACGAAGTCCGTCTCGCAATTCACTTCCACAATCGCGCCGACGCGGCCACCTGTATGGATGTACGCTTCGACGAGTCCCTCCGACGCGGCGCGGCCTGCCTTCTTGCCAGCGACGGCGAGCCCCTTTGCGCGCAGTATCTCCACGGCTCTCTCGAGGTCTCCACCGGCCTCGGCGAGTGCATGCTTGCAGTCCATGACCCCAGCGCCCGTTCGCGCGCGAAGGTCTTTGACGAGATCTGCCTGACTAGTTGTCGTTGCGGTTTGCTTTGCGTCCACTACGACACCTCGTGCTCAACCAGTGACTCCGCGGGAACCTCCCCGGGCTTCTCCTCGATTCCTTCAGCGGCTGAGGCGGGCTTCTCATCAAACGATTCCGCTTCTTCCTCTGACGCCGCGATGGGTTCTCCGGTCTCTTCCACGACCTCACGCTTCCGCCGCTCTTCGAGCCCTTCCAGGGCGGCGTTGGCGATCCGGCTGGTGATCAGGCGCACCGCCCGGATGGCGTCATCATTGCCGGGAATCGGATAGTCGACTTCATCGGGATCGCAGTTCGTATCGATGATGGCGACAACAGGAATGCCGAGCTTTCGGGCTTCCGCGATGGCGATGTGTTCTTTGCGCGTGTCGACGACATACACGGCCGACGGCAGTTGCGTCATCGTCTTGATGCCGCCAAGATATTTCTCCAGGCGCGCCAGTTCTTCGAGCAACCTCGCCTGTTCGCGCTTGGGGAGGACGTCCATCAGTCCGCGATCGCGCATGTCCTCAATCTCGCGCAGCCGCTCGACCCGCTTACGGATGGTCTGGAAGTTTGTGAGCATCCCGCCCAGCCAACGCTGGCAGACGTACGGCTGCGAGGCGCGGATGGATTCCTCGCGGATCGAGTCCTGCGCCTGCTTCTTGGTACCGACGAAGAGGCAGGTTCCCCCGTTCGCCACGGCGTCACGCACGTTGGCGTACGCCTCCTCGATCATGGGGACGCTCTTTTGAAGATCGATGATGTGAATGCCGTTCCGTTCGGTGAAGATGAAGCGGGCCATCTTGGGGTTCCACCGGCGGGTCTGATGGCCGAAGTGAACCCCGGCTTCGAGGAGTTGCTTCATCGTAACGACAGGCAACGCGTAACCTCCCTTTGGTTTGTTCCCTCCGCTCTCCTCATTCCCGACCACCGGAACCTTGCGGCACCCCCGATGGGATCAGAGAGCGTGCGTAATATGTGGCAAGGCAGTATAACACAATTCGCGGGAACCCGGGAACGGGGGAACATGGGAACGAGCAACTGCTGAATTGCTACTCTGTCGCGTTCCCGCGTTCCCGCGTTCCCGCGCTCCCGCGTTACCGTCACTATGCTCTCGGATGTGCCTTGTCATACACTCGCTTAAGCCAGTCGCGCGACACGTGCGTGTAAATCTGCGTCGTGGCGAGGCTCGCGTGGCCGAGGAGTTCCTGCACCGAGCGGAGATCGGCGCCGCCGTCGAGGAGATGAGTGGCAAATGTGTGGCGCAGCGCGTGCGGGCTGATGCGCCGGTCAAACGCGACCTTCCGGATGTGCCGGTCCACGATCACGCGCACGCCCCGGTCAGAGAGCGGGCCACCTCGGGCATTGAGGAACACGGCGTCGACAACGCGGTGTCGGGCGAGAGAGGGTCTGGCCTCGTTCACATACCTCCGAAGGGCGTCCTGCGCAGCACTCGTGAGCAGGACGATCCGTTCTCTGCGGCCCTTCCCCATGATCCGGATCTCATCGTTCGATGGAAGATCTCCCCGTCGCAATGAGGTCAGTTCGCCGACGCGAAGGCCGGTCGCGTACAGCACTTCAAGGAGTGCCCGGTCCCGCAGGCCGATCCGGGTCGTCACGTCGGGCGCGGCGAGCAGGGCGGCAACTTCGTGAGGGGTCAGAAACTTGGGGAGCCGGCGGGGCTGCTTGGGCGTGCCCACCAGGACGAGCGGGTTCCGACTAACCATGCCCTCTCGATACAGGTATTTATAGAAGGTGCGCAGCGCGGACAGCCGCCGCGACACGGATGACCGCGCGTAGCGCCGGTCCATGGTGGCCACATACCGCCTCGCGATCTGGGGGGTGACGGCGGACCAGACCGTGACGCGCTCGCCGGACAGAAAACGCGCGAAGTGGCGAAGGTCTCGACCGTAGCCGGTCAGTGTATGCGAAGAAACGCCGCGCTCGCCTTCAAGCGCGGCCAAGAATGCGTCGATTTCCTGTTGCACGCAGCGAGGCTTCTCCTAGCGGGCAACCGGCTCCTCTGCCGGCTCCGGGGTCACCGGTTCCGTGTAGCCGCACGTGCGGTCCAGACACCGCAAGGTGGTCTTCCTCGCGGTCTGGTGAATACCGAGCACATTCTTCCCGCAACGGGGGCACACTTTGTCCGTGGGTTTGTCCCAGCTCGTAAACGTACAGGCGGGATACGTGCTGCATCCAAAGAACGTGCGGCCACGCCTGCTGCGGCGCTCCACCACCTCGCCAACCTTACATTTCGGGCACGGCACACCGATGCCCAGCGGGCGCGTGTACTTGCACTCCGGAAACCCCGAGCAGGCGATGAATTCGCCGAACCGGCCGTGCTTGCGCACGAGCGGTCGCCCGCATACGGGACACGCCTCGCCGATCTCAACCACGGGCATCTTTACTTCTTCGATCTTCTTCTCGGCGATGACGAGGTCGTGTTCGAACGGCTTATAGAAGTCGCCGACGACCTTCTTCCAGTCCAGCCGCCCCTCTTCGACCTGGTCGAGTTCCTCTTCCATTGTCGCGGTGAAGTCATAGTCGATGACGTCGCCGAAATGCTCGACGAGCATGTCGTTGACGAGCACGCCCAGGTCGGTCGGCTGCAGGCGCCGGCTGGTGGAGTGCACATACCCGCGGCGCTTGATGGTCTCAATGGTCGGCGCATACGTACTGGGCCGTCCGATGCCGCGTTCTTCCAACGCCTTCACCAGCGACGCCTCGGTATATCGCGGCGGCGGCTGGGTGAAGTGCTGCTGCGGTGCCAATTCCATGAGCGTGAGTTGGTCGCCGGTGGTCAGCTCGGGGAGCCAGCCCTCTTTCTCTTCCCCGTTCGCGTCCGTGCCCTCACGGTACACGGCGAGGAATCCGGGGAACTTCACGCGAGACCCGGTGGCGCGGAACAGGAAGCTGCCCGCGTGGATGTCCACAGAGAGTGTATCCATGATCGCGGACGCCATCTGGCTCGCAAGGAAGCGCTCCCAGATGAGTTTGTAGACTTTGTACTGGTCGCTTCGGAGGAACGGTTTCACGCGGTCCGGCGCGCGACGCACCGCCGTTGGGCGGATCGCCTCGTGGGCCTCCTGTGCCTCTCGCCGCGACCGATAAATACGCGGGCTGTCCGGCACGTAGGACTCTCCATACGTCTGCGTAACGTACTCTCGCGCCTCGCGCTGGGCGCCCTCTGAGACTCGCACCGAGTCGGTGCGCATGTAGGTGATCAAGCCGACGGTCCCCTCGGGTCCCAGATCAACACCTTCATAGAGCTGCTGGGCAACGTTCATTGTCCGTGCGGCCGAATAGCCGAGTTTACGGTTGGCTTCCTGCTGCAGCGTGCTTGTGGTAAACGGAGGCGCGGGATGGCGGAATTGATCCTTGCGCCGGACCTCGCCGACGGTGTACGTGACGCCGTCTAGATCGCGGACAATCGCGTCGACGTCGTCACGAGTCCGGAGAACCGTGACGTCCTCCTCGCCCGGCGACCCATACCGCGTCCCGTCCTTCCCGTACAGGCGCGCCTCGATGTGCTGGTCGTCCTCGCGTAACCGCGCCAGGAGGCTCCAGAACTCCTGCGGCACGAACGATTCGATCTCACGCTCGCGCTCGACGACGAGCCGGACCGCGACCGACTGTACGCGCCCGGCCGACAATCCTCCGCGGATCTTGCGCCACAAGAGCGGGCTCAACTTGTAGCCCACCAGCCGATCTAGGATGCGCCGCGCCTGCTGGGCATTGACGAGGTTGAGATCGATCTCGCGCGGGTGCGCAAGGGCCTTCCGGACGGCCTCTTTAGTGATCTCATGGAACTCGATGCGCTTGATCTCCGGGTTCACCGGACGCAGCGCGTCGGCGAGATGCCAGGAGATCGCCTCCCCCTCGCGATCAGGGTCGGTCGCCATGAACACCGCGGGTGCCTGCTTGGCGGCCTCTTTGAGCTCTTTGAGGATCCCGCCCTTCCCTTTGACGACGATGTACTTGGGCGTGAAGCCGTTCTTGACGTCCACGCCGAGCTGGCTGCGCGGCAGATCCTTGAGGTGCCCCATGGAGGCGAAGACATCGTACCGGCGGGTGAGGAACTTTTTCAGCGTACGGGCTTTCGTCGGCGATTCAACGACGACGAGCGAGCGTGGCTTCCCCTGTACGGCCCGGCTCTCGCCGTTGGCAGATTCACTCGGTTGGGGTTCGGGCGCGGCGGTCGCCTGGGGAAGCGGTGGCTTCGTCCGCTTCTTTGGCGTAGCGCCGTCCGTCGACACTTTGCGTTTTGGCATCGTCACCTACACCTTCTTCACATATCGCTGCCCGGCGAGCGCATCGACCAGACCTTCGGCCTCGAGCGAGAGCAGTACCCGGCTGATCAGCGCGACCGGTTGGCCGCAGTTCGCCGCGATCCGATCAACGTGTAGCGGAGTGAACGAGAGTTGCTGCCACACCGCACGCTCTTCATCGCTCAGCGAAACGGCGGCTGGGCGTTGCACGGATCCATGTGGAATCTTGAGCTCGTCCAATATGTCAAGCGCCGATACCACAAGGCGCGCACCCTGCGCGACCAGTTGGTGCGGCGCCCAGGTTGTTTCTTCAAAGATATTCCCAGGCACGGCAAACACCTCGCGACCTTGCTCCAGCGCGAAATCCGCTGTGATCAGTGATCCGCTCCCGATCCGCCCTTCGACCACTACGACGCCTTTCGCCAGTCCGCTGATGATACGGTTGCGCTGCGGAAACTGTTCGGGCCGTGGCGGGGTCTCCGGCGGGAATTCGGACACCACCGCACCCGAGCGGATAATCCGTTGCATCAGTGGTGCGTGCTCCTTTGGATAGACCATATCCGGACCGCAGCCCAGCACCGCAATCGTCCGGCCACCGCCATCGAGCGCGCCCTGATGCGCGGCGCCGTCAATACCGCGCGCCATGCCGCTGACGATCGTGACGCCGCACGCCACGAGATCCGCCGCGAGCCGGCGTGCCACCGCTTTCCCGTATTCGCTCGCGCGCCGCGCGCCCACGATGGCGACCGCGATCTCATCCTGCGGCAGGAGCGTTCCTCGCACGAACAACTCGCGCGGTGGATCGCTGATCGGGCGCAAAGCCGACGGATACTCCTCGTCATCGCGCGCGACGATACGAATGTCGTCATTATCGCCCATTAGGATAGCACAGGGTGTCAAGCGAGCAGTCGCAGCGGTCGATCGAACGCCCGGTACTGTACGGCTTCAGCGAGGTGCGCGTTCGTCAATACATCGGCAGCTTCCAGATCCGCAATCGTGCGCGCCAGCCGGAGAATGCGGTCGTGCGCACGCGCGCTGAGTCCCAGTCGTTCGATCGCCGCTCGCAGAAACGTGCGCCCCTCCTCATCGAGCCGACAGTATTTGCGGAGCAGCCGGCCGGTCATCCCGGCATTGCAGGCGCCGAGACTCCCCAACCGTTCCTGCTGGCGGGCTCGCGCGCGCAGCACGCGTGTGCGGATATCAGTCGAAGGCTCCGCGGGCAGCGTGGTCATAAGATCTCCGCTCGGCACGCGCGGCACCTCGATATGCAGATCGAACCGGTCCAGCAGCGGGCCGGAGATGCGCCCAAGGTAGCGCGCGATCTGCGAGGGCGTGCACAAACATTCGCGTAAGCCATCTCCGTGGTAACCACAGGGACAGGGATTCATCGCCGCTACGAGCATGAATCGCGACGGGAAGGTGACGGTCGACTGCACACGCGCAACGGTCACGAACCCCTCCTCGAGCGGCTGGCGCAGCACTTCAAGCGCGTCGCGGTGAAACTCGGGAAGTTCGTCCAGGAAGAGCACGCCGTGATGCGCCAGCGTCACCTCTCCCGGCCGCGGCACAGTTCCGCCACCCACGAGCGCGGCGCTGCTCGTGCTGTGATGCGGGCTGCGAAATGGCCGCTCGCGCACCGGGCCGTGCCCGTTGAGCCTGCCGGCGACACTGTAAATGCGCGTCACCTCGATGGCTTCGTCCCAGATCAGCGGCGGGAGGATCGTGGGCAGCCGTCTCGCGAGCATCGTCTTGCCTGCGCCGGGCGGGCCGACCATGAGGACGTTGTGGCCACCGGCCGCGGCGATCTCCAGGGCGCGCCGCGCGTACGCCTGACCCTTCACCTCGGCGAAATCAACCGCATAGTCCGCACCGGCATCGCTGTGCGGCGGGCTGCGCACCGGTGTCAGCACTTCCTCTCCTTCGAGATGCTGGGTGACCTGGAACAGGGACCGCACTGCGTATACCTGCAGGCCCTCGACAAGCGCAGCCTCCTGTGCGTTGACTGCAGGTGCGATGAGGGTGTGGATTCCACCGGCTCGCGCCGCCATCGCGATCGATAAGACGCCTGGCACGGGGCGGATACCACCGTCCAACGAGAGCTCCCCCAGCGCCATCGCACCGTCGAGTCCAGATGCACGGATCTGCTCGGTCGCGAGGAGAATGCCGATGGCCATCGGCAAATCAAACGCCGGGCCTTCCTTGCGAACATCAGCCGGTGCTAGGTTGATCGTGATCTTACGGGAGGGGACTTCAAAGTTGGAGTTGCGGATCGCCGCCCGAACTCGCTCTTTCGCCTCCTGAACTGCGGTATCAGGCAGCCCGACGATGGTGAACGCCGGTAGCCCGCCCCCGACGTCGACCTCGACATCGACGGGATACGCGTCCAGCCCCTGCACCGCGGCAGTGCGAACTTTGGCCAGCATGCGAGACCTCCGGACGGATTGTAGAGACTGGGTGACGATCGTACACTGACTCTCCTGAGTCATCCCTCTTAACCCGGCACCAAGCAGGATCCCCCCGGCCTCGCTGCAGCTCGGCTCCAGACTCAATCAACGTGCAGAATCCACCGGCCTCGCCTCAGGCTCGGCCTCCTCAACAGCGTCGTCGGCCTGCTTTGCAGGCAGCACTAGTTGGTCGTCAACCTTGAGGCACGAAGGCGTCGCGGGTGAGTTCAACGGTCTCGACGCGTCCTGACGGGGATATAACGACGGACACGGCATCGAACCGGCAGGGCCGTTCAAGTAGCCTGCGTCCCGCGAGATAGTAGGTCGCCAGCCGCACCAACCGGCGTTGCTTGGCGGGAGAGACGGCCTCGAGTGGCACGCCAAATTCCGCGGTGGTCCTGGTTTTCACTTCAATGAAGACCAGCACCCCTCGCTCCTCTGCCACGAGATCCAGCTCTCCCAGCGGACACCGAAAGTTCCGGTGACGGATCTTGTATCCCGATCGCACCAGCAGACGCACCGCAGCCGCCTCACCGATTGCGCCTAGTTGCTTGCGGTTCACGAGATTGCAATTGGGAACTCGGCGATCCCGCTCCCTGACCACTTTGGGTCAAATGCCAGCCGCAAAAATGACGCGGTCAGGTCAAAAAACTACACAGGGGGCCAGGCCCCCTGGGGGTCAGGCCCCCTCTGGGTCTGCAGCTAGAATGGCCGTGGCATTCTGTCCGGTAGGAGGTCGTTCAGATGCGCTACCTTGCTGCCATCGTGTTTGTCCTGTTACTGCCCCTGCCGGCGCCTGCGCTTGTGGGGCAGTCGTTCGATTCCTTCTCCAGTGGGACGCTAATCCATCAACTGCAACTAACCTCGCGCGGCGCGAGTGCTTTTTCCGGCCGTACACTCCATCGATTCGTGTCGGACGACGGGGTCATCACGGTGGACATTGTGGTATCGGGCAACACGATCGAGCAGCAGGTCATGTACGTGCCAATGGACATCCAGCGAGCATATCAGGTGACCTTCTTCCTGCAGGATGCGGTGGGTTCGCTCGTCGGCGCGCAAAAGGGGATGATCGCGTACCGCGCTGCGGTGAGCAACAGAACGGAAACGCACCTGCCGTTCGGACCGTTGACGATGCGATTCACTCCGCTCAACGCGGGACAGATTCGAGTGCTCGTCAGCCGATAGGAATTAGCTGCTGTTCCAGGTGCACGAACGAGCGGCGGTGAATCGGGGTCAGTCCCAGTCGCGCGATGGCCTCGCGGTGCGCCTTTGTGCTATATCCTTTGTGGACGGCGAACCCATAGCCGGGGTAGCGTTCAGCGAACCCTGCCATCACGCGATCCCGTGTGACCTTCGCCACGATCGACGCCGCAGCAATCGAGGCGCAGGTGGCGTCGCCGTCGATGATCACGAGCTGGGTCACGGGGACATCGGCCGGGATGCGACCGTCCAGCATCACGAGGTGCGGACGAATCCCAAGCCCCGCAACGGCCCGGCGATGGGCCAGCCGCGTCGCCTGAAGGATATTGATGCGGTCGATCTCCTCCACGGTCGCGATGCCCGTGCCGATCGCGAATGCCGTACGGCGAATGCCTTCGTAGAGCGCGGCGCGCTCTCCGGCATCGAGCCGCTTCGAATCGTCTAGTCCTGGAAGGTCGACATGCTCAGGCAGGATGACCGCGGCCGCAACCACCGGCCCGGCCAGCGGCGCCACACCGGCCTCATCGACACCGGCGATCACCTCGAACCCGGCTCCGCGGCGATCGCGTTCAATAGCATACAGCGATTCGATCCGCGCCTGCTCCCGAAGCACGCGCGCTGCGCGCATCCGCAATCGTGCAACGAGCGCGCGGGCGCCCTGCCGTCGATCCCGGGACAGGACACGCACAATTAGGGGGTCGACCACCTTCATCAGCCGGACGAGCGTGGACAATTGCGCCAGGGGCAGCCGGCGCATGTCAGATGGGCGGAGCGGGCCTCGAATCGTCACGCCCTCCCTGGATCAGAATACTTGCAAGCCCCACCGGTCTCGCGACGCTCGACCTCCTCAACAGAATCAGAATACTTGCAAGCCCCACCGGTCTCGCATCGCTCGACCTCCTCAACGAGTGTCAGCGCACGAGGCTCAACCGGGGCGGCGGCCAGTAGATGAACGAAGCCCTGCCCACGACGTTGACGCGGGGGACAAAACCGAAGAACCGGCTGTCCTCGCTGTTACAGCGGTTGTCACCAAGGACGAAAATCTGGCCCACGGGCACTTTCTGCGGGCCGTAGCTGGTGGTGCACGAACGGTCGCCGCCCGCGAGCGCCGTCGGATAGAGTTCCTTGATGGGTGTGTTGTTGATGAGCACCACGCCATCACGAAGTTCGACCGTCTCGCCGCCGAGTCCCACCACCCGCTTCACGAAATCTTTGCCTGGATTGAGGGGGTAATGAAAGACGATCACGTCTCCGCGTTCCACGGTGCCAAACCGATAGGACAGCTTACTGACCAGGATGCGGTCGCCGACCATGAGCGTCGGCTCCATCGAGCCAGAAGGAATGTAGAATGCTTGAACGACAAACGTGATGATGAGCAGGCTCAGCAACGCCGCGATGATGCTGGCGTCCAGTGTCTCAACGACCGAGCTCCGCCAGTTGGAAGGAATGGACTGCGCGCGCCGGATCACGATGCGTGCGATGATGAGCACGCCCGCAAGAATCAGAATCAGGCTGGGGATGCTGAGTGGAAGGCGGTCGAGAAACTCCAGACGCATCGTGGCCGGAAGACGAGGCCTCTAGCGACTCTCCTTGATGCGGGCCTCGCGCCCGACTTTCTCGCGCAGATAGTAGAGCTTCGCCTGGCGAACCTTGCCCTTGCGGACGATATCAATGCGATCGATGCGCGGTGAGTGCAGGGGGAACGTGCGTTCAACACCGACCCCGTGGCTGATCCGCCGCACCGTAAACGTCTCACGGATACCCCCACCCTTGCGGCCGATCACGACCCCTTCGAACGCCTGCACACGCTCACGCCCGCCCTCGACGACTTTGACGTGCACACGCACGGTGTCGCCGGGCGTAAAATCCGGCAGCTTCTTCTTCATCTGGTCCCGTTCGATGAGTGCGACTTTCTCCATCGCCATCCCCCGGATCAGTTTTACGCGGTCACGGCGTTGAATTATAGCACAGCACGCAGTTACTCATTTCATCACTTTCCGCACCCTAGTCTTCTTCTACATCGAGTTCGTCGAGCAACCTGCGGTCCTCATCTCCCAACGCTTCCGCCTTCAGCAGATCCGGGCGGCGTTCGAGCGTACGGCGCAGACGCTGCGCCTGGCGCCACCGGCGGATTGATTCGTGGTCTCCAGACAGCAGCACCGGGGGCACCGGCATCCCACGGTACTCCGCCGGCCGCGTATAGTGCGGGTAGTCCAGCAGACCCTCGCTGAAGGAATCGGCCTCGACTGATGCCGCGTCTCCCACCACACCGGGGACGAACCGCGCGACGGCGTCGACGATGACCATCGCCGGGAGTTCGCCTCCCGTCAGTACGTAGTCGCCGATCGAGATCTCGTCGGTCGCGAGGGTCTCGCGAACCCGTTCGTCGATCCCCTCGTAATGCCCGGACAGCAATACCAGGTGATTCTCCCTGGCGAGTTCCTGGGCGAGCGCGTGCGTCAGGGCGACACCCTGAGGTGACGTCAGAATGATCCGCGGCGTGGTGTTCGGCGAGGCGGCGCGGATGGCGTCGACGGCCTCGAAGAAGGGCTCGGGCTTCATGACCATTCCCGCGCCACCCCCGTACGGCGCGTCATCGACCTGCCGGTGGCGGTCCGTGGTGAACTCCCGCAGATCCCGCACCTTGATTTGAAGGCGACCGGCCTCTCGGGCGCGACCCAGCAGGCTGACCTGGAGAGGGGTGAACGCCTCTGGGAAGATCGTCACAATGTCGATGCGCATGCTAGCCCGTCTCGATCATCCCTGGCATCGGTCTGATGATCATTCGGCTGCGGGCGACGTCGATGGTAACCACGACGGTGCTGATCGCCGGCACAAGGACCTCACGTTCAGCTCCCCTGACCACGTAGACGTCGTTGCTGCCGGTGCGAAGCACCTCAGCCACGGTCCCGAGGAACCGCCCGTCTTCGGTCTCTACGCGAAGTCCCAGCACATCGAAGACATAGTGCCGGCCCGCCTCGAGCGGGGCCGCCTGCTCCCGCCGAACCGCGACTGCGGCATCCCGCCACCGCGACGCGGCCTCAATAGTATCGATGCTCTCGAGCTTGAGGAGCACCGCCGCTCCATGCGAACGGATCGAAACGACACTCGCCTGCATCGACTCTTTGTTCTTGAGGAGTGTGACGTGCCTGATCGCGGACAATCGCTCCGGAAAATCCGTGTCGGGATGGATCCGCATCTCCCCACGCAGGCCGTGAGGCCGCCCCACCCGTCCCACCACAATAAACTCGGGGCGCGGCCGGAGAGCCGGGGTCAAAGGGATCCCCGTATCAGTTTCAGTCGGGGAGAGACCCCGGCTCTTCGGCCGCGACATCGATGCTTATTCCTCCCTGATCTCCATGATGATGCCATCCTTGACCACGATCTCTGTGCGGCCGAGTTTGGTGAACAAGTTATCGCCCACGTTCACCTCCACCAGACTCTCCACGGTGCCTTGCGTAAACTCGGAGTTGAGCGCCAGTTCTTGCGCTTCGCGAAGTCGCATCGACAATTCGGCTTTGGTACCCTCTTGCCTCGCGCGTTCCAGTTCCAGCTGCTGGCGGATCGCGCGCGACTGTGGCGAGACCTGCCGTTCCAGCTCAGTCCGTCGAATCTGCATATCCAACTGCTGCACGATTGTGTCGACCCGTTTGATCGCCTCCTCGAGGTCCTGGAGATACAGGCGTTTGAACCCTTCGGTCACGATCGCTTTGATGACAACCGGCCGGCTCACCGTCAGACCCATGGAATCCTCCAGGTCACTGGACTATCTCCAGCATCACACGCGTGCCGCTCTTCACCGCGCTCGCCCGCACCACGGCCCGCATGGCGCGGGCGATCCGCCCACCGCGACCGATGACTTTCCCCATGTCGGCGGGTGCGACACGCAGCTCAACGACGAGCGCGCGATCCTGCTCTCTCACCCGCACCTCGACCGCGGCAGGCTCATCGACCAGCGATCTGGCGATGAACGCGACCAGATCGCGAAGGGTACCCTGCTCGTCCATTGGGACTACAAAGCTCAGGATGTGGCGGCCGCGTCGCCGCCAGCCCTGGACAGTACACCTGTCTTCTCAAGAAGAACGCGCGCGGCGTTGCTGGGACGGGCGCCTTTGCGCAGCCAGGCGAGCGCCTTGGGTTCGTTGATCTTGATGGTCGACGGCTCTGTCTGCGGGTTGTACGATCCGATGATTTCAATGTAACGACCGCTCCGCGGCGATCGCGAGTCGGCGACCACAAGGCGGTAAAATGGCTGGTGCTTTCCGCCAATACGCATGAGACGAATCTTAACCATCGACTATGCCTCCCTTATTCGCAATACTTGCAAGCCCCACCGGTCTCGCGTCGCTCGACCTCCTCAACAAATCACAATACTTGCAAGCCCCACCGGTCTCGCGTCGCTCGACCTCCTCAACACCGTCACGAAAGTGGAAATGGGAATTTCCCTTTCTTGCCTCTTTTCTCAAACTCTCCCACGCGTTTGATGAGTTTCTTCGCCTCATCGAATTGCTTCATGAGACGGTTCACATCCTGGATCGAGGTCCCACTGCCATGGGCGATCCGGCGCCGCCGGCTGCCATCGATGACTTCCGGGTGCACCCGCTCGTCGGGCGTCATCGAGTTGATGATCGCCTCGACCCGTCCGAGTGACCGCTCATCGACCGCACCGGCGAGACCCGCCGCGCGACCGCTGAGCCCGGGGATCATTCCAATGAGGGACTCGAGCGGTCCCATCTTGCGGACGGATCGGAGCTGATCGCGAAAGTCTTCCAGCGTGAACTCCGCCCGCCTGAGCCTGCGCTCCATCTCGGCGGCGGTCTCAGTGTCGATCGTCTCCTGCGCCTTCTCAATGAGCGTGAGCACGTCCCCCATTCCCAGAATGCGGGACGCCATGCGGTCCGGATGAAACGGTTCGAGACCGTCGAGCTTTTCCGCGGTCCCGACGAACAATACGGGCCGGTGGGTCACCTCAACGACCGAGAGGACTGCTCCGCCCCGAGCATCCCCGTCAAGCTTAGTGACGATCAATCCGTCGACCCCGACCATCTCCTGAAATCGCTCGGCCATCGCCACAGCGTCCTGGCCGGCCATCGCGTCGAGGACCAGGACCACGTCATGAGGGTGCAATGCGTTCCGCATCGCGCGCAGTTCGGCCATCAGGTCGTCGTCGGCGTGCTGACGGCCAGCGGCATCGATGATCACCACGTCGTGCCCGCGCCGTTCAGCCTCGTCAAGCGACGCCTGCGCGATCTTGATGGGATCAGTGGCGCCGGGCTGGCTGAAGACCGGAACGCCAACCTGGGCTCCGACAACCTGCAGCTGGGTCACCGCGGCCGGACGCCGTAGATCGGTCGCCACCAGGAGCGGCTGCCGTCCACGGCGCTTCAAGCGCGATGCAAGCTTGGCGGCGGTCGTTGTTTTGCCGGCCCCATGCACCCCAACCAGGAGGACAATGGTCGGTGGCCGATCCGCCATGTGCAGCTCGCGCGCCTCTCCGCCCAGCAGGCGGACCAGCTCCTCGTGGACGAGTTTCACGACCTGCTGGCCGGGTGCGAGATGCTTGGTCACTTGCTGACCGGCGGCAGCGGCTTTGATGCGATCGATAAAGGTCTTGGCAACCTTGAAGTTGACGTCCGCCTCGAGGAGCGCCAGCCGCACCTCGCGCAGGGCCGCGTCCACGTCCGCGTCAGAGAGAACGCCGCGTCCCGTGAGCTGCGTGACGATCTTCTGGAGTCTGCCTTGAAGCGATTCAAACATCTTTCACCGCCACGTACACGCGATAGCCCCCACCCTTCGCCTGCTCCTGCACATTTCCAATGATCTCGTCCACCGCTGCGGCGAGCGTCTTTGCACCCTGCGCGGTGCGGGCCACGAAATAGAAACGTCCTTGATCGCGTAGATGGTCGCGGGCATCATGAAAGAGCCGCCGCAGTGCCTCGCGGCCGGCGCGGATCGGCGGGTTCGTTGCAATGACATCGAACTCTCGTCCTGCCAGAAGCTCTAATCCGTCGCCCTGCATCACCTCGACGTTCGCCAACCCGTGCCGCCTTGCGTTCTCGGCCGCCAGCGCGACCGCGCGCTCGTTGATGTCAATCATGACGACACGTCCATCCTGGGCGAGTGTCGCGGCGACGATGCCGACCGGTCCGTACCCACAGCCGAGGTCCAGAACGTCATCTCCCGGTCGCACGACCATGGTATCGATGAGCAGCCGGGTCCCGGCGTCAACGCCCTTGTGGCCGAACACACCGCGATCGGTGAGAAAGGCCCATGTTCTCCCCCGGAGAAGGGCGCGGACTTCCCGCGGCCGTGACGCAACTTGCGGACGGCTCGTGAAGTAGTGCTGCATCGTTAGCGGCAGGCCCGGCGGAGTGCGGCAATCTCATCGGCCATCTTGATCAGGGTGTTCTGGTCAACTTGCCCATCAAGACCTGCGATGGTCTGCTCAAGTGCGTCGAGACTTTCGGCAAGCAGCTCTTTCTGCCTGGAATCATCCTCGATCATGGCCAATAGGTGGAGCGTCCCTTCGAGCCGGTTCAACTCGTCAACCGAGCATTTCAGGCTGTCGAAGACCGCCTGCCGCGTCACATCCACTTGATCAGCGGCCTCACCGAGTGAAAGGTCGTCGAGGTAATACATCCTCAGCAGCCGGAGTTGCCGGGATGTCAGCAGGCGGCCGTAGACCTCGACGAGACGTACAACCCGCAACCTCTCGGTCAGCTGTCGTTCCATTGTAGTAAAGGGAATTTACTTTACACAGGCTCGCCCAAGTCTACCGCGGAGGGATCAGCGTGTCAAATACGCCCGATGGTCACCCACCGGGCAGCAACGCCTCGGCAAACTCGCGCGGCTCAAAGGGCTGGAGGTCGTCGAGCGCTTCCCCGATACCGATCAATTTCACAGGCAGGCGCAGCTCGTGCGCGATCGCAATGACCGCGCCGCCCCGTGCCGTCCCGTCGAGTTTCGCGAGCACGAGGCCGGTGACATCGACCGCGTCCTTGAACGTGCGCGCCTGCGTGATGGCATTCTGCCCCATCGAGGCGTCAAGTACAAGTAGCCGCTCCACCGGCTGACCCACCAGCTCGCGCGCGACGACGCGGTTGATCTTCTTGAGCTCCTCCATCAGGTTCGCTTTCGTATGGAGCCGGCCCGCGGTGTCCACGATGAGGACATCGATCCCGCGGGCCTTTACGGCCGCGATCGCATCAAAGACCACGGCGGCCGGGTCCGCGCCCTGCGCATGGCGGACGACGTCAGCGCCCACGCGCTGCCCCCAGACCGCGAGCTGCTCGATGGCGGCCGCACGAAACGTGTCGGCGGCGGCCAGGAGTATGCGCTTTCCGTCTCGAGAGAGACGATAGGCAAGCTTGCCGATTGTCGTCGTCTTGCCCACCCCGTTCACACCCAGCACGATGATGGCGGCCGGAGGCGGAGCGATGCGCAGCGGCTCGCTCTCGCCAAGAAGCTCAATGATGATCGCGCGCAGCGCCTGACGGACCGATGGGGTGTCGCGCGCGTCCCGCCGCGCGCGGAGACGCTCGATGATCGCTGACGTGGCCGTCACGCCGACGTCGGCCTGGATCAGCGCGGCTTCAAGGTCGTCAAAGACCGCGGGACTGAGCGGTTGGGCGAGGACCTCGTCAATGCGCGATGCGAATGCATCTCGCGTGCGGGCCAACCCGGTTCTCAGGCGGTCGTAGAAATTCCACACAGGGAAATCAGGAAACAGGTATCAGGAAACAGGAAGCAGATATCAGGCCGATCTTGTCTCGTTCTTTCTGCTTCCTGTTTCCTGCTTCCTGATTCCGCAGTTACGCAATCGCAGCTGGTTCGGGTGCGCCCTGGTGCGTCAGGCGCATCGAGATCATCTTCGAGACGCCGGGGGCCTCCATCGTCACCCCGTACAGCACATCGGCGGCTTCCATGGTCCCTTTGTTGTGCGTAATAATGAGCACCTGCGTGCGCTCTGCCAGTTCGCGCAGCAGCGTCGTGAATCTCTTCGTGTTCGCGTCGTCGAGTGCCGCTTCCACCTCGTCGAAGATACAGAATGGGCTGGGGTGCACGCGCAGCATCGCAAAGATCAGCGACAGGGCGATCAGGACCCGCTCGCCTCCCGAATACGAGGAGAGGCTGCGCATCTTCTTTCCCGGCAGCTGAGCTTCGATTTCAATCCCCGGCTCTGCATTGGGTTTCACTTCACCAGTGGGACCCGGCTCAGGGTCGACAAGCGTGAGCCGGGCGCGCCCGCCGGCGAACAGCCGCACGAACAGCCGGTCAAATTCCTCGTTGACCGCGGCAAAGGTCTGCGTGAAGCGCACGCGCAGGATGGCATCCAATTCCGCAATCAGCTTCGTGATCGCCCCACGTGCCCTTTCCAAATCCTGAGTGTGCATGAGAAGCGCCTCGACGCGGGTCGACACGGCCTGGAATTCGTCAACGGCGCGAAGGTTGACCGGGCCCATGGCGCCGAGCAATCCGCGCAGAGCCTGGATGCGTCCCTGCGCTTCGTCTCGCCCCACCGGCAGACGCAGGTCTCGGGTCTCATCCCAGCTCACGCCAAACTCCTCCGCAATTCGCCGCTGCGCCGCTGTCAGCTCGGTTTCCACCTGGGCGTGGCGGACTTCGAGACGGTGCGCCTGTTCCTCGAATCCTCGGAGGCTATCCTGGATCTGCCGCCAGGCGGCTTCTGAATCCGCCAGACGCTGCGCCAGCACCGTCCGCTCCTCTTCCCATGTAGTGAGCTGCGACCGCGCGCGCGCCTGAATCTCGACGAGTTTTTGCTGCGCCTCGCGGGCCTCTTCGAGAGAATGTTGAAGAAGGTGGCGTTCCCCGTCCAATACGGTGAGTTCCCCTAGGAGTTCGTCCCGGCGCGTCCCCAGTCCAGCGCCGTCGCGCGCATGCTCGTCCACGCGTGCATGCAGCGCGTCGAGCGTGGCGGCGAGCTCAGCCAGCGAAACCCGCGCATCCGTCACCTGGCCGGACGCGGTCTGCGATGATTCCATCATTTGTCTGATTTCATCCTCGAGCACGCCTGCTGCCTGCTCACGCTCTGTCAGGGTGTGCGAAATAAGCTCCAGGTCGGTGCGCAGGCGGCCCGCGTCGGCACTCTCGCGTCCGTGTTCCGACGCAGCCTGGGTGAGCGCGTCGCCTACAGTCGTGCGCTCAGCGGGAATCGTCGCCAGGGAGCTGCGGAGCACAAGGAGGGCCGCCTGCTGCTCTGCGATCATCCGGTCCGCGTCTGCAACCTGGGTTTCGCCGGCAGCGATGGCGGATTCGCCGTCGCGCAGTGCTGCGCCCAGCTCTTCACGGCGTGAGCCTAGAACGGCGACACGCTCCTCAAGGTCGCGCCGGCGCTCCCCCAGTGCCTGCATCTGCTCCCGACGCCCCAACAAGCCCGCCTCGCCATCGGGCTTCCCGCGAACACTGATCACTCCTTCGGGCGTGAGGACCTCACCTTGAAGGGTAGCGATGCGACCCCCGAAGCCCGACCGGCGGAGTTGCAAGGCGGCATCGAGGTCGGTGACGACAATGACATCGCCGAGGAGTGCATCCACCACGGGTCGCGCGCCGTTATTCAGCTGGACCAGGTCTGCGGCCCGCCCGATCACATTTCCGGCAACGGGAATCGCGGGTGCCGGGCGGGGACTCACCAGTTCCACCGGCAGGAACGTCGCGCTGCCTTGCCCGTTCCCGCGCAGATACGACAGGCCATCTTTGACATCGTCGACGGTGCCCGCAATCAGCGAGAACAGCCTGCGCCCGAGCGCCGCTTCGATCGCGGCGCGGTGCGCCGGGGCGACCTGCAGCAGTTCCGCCACCGGATATTTGATGCCGCCGAACTTGCCGGGCTGGTCACGCTTGGCGAGCAGGATCTCCTTCACGCCTTGCTCGTATCCCGCCAACTGTCGCTGCATGTCTTCAAAGAAGGCCAGCGTCGATTGAACGACTTGCTGTTCCCCGTTCAGGTCACGCGCCTCGTGGTCCACCGCATCAAGAGCGCCGGTGTTCATCTGTTGCTGCTCACGGGCCTCGGCCAGATGCGAGCGGGCCTCCTCGCGCCTGACCTGAATCAGGTCAAGGGAGTGTTCGCGTTGCTCGACTTGCGCGGTCACCTGGGCGACTGAGTCGTCCAGTGCTGTGATCCTGGTGCGATGGGCGTCGATCTGCTCCGCGAGCGACGCGGCTTTCGCGTCCAGATGCGCCAGGTCGTGCAGCGAGCGCGTCCGGGCCGCGTTCAGATCGTTGATCTCGGATTGCAGGGCCTCGAGGCGTTTCTCGCCTTCTTGCTGGCGAATTGCCGTCTCTGTCCTGGATTGCTCCGCGGAACGCATCTGTTCGAGGAGGTCCTCGCGGCGTGATCGGACGTCAGTGGCCTGAGCCTGAAGCGCGGTGAGGGCCTCTTCCGCCTGTGTGCGCTGGTCCGTGAGGCGTGTGATCTCTGATCCGACCCGTTCGCGGCCCTCGTCGTTATGCTTGAGGCGTTCCGCCACGATCTGCAGCGCCGACTCGCGGCCGGAAAGGTCCTCAACGATTTGCAGCAGTGACCGTTGCGTCTCTTCCCAGGCGCGCGCAAGTTCAGCGGTGCGCACGCGATCCCGGTCGATCGCGGTTCCTGTGACCGAGGCCTGCGCAGCGGTCTCGTGCAGATCGTGGTGAACAGCCTCGGTCTGGGTGGCGATCCGCTTTAGGCCCGACACGATGCGACGTGTGTCATCAACCTGCAGCGCGAGCTCGAGGTCCCGCACCTCCGTGGTATAAGCGCGATATTGTGTGGCTGCTTCGGCCTGCTCGCGCAGGTGCTCCAGTTGCTGCTTGAGCTCTGCCAGCACGTCTTCTACCCGCTGCAGATTGACCGCTGCGTGCTGGAGCCGCCGCTCCGCTTCACGGCGCCGGCGTTTGTAGCGCGCCAATCCCGCCGCCTCTTCGAGCAGGACGCGCCGGTCCTCGGGCCCCGCGTTGAGCACGCCGTCGACCTGGCCCTGCCCGATCAACGAGTACGAGCGGCCGCCCAGACCCGTGCCAAGAAACATCATCTGGATGTCTCGCAGCCGGCAGACCGTGTCGTTGAGGAAGCACTCACCTTCGCCGCCACGGTTCGCGCGGCGGGTAACCGTCACCTCGGCATAGTCAACCGGAAGGACGCCGGATTCGTTGTTGATCGTCAGCGAGACTTCCGCTTGCCCCATGCCGCGGCGTGCTTCGGTCCCGCTAAAGATGATGTCGTCCATGCGCCCGCTGCGGAGACTCTTAAAGCTCATCTCCCCGAGCGTCCACCGGATCGCGTCGAACACGTTGCTCTTTCCACTGCCATTGGGGCCGACAATCGCGGTGATGCCGGACGTGAACTCCAGTTCGGTCTGGTCCGCAAACGTCTTGAACCCTTGAAGTTCCAACCGTCTCAAATACACGATCGATCTCCTTCTATTTAACCCGGCACCAAGCAAAATTCCCTCGGCCTCGCCGCAGGCTCGGCTCCAGACTCAATCAACGTGCAAAATCTACCGGCCTCGCTACTGGCTCGGCCTCCTCAGCAGCGCCGCCGGCCTGCTTTGCAGGCCACATTGGTGGGCGCCACACTAGCTGGGTGACTCAGCGCGCACCAGGGACTGGTAGAGATCAACAAGCTTCCCTGCGGCGCCGTCCGGGGAAAACCGGCGCGAAGCTTCGCGGGCACGAGCACCGAGACTCCCTCGCCGGGCTGGCTCGTCGATCAGGCGGAGAATGCGTTCGGCCATGATGTCCACCGAGGCCGGAACGAGCTCCCCGCTCACTCCGTTCTCAATCGCATCGATCACTCCGCCCGCGCCGACCGCGACCACCGGCTTGCCTGCGGCCATAGCCTCGACCACGGCCAGTCCCTGGGTCTCAGTCTGGGACGCAAACACGAAGATATCGCCTGCGGCCACGCACCCCAGTGCACTCTTGTGCGTTTGTTGCCCTGTAAACACCGTCCGGTCGGCGACACCTAACCGGCGGGCGAGGTCCTTCAACTCCATCTCTTCTGGTCCACCACCGATGATGAGCAGCGTGGCATCGCGCTGCTTCACCACGACAGCCAGCATCTGGAGCAGCAGATCGATACTCTTCTCCTTGCCGAGACGGCTGGCCGTGACGAGCAGTGCACGGCCGGCGGGAATCCCAAAGGTGGGTCGTACCCACGAGGGGTCGAGCGAATTGATCAGCGCTTCGTCGACCACGCCGGTCGACAAAACTTCCACACGGGATCGAACGCCCAAGGAACGCAGCCGCTCAACAATCACGGAAGACGGGGCAATCACGAGGTCGCACTGATTCGCGTAGGAGGTGACATACCGGCGCGTGACCGGGCGTGTCAGCGATGGACTGAACCAGGGCACGTAGTGCACATATTCGTCGTACTGCGTGTGGTGTGTAAACACCAGAGGGACGCGACGCCGGCGGGCCACGCGCGCCGCCAGGCGGCCGACGAGAAATGGTGAGTGCGTATGGACGACGTCCAGATCGAGCTGGGCGATCTCGCGCCACGTCGCGGGCGCGAGCAGGTTCGCCAGCGGAAAGTCGCGCTGCGGTGGAATGCGAAATGACGGCAGACGGCGGACGTCGGGGTCGTCATCAGTATGACCTGGAAACGCAGGCGCAACCACCACGACATAGTGCCCTCTTGCACGAAGCGCCGCCACAAACGCCGACAGCGAATGCGTGACTCCGCTGATGCGCGGCAGGTAGGATTCGCTGAACATCCCTATACGCATACCCGCGTCTACCCCGTCTTCCCAGTCTATCGAGTCTTCCCAGTCTAATACCGGTGGAGTTGAAGTAGACGGGGAAGACAGGGAAGACGGGGGAGACTGGGTAGACGAAACCGCCATCTAGAAAGCGACTTCGGCTTTGGACTTTGGCCGCAGCCGGCGTCCGCTGCCGGCCTCCAGGAACGTGAGCAGATCCGAGAGTCTGAAGCGCCGCTGGCCACCGGCGGTTCGAGAGCAGTGCAGTTTTCCAATCGTCGTATATCGCCGCACGGTGGCTTTGCTGAGATTGAGCAGCGCTGCGGCTTCGTGGAGCGTCATCTCTGGA
>JAHZOA010000010.1 GCA_020028455.1 Armatimonadota bacterium | reverse complement strand
CCGGAGAGGGCGGCAGTTTCACGCCCATCGAGCACCAGCTGATAGGCCTGCTGTGTCACTGCCATCAAACGAGGCCTCCCTCCGCTACTCCGGGGTCACGTACGCGGCGGTGATCCCACCATCCACCACAAGCGCGCTCCCAGTCATGAGCGATGATTCGTCGGACGCCAACCACAGGGCCGCCCGCGCGATCTCCTCTGCCTGACCGAAGCGGCCGATTGGGATGTGCACCAGCCGGCGGGCCCGCCGCTGCGGGTCGCTGAGGAGGTCTGCCAGCAGTGGCGTTTCGATCGGGCCGGGGCACAGGGCGTTGGCTCGAATGCCCCGTCGGGCATATTCGATCGCGATCTCTCTGGTCATTGACAGCACGCCGCCTTTGCTGGCGGTGTAAGCAATCTGCGGCGTTGCCGCACCCATTAGAGCGACGAAGGACGCCACGTTGATGATGGAGCCGCCGCCGGATTGTATGAGGGCGGGGATACCATACTTGCACCCCAACCACACGCCCTTGAGGTTGATATCAATCACGCGGTCCCAGATTGCCTCGGTCGTCTCGACCGTCCCCCCGTCGTCCGCATGAAAGATCCCGGCGTTGTTGTACAGCACGTGCAGGCCGCCGAATCTCTCCACTGCGAAGCGCACCATCGCTTCCACCTCGGCCGCCTTGGACACGTCGGCGCGAGAGAACGCCGCGTCACCGCCCGCAGACCTGATCTCCTGAAGGGCCCGTTCAACGCCACGCTCGCTGACATCGGCAATCACGACCTTTGCCCCTTCAGCGGCAAACAGCTTAGCGGCGGTGAGGCCCATCCCGCCGGCCGCGCCTGTGATCAATGCGACCTTGCCTTTTAAACGCATTAAGGCGTCTCCTTACCGAGAGGTAATACGCATTCCAAATTTCGACAAGAAATTCCTATCGGCCTGAACTAACGTACCTGACGCTCCGCCCGATGCCAACCCTCAACGTGCTGATTGCTACCCATCAGGCTACCAAAGAGCATGATCGATCGAGCCCCGTTGAGAATCCAACGTGGATTGCACAGAGGAAACGCAGGCTGGCTCCATCGAAAGTCGCCCCCGATGCCTGATGATGACGATCGGGCGAGGAGGCCGCCCGTGGCCGGGTTACCGACGGGGACGGTGACTTTCCTTTTCACGGATATCGAGGGCAGCACGAAGTTGTGGGAAGAGCACACTGAGGCAATGCGGGCTGCCCTTGGCCGTCACGACGATCTGTTGCACGAGACAATCGCCCGGCACCACGGCCACGTCTTCAAGACGGTCGGGGATGCTTTTCATGCAGCGTTCCCGACGGCTTCGGACGCTCTGACCGCTGCGTTGGATGCGCAACGGGCGCTGGCCAGAGAGCGCTGGGCCTTGCCCGATGGTCTGCGAGTGCGGATGGCTTTGCACACCGGTGTCGCCGAGCCGCGCAACGGGGATTACTTTGGCCCCGCGCTGAACCGAGCCGCCCGTCTGCTTTCGGCCGGTCACGGCGGACAGGTCCTCCTGTTCCGCGTGACCTACGAACTCGTTCAGGATGCGTTGCCCGCGGGTACCATGTTGCGAGAGCTTGGTCAGCACCGGCTGAGAGACCTCGCCAGGCCCGAGCAAATCTACCAGCTCGTTGCCCCAGGACTCGCCACTGATTTCCCGCCGCTCAGATCACTGGACACTTTCCCCAACAACCTCCCGGCACAATTGACCAGTTTCATCGGACGGGAGCGTGAGATTTCGGAAGTGAAGGCTCTGCTCCCCACGGCTCGGCTGCTCACCTTGACCGGCGCTGGCGGGGCCGGCAAGACACGCCTCGCGCTCCAGGTGGCCGCGGACATGGTCGATGAATTCGGCGACGGTGTCTGGCTGGCGGAGTTTGCTGGGCTCGCCGATCCGGCGCTTGTGCCTCAGACAATCGCGGCGTCGCTGGGCCTTCGCGAGCATTCGGAGCGTGCGATCCTTCCCATCCTCACAGACTTCCTGCAGCGCAAACACATGCTCCTGGTCATGGACAATTGCGAGCACGTGGTCGCGGAATGCGCGCGACTGACCGACCACTTGCTGCGGGCTTCCCCGGACATCCGGATTCTGGTCACCAGCCAGACCACGCTCGGTGTCCCTGGGGAGGTCGCGTACAGCGTCCCTCCCCTTGCGCTTCCCGACCCACGGCCCGCACCATCTGCTGAGCAGCTGAGTCAGTTTGAATCGGTGCGCCTCTTTGTCGAGCGCGCGCGGCTCAGCAGGCCGGGATTTGCTGTGACGACCGACAACGCGGCCGCCGTCGCGCAGGTAGTCCACCAACTGGACGGCATACCGCTGGCCATCGAGCTGGCCGCGGCCAGGGCAAAGGTGATGTCGGTCCAGCAGATATCTGAGCGACTGGAGGACAGGTTCCGGCTGCTCAGCGCAGGCGGACGGACGGCTGCCCCGCGCCATCAGACGCTGAAGGCGGCTATGGACTGGAGCTATGACCTGCTGGCCGAGCCGGAGCGCATACTTCTGCGGCGGCTCTCGGTGTTCGCAGGCGGGTGGACGTTGGAGGCGGCGGAGGCGATCTGCGCGGGCGGGGAAGTCGAGAGCAGCCAAGTCCTGGACCTGCTGGCTGGCTTAGTGGACCGATCGCTGACTCTGGTGGAAGAGGTCTCCGGAGGCGCTACCCGCTACCGGCTTCTCGAAACGGTTCGGTTGTATGGCCGAGAGCGGCTGCGGGCGTCCCGCGAGGAAGAGCGGACGAGGACTCGACACCGCGACTGGTTCTTGCTGCTGGCGGAGCAGGCTGAGAGTCACCTACAAGGTCCCGAAGCCCAAGGCTGGCTCGATCGGTTGGAAACGGAGCACGACAACCTCCGCGTCGCGCTGGAGTGGTGCAAGGCGGTGGAGGGCGACGCTGAGTACTGGCTCAGACTGGCCGGCGCCCTGTGGAGGTTCTGGGACATGCGCGGATACTGGAGCGAGGGACGCACATGGCTGGATGGAGCCCTCGCCCAGACCGCCGGAATGTCGACTCCCGGCCGGTTAAAGGTCATCATCGCCGTCGCGTATCTGGCTTCATTTCAGGGCGATTACGCCCGTGCCGTTGCGTTGAGCGAGGAGAGCCTCGACCTGAGCCAGAGATTAGGAGACACACGCGGCACGGTCTCCTGTCTCAACATCCTGGGAATGGATGCCTGCCGTTTGGAGAAATACGATCGGGCGGCAGAGTTGGGAAAGGAAAGCTTGGCGTTGAGTCAGGAGGTGGGTGACTGGTGGGGCGCATTCGAAGCGCGTGTCGTGCTGGCAGTCGTGGCCCGTGCACAGGGTGACTTCGAGCGGGCATCCACTCTTCTAGAAGAGATCGTGTTCCGCATTCGGCAGGTCGGTGACAAGTGGCGGCTGGCTGTCGCGCTCAACTACCTGGGGCTGGTGAAACGCGAGTTGGGGGACTACGCCCGCGCGACGGCACTACTCGAGGAGACCCTAGCCCTGGCCCAGGAACTGGGAGACAAGTGGGGCGTCGCGTTCGCGCACAGTAATCTTGCGATAGTCGCCTGGTACCGGAAGGACTATCCACAAGCGGCGGATCGGTTTGCGAAGAGCCTGCGGCTGCGTGTAGAAGTGGGCGAGAAGCGAGGGATCGTCACGTCGCTGTTGGGCTTGGCCGCCGTGGCCGCGGCTCAAGGACATGCCGAGCGGGCGGTGACGCTCTTTTCTGCAGCCGAGGCATTGCGCGAGGCGATCGGTGTCCCACTCCCTCCTTTTATCCGCAGCAGTTTCGACCAGCACGTAGCGGACATGCAGGCTGCGCTCGGAGAAGGACGTTTCGGGGAACTTTGGGCAAAGGGTCGCACACTCACGCTCGACGCGTCGATCGCCTACGCGCTCATGGAAGCTCAGACCGTTTCCTGAAAAGTATCACATTTGAGACTGCCACGAATGTCCTCCGATCCGCTGGAGGACATTCCTGTGGCGTCGCCAAACTCTCCAGCGCACAACTGGGAACACCTGCTCTACCGAACGCTTTCACTGCCCCCGTAATCGGGCAATGTTCCCGATTTGCGGAGCACAACCCGCGCGACGCGCGTCAACTGGAGGGAAGCCATGGCAGCACGTGAGGTCATCGGCACCAATGCAAGACAGGTAGCTCTCGACGATAGGGCCATCGACGAGCTTCGCGCACGGGTGCGCGGCCGCCTCATCCGCCGCGGCGACGAAGGGTACGACGAGCGGCGGAAAGTATGGAACGGGATCATAAACAGGAATCCAGCGCTGATTGTCGAGTGCACCGGCACCGCCGACGTAATCGCGGCCGTGAACTTTGCCCGGGATCGCATTCTTCCGATCTCCGTAAGGGGCGGCGGACACAACGTCGCGGGGACTGCGATTAGCGAGGGCGGAATGGTGATCGATCTGTCGCGAATGAACAGCGTGCGTGTCGATCCGCTCCGAAAGACCGCCCGTGTCGGGGGTGGTGCCACACTCGGCCAAGTCGATCACGAAACGCAGGCCTTCGGGCTTGCCGTCCCGGCGGGCGTCATGTCACGGACCGGCATCGCGGGGTTGTCGTTGCACGGAGGGCTCGGGTTGCTGACGCGCCACTACGGCCTGACGTGCGACAATCTGATCGCGGCCGACGTGGTGGCTGCCGATGGCCGCGTACTCGTGGTCGACAAGCAAGACCACCCGGACCTGCTTTGGGCCTTGCGCGGCGGCGGCGGGAACTTCGGCGTCGTCACCTCCTTTCAGTTTCGTGTCCACAACGTCGGCCCCGAAGTGTGGATGGCGATCGTAATGTATCCTGTCGAAAAGGCATCAGCGCTCCTGAAGTTCTTTCGTGAGTTCATGGCACAAGCACCGGACGAGCTCATGGCGCTCGCCGTCTTCTGGAACACGCCGCAGGAAGAGCCGATTCCCGAAGGCGCCCGGAACGTTCCGACGCTCATCCTTTTCGCCTGTTACTCGGGCCCATTCGACCAGGGGGAGCGTGCGATCCAGCCGCTACGTGAGATCGATACACCACTGGTTGACCTCAGCGGACCGATGCCTTATCTGGTGGCGCAGCAACTCTTCGATCCCGACTACCCCGACGGCCGACGCTACTACTGGAAGTCAATCTACCTGCGCGGTCTCGAGGACACGGTCGTCCAGGCGCTTGCTGAGCATGCCGCGCGCCGCCCGTCGCCAATCAGCTCGATCGATATCTGGGCGTTGGGAGGGGCCATGAACAGGGTGGCTCCCTCCGCGACCGCGTTTGCGCGCCGCGACGCGCCGTTCCTGCTTGGCATCGAGTCAAACTGGGACGATCCTCAACAGGATGAGGTGAACATTGCCTGGGCGCGCGAGGTTTTCCGGGACATGGAGCACCGCTTCGAGACGGGGGGCGCCTATCTCAACTTCCCGGGATTCGCCGAGGAGGGAGAGGCGCTGTTGAAGATGTCATTCGATGGGAACTATACGCGCCTCCAAGAAATCAAAGCGAAATACGATCCTTCGAATCTCTTCCGCTCGAACTTGAACATACGACCTGCCTCTACTTGAAGAGCTCGCGGAGTTGTTCGGGACTGACATTCCCACCGCTGCAGATCATCGCGACGCGTTTGCCTGTCAGCCGTTCCGTAATTTTGAGGGCGGCGGCGAGTGGAGACGCGCCGGCTGCCTCCACAAGATTTCGCGTCTTTTCGATCATCGTCCGCTGAGCCTGACGGATCTCGTCGTCGCTCACCAGGATGAAATCGTCGAGGTGCTCCCACAGGATCCGCTGTGGGAGCTCGAACGCCGTCCGCGTGGCGAGGCCTTCCGCGTAGGTTCCCATTCGGTCCACGACCAGCTGCCGGGTCTGCCAAGAGCGATAGGCGGCCGGGGCAGCCTCAGACTGTACGCCGATAACCTGAATCTGTGGCCGTATCGCGTCGGCAACGATGCAGGCGCCGGCCGCGCCGCTGCCTCCGCCGATCGGCACTATGATGACGTCGACGTCCGGCTGTTCCTCGAGAATTTCGAGCGTTGCAGTAGCCACACCTGAAATCAGCAGAGGCTCGTTGCCGGAATGGATATACCGGTACCCTTCGTCGGCGGCCAGCCGCTCACAGTATTCCCGCGCATCGTCGTAGTCCCGACCGTGAACGATAATCTCTGCGCCCAGATCCTGCATCGAATCGACCTTGACGGGGTTGGCCCGCTCCGGGACACAGATGATTGCCCGTACGCCAAAGAGCTGTGCCGCATACGCGATGGACTGGCCGTGATTGCCGGTGGAAGCAGCGATCACGCCGCGCCGCTGCTCATCGGCGCTCAACTGCGAAATCAGGTTGACACCGCCGCGCACCTTGAACGCACCTACCGGCTGGTGATTCTCGTGCTTGACCCACACCTCAGTTCCTACCAGCCGGCGCAGCGCAGCATAGGAATAGAGCGGCGTGGGCCGCAGATATGGCCTGATCTGTATCCGCGCCCTGAGCACGTCTGCCAGTGATGGAGTTTGCATTAGATAGAAGTGCTGCGTCTGTCGCGCGTGATGTTGCGAGCGGCGGGCGTGACCTCGGAGCCAAGCACAGTGTAGCGCGGCTCGAAGAAGCGGCGGACCACCTCGACGTTGCCGTCTGAATCAGGGAGTCGTTCCTGCGCATCGCTCAGCTCGAACACAGTGAAGCGGGCCGGCGTGCCCGCTGTCGCCCGCCCCCATCCCGGCAGATGGAGGAACCCTGCCGGTTTCGCGGTCACCCGCGCCACGACGTCTTCGACCGACATCCCCACTGTGAGCAGCTTTGACATCACCGTCGCGAGGTCCCAGACGGGGCCCCAGATGCAGCCGATGTGGAGGTCAGTGCTGATGCTGGTCGGCAAGAGGCCCCGCTCAACCGAGTGGCGTGCGGTCGCGTAATTGAAACTGCCCTGCCCATGGCCGATGTCAAGCAGGAGGCCCTCCGCTTCTAACGCCTGCATACGGCGGAAGTAGGGTTCATGGCGCGCGATCGACGTCGTAATCCGGCCGGTGAAGCAGTGGGTGATCATATCCCCGGGCTCCACGAGGTCAAGGACTTCATCGAGCGTGGGCGGCGCCTCACCGATGTGCACCACGAGCGGCAGGCCGACCGCGCGGGCCAGCTGCCTAGCCGCCCGCACCGGCGCAATTCCCCATTGCTTCACGACCTGATCGCTCGCCCGAACCTTGATGCCGCGAATCACATCACGGTTTGTCTCGACACACTCCGCCGCCCGTGCCGGATTCAACACGGCGTCACTGATCAGTTCGCTGATGCGGTTGACGGCTACGAGACCAATGGAGCTGACATTCAGATACGCCAGAATCGGAAAGGGAGCGGGGTCGATGATGAACTCACGCAACCCGGTGAAGTTTGCCTCGCCCGCGCTGCCGCAGTCCACCGCGAGGCCGACACCGGTCATCGGTCCGACGTGCTCGGGCCGCACGGACAGCCAGGTGCCCCCGTAGTAGCAGTGGACGTGAAGATCAATCCACGCCGGCGACAGCCAGGCGCCATGGCAGTCGATGTCCTTGTCGAAACGCGGACTATCCTTTGCGGTTGGCAGCACTACCGTCCCGTCAGCTCCGATTCCAACATCGATCGACGAACCTGAGGAAACACCCTCCAGGTGCATTGCTTTGCAGTTGCGCAGCAGGGTTGTTCCCATACCTATTTGCTTTAGCGCGAGGGCACGGTCAGCGTTCGATCATTCATCGGTAACGTTATCCGCTTCCCAGCGTGCGCGTGTGAATGGTAGACGGCCAGGGCCAGTTCCAGCGCCGCCCGCCCGTCCTGACCGCTGGAGCGACCCTCGTGATCTTCTTCGACACAAGCGATGAGCTCTTCAATTGCCGCGACGAGGGTTCCCATGCCCCCTCCGCTCTCGACGTGCCGGGTGGCTCGCTGTTTGCAAGGGGAGCCCTGATACCAGGCCCGGCTGTCGGACGAGCGCGGCGGATCGCGGTATTCCCAGATCGCAAAGCCGTCTTCTGCTGGGTCGATGAAAAGGCGGCCCGCGGTACACTGCAGATCGAGCGCCAAACCCAGGCTGCTGTCGAGATCGACAAACCCTGCGGCGCCGTTCTGAAAGGCCAGCATGGCCCGGCCCGGCGCATCCTCAGTCTCGCCCGTGCGCACCTCTCCGCGGACCGACTCGACGTCTCCACCGAAGAACCGCATGATGTCGAAGAGGTGTGTCCCGTTGTGGATCAGCGGGCCCGGGCAGACTCCTATGATGCAGCGGAGGGGTCCAAGGGCGCCGGCGCGCATGGTTTCTGTTGCGCGCGTGTACGTGGGGTGCCACCGGCGGGTATGGTTGATCAGCAGTTTCGTTCCCGCCCGCTCGCACGCTTCAATCATGGCATCGGCCTCTTGGAGGCTGGTGGCCATCGCCTTCTCGCACAAGATGCCACGCACGCCTGCCTTTGCAGAGGCGATGGTCACTGCGGCGTGCAGCGGCGCGCGTGTGGTGACGCTGACTAGGTCGAGGTCTTCTCGGGCCAGCATCTCTCCGTAATCTTCGTACACGGCGGGAACTCCCCACCGTGCGCGCATCAGATCGCGCTTTGATGCATTGGGATCGGCGGCCGCGACGAGTGTGACATTCTTGATCTCTTTGTAGGCGGCGGCATGTGAGTCGGGCGGGATGCTGTAGTTGGTCCGGCAGCGCTCTTCGTCATCCAGCGTCGCAGCCTTGCGGCCGCACCCGACGATCCCGGCGCGGTAGACGCGTGTGCTCAACGGACTTTCCCTCGTGCCAGGACCGGCCAGACGGATTCCACCTCGCCGTTGCGCACTCCATGCAACACATCCCAAAGGTTCAGCGCAGCGCAGGCGTGGTTCGGAATGATCTCCACGCGCTCGCCGATTGTCAATGGGGGATCGCCATTTGTGAGCTGCACTACGCCATGCTCCTCACTCAGACGGGACACAAGCGTGCCGCGACTTCCTTTAATGTATCCATAGCCGGACATCCGCTCCGTCATGTGATGAAAATCGCTGGAGAGGCACTTGCTTCCCGCATCCAGGATGGCCCGGTCGGGGGAGGGGCGGCTGACGACCGTACTGAGCACGGTGAGCGCACAATCGTCCTCGCTGCAGGCGCCTGCCGTCGTCTGCATGTAATCGTTGAAGATGTACGTGCCTGGACGGATCTCTGTGACGCCCGGCACGCGTCCCGACACGCGCACCGTTGCCGTGGACCCTACGCTCACCTCGCGGATCCGTATGCCGGCCGCCTGCAGCCGGTCGCGTGTAAAGACGACGCTTTCCCCCTCATGGCGGGCAATGCCGTCGCGCTCACCTGGCGACGTGGCCCGGATGGCATGGCCGGCGTGCGTGCAGACGCCGGCGATCTCGAGGCCGTCGAGCCGCAGAACCTGCCTGGCGAGATCGACCACCGGATCCCCTGGGGGCAGACCGCACCGGTTGAGGCCGGAGTCCACTTCGAGGAAAAGATCGAAGTGCACCCCATGTCTCCCCGCGGCTTCCGAAAGCTGCCTGGCGGCTTCAAAGGAATCGATGGCCACGGTGATGCGCGCCTGCCGGGCGAGGTGAGCCAATCGCTCGAGCTTTTCCATACCGATGATCGGATAGCACACCAGGATGTCCCCGATGCCTGCGTCGGCCATGACCTCGGCCTCGCCGACTTTCGCAACCGTGACGCCGCTGGCGCCGGATTTGAGCTGCAAGTGTGCGAGGGCGGGAATCTTGTGGGTCTTGATATGAGGGCGGAGCTTAATCCCGGCATCACGTGCGAACTCCGCCATCGTGTGGATATTCCGCTCCATGCGCGGCAGATCGACCAACAGCATCGGCGTATCCAGATCCGACACCCTCATCGGGGTACCCCAGTGCCCGATCGAGCCGCGGCCTCGATGGCTTCGGCGAGTTCCATGCTCCGCACAGCATCTTCCAGATCTGACCCATGAGGCCCGACGGGCCGGCCTGCGGCCACGCACGAGACAAAGTGCTGATCTTCGTCGAAGAATCCGTCGGGATCGGTACGTTCGCCCGAAGCGATCTCCAGCGAAGCCCACGCGCCGCCCCTGAACACCCGACCTTCCTTATAGGGGGCGTCCGTCCCGCTCAGTTCAACCAGCCAGCCCTGGCCGTGCACCTGGAGCCGCTCGAGTTTTGTCGTGTGATAGTCGCTCAGCAGGACTCCGGCGCCACCGCCTTTGAAGCGGAGCAGTGCGTGGACCGCATCCAAATACGGGCTAAAATACCGTCCTCCCATCGCGTGGATCTCGTCTACGTCACCGCCGAGAAACCGGAGGAGGTCCACGCTGTGGATCGTCGTGACCGACAGCAAGTGCTCCAGCACCGGGACCGGGAAACTACGTCCCATGTCATTCATCAGCAGCGGCTTCCACCACTCTGCGATGATGGCCGACGGAGGCCCGCTGCCTGCCATCACCTCACGTGTCGCGGCCACCAGCGGATGGAACCGGCGATTGAAGCCCACCATCGAAAGAGCGTTGTGTGAGCGCGCCAGGCGGGCGAGCTCGCGCGTCTTCTCCGCTCGAAGGCCAGGCGGCTTCTCGACGAAGACGTGCAGGCCTCGATCCAGGCATTGCGTTGCCACTTCCACTGTGTGCATGACACTCGGCAAAACAAACACGGCCTGTGGGGACACGCGATCCAGCATGGCACTGTAGTCGGTGAAGAGCCCGTCCACTGCGTAGGTCCGGCCGGCCCCCCGCAGACGAACTTCGTCGATATCGCACAGTCCCACCAGGGCCACTTCCGGAAGTTGCGACAGCGCCGGTAGGTGGTACCAGGGAGCGCCGACGCCAATCACGGCCACACGCACCGGCATCTTTACGCTCTTCTCAGGTCACAACGCGAGCTCGTCTTCCGCTCGCACGGGGTTGGCGAGTACATCCAGCATTTGGACCTCGCACTCGATTGTATCGCCAGGTCGCAGGAATTCACCGGTCGCGCTGCCCACCCCCTGCGGGGTTCCTGTGGCGATGACGTCGCCGGGCTGGAGGGTCATGATCGACGACGCGAAGGACACGAGTTCAGCAATTGAATAGATCATCGACGCGGTGGAGCCATGCTGCCGGACGCTGCCATTGAGACGCAGCTCGAGCCTGAGGTTCTGCGGGTCGGGAATCTCGTCTGCGGTCACGAGAAAGGGGCCCATGGGAGCGAAGCCATCGAACCACTTCCCATGCTGCCAGTCGAAAAACTTGTCCCACTCCCTCGCCACGCGGTCCGGAGATACTTTGAAGCGGCGTTCGGATACGTCGTTCACGATCGTATAACCGTCAACGTAGCGGAGAGCCTGGTCCACCGGGATGTGCTTTCCTGTCCGGCCGATCACCGCCGCCAGCTCTACTTCCCAGTCGATCGCCTGGCCTGATCGCGGAATGTGGATCGGCGCGCCGTGTCCGATGATCGACGTGACAGGTTTCAGGAACAGCCAGGGAGTGTACGCATGCTTATCCAACGGCGCCTGTTGCCCTGCCTCCACAATATGCGCCGTGTAGTTGGACGCGACGCAGATCAGCTTTCCGCACTGCGCCAGCGGAGCGTGCAGTGACACGCTGCTCAACGGAATCTGGTGCGTTCGGATCAAGGCGGCGGAGGCGCCGCTGATGCTCGCCGATAGGCGGGGTAGCACGCCGGGTCTGCTCAACAGGTCGACCAGCGTTGTGGGTGGCGGGCCTGCGTCGCCGCCCATCAGCGATGGCCACGCGAGAGTCAAGTCAAGGAGTTCCTTCCCGGTGACAGCGCCGATACTCGCCCGGCCGTCAGTGCTGAAGGAGGCCAGCTTCATGCGTCCACTTCTTCGCCCTCATTGTGTCAGCGCCCCACCGGTCAGCCCGCGCACCAAATAGCGCTGGAACGCCAGCGCAGCGATGACCGGCGGGATCAGCGCGATCATTCCCCGCGCAACGATGAGCGGGTAATCGACGTAGAAGGCGCCCTCCACGTCGGCGATGGCCACCATAATGGTGCGGGCTTTGGAGAGGGTGAACAGCAGCGCAAACAGATAGTCGTTCCAGGACGAGATCATTGACAGCACGGCGGCCACCATCAGCGCCGGCGTGCTGAGCGGAAGCACGATCCGCGTCATGGCTTGCAGCCGCGTGGCGCCGTCCATCATCGCCGCTTCTTCATACGCTGTGGGGAGATTCTCGAAGAACGTCCGCATAATCAGGATCGAGACCGGGAGCACCAGCGTCGTGTGCGTGAGGACGAGGGCGGCAATCGTGTCGATCAGTCCATACGTCCGCATGGTCACGAACAGTGGGATCGCAAGGGTAAAGGCTGGGATCATCCTGATCAGGAACACGCCGAGGAACAGCGGACGTTTCAACGCGAAGTCAAACCGCGCGAACGCATACGCGGCGAGAGCCCCGGTCGCGAGCGCCAGGAGCGTCGTGAGCGATGCTACGGCGACCGTGTTGCGCAGCGAGCGCATGAAGGCGGGATCGGTAAACGCCGACCGGTAGCTTTGGAACGTGATCGTTTGAGGGAGGTACCGTAGAGGTGTCGCGACGATCTCGTATTGAGGGCGGATGCTGGAGCTCGCAATCCATAGAATTGGGAAGAGAGCCCAGACCAGCACCACCGCAACGGCCGCGTAGATCACGGTCAGTTTCACTGCCCGCCGGACCCGCCTCATCGTGCCGTTGCGAGAGCCGCCTCGCTCTGCGCGCGGAGATACACGAACGTGAGCACGAGCACCAACGCCGTGAGCGCAAACGCCATCGCAGCACCATATCCGAAGTCCAGGTATCGGAACGCAGTCCGGAAAATCGCGTAGTTCAGCACCATGGTGCGGTCGGCCGGACCGCCGCGCGTGAGAATGTCCACCACGGCAAAGGCGTGCAGGGCGTCAACAAGCATCAGGATGACGGCGAGCAGCGTAACCGTGCGCTGCAGCGGCAGCGTGATCCGCCGGAACCGTGTGAGCGACCCGGCGCCGTCCACCTCCGCCGCTTCATACAGCTCGTGTGGAATGCCCTCGAGACCGGCCAGGATAATGAGCGTCGGGAACGGCAGCACCTTCCAGACGTACGCGAGGATGAGGCTGGCCATAGGGTAGTCGATGAGCCAGTTTACGCTCTGCGACAGGACGCCGATCCGGTTCAGGACATCGTTGAGCGGTCCAAAATTGGGGGCGTACATCGACTTCCACATGATGCCATTCACTACCGGTGCGAGCGCCCACGGGATGAGCACGATCGTCCTGACAATCCGCCGGCCAGGAAAGTCCTGATAGAGCAGCAACGCGAGGAGGTACGCCAGAAAGATCGCGGCCGTCACGCTGCCGAGGACGAACACGGTCGTGACGCCCAGCGATTGGAGCATCTGTGGATCTGAGAGGAGCCGCCGGTAGTTCTCCAGGCCGACAAACTTCTCTGGGGTGTTGATGCGCAGCTGGAGGAGGCTGATGCGAGCGGCGCCGACAAGCGGGTACCCCGCTACCGCAGTCAGAAGCGCCAATGCGGGCAGCAGGAGGAGAAACGGCGTCGCCCGAGCTTGCAGGCGACGCCGTGTGTACCCGATACCCACCCTTTCCTACGGTCCCTTGAGAATCCGTGCCACCGCTGTTGCTGCCGAGTCCAGCGCCGCCTGCAGGGGTTTCCGTCCACGCAGCGCCGCCTGCAACTCCGACTCGATGGCGTCTTCGAGTCTGGGATATTCCGACCAGACGAACCGTTTCACGGGATGCCGACCGGCCTCAGCCGTCGCCGCCATGAGTGGGGCCAGAGCCGGGTCGCGCGTCAGCTCAGGGTCGTCATACAACGCCAGGGATGGCGGCATGTACCCGCGAGTCTTGAGTGCTTCCAGTTGTACAGCGCGGGAGGTCATGTACTGGAGAAGCCTCCAGGCTTCCTCCACGACCCCGCGCTGCGCCGCGGCCTTCGTGATGGCATACCCTTCGGAACCGTGAATGGTCGCGCTGCGGACAATCGTTGGATCGAGCGCGGGGAGAATCGTGACCCCCACGTTGCCGAGGACATCCTTGCTGGCGCGGTTAGGGTCTTGAGCCTCGGCCCAGCCCGATCCCCACATCGACATCATGGCGACCCGGCCCGCATTGAATACCTGACGCGTGGCAGGGTTGCCCAGTTGGAGTGCGCCCGGATCGATGCACTTGTGCGTATAAATCAAATCGTAGATGGCCTGGAGGGCCCTCAGGCCGCGCCGGTCGTTGAAGACCGGGTTGCCCCTCGCGTCCAGGATGTCCCCGCCGGCCCGATAGAGCCACCGCTCGAAGGTGTTTAACATCGGAGAGGCGACATCCATGCTTTCCGCATAACCCCACTGATCGATCCGTCCGTCGCCGTCCTTGTCCTTGGTGAGTTTCGTGCACATCGCCACAAGCTGCTCATAGGTTTGCGGCGGTTTGGTGGGATCCAGACCCGCCTCCTGGAACATCTTCTTGTTCCAGTAGAAGTAGTACAGGGTCACGTGGCGGGGAACGCCGTAGATGTGGCCAGCCGCCGTCACCGGATGCAGAGCATACGTGAGGAGAGTGGCGCGCTGTCTGGCGGGCCATTTGTCGTCGATCGATTGAAAGAACGGCCAGAACTCGTTGGTCCACCCACCCCAAGTCTTCGTGATATCAATTGACGTGTCGCCCGCGGCGAATGTGGTCGCGAGCCGGGTCTGGATCCCCGGCCACGGGGAGGAAATCCACTCCACGCGTACCCGTCCGTTAGTGAACCGCTCATATTCGGAAGCGGCTTTGGCCCAAGGATTACCGACCGGACCTTCGTCGAGCACGCGTAGCACGAGCGGCTGTTGCTGCGCTTGAAGCGGCGCGCCGCTCAGAAACGGCAACACTAGCAACGTGACGAGCAGAAGCACCGCGTGACCCCACCATCTACTTCTCATGTTCGCTCCCCCTCCGGATTGGATGCTGACTACAGTACACGAAACGTTCTCCGATCCCCTCCATGCCGGTGGCTTCTCCTTGGAAGCCTTACAATGGCAGTGTACGGTAGGTCTACGATGAGACCCCAACGATATCTTCCCCCATCCGTTGTGATGGACGAGGACGCGCCCGAGAGCTGGATCTTTCTCGACTATGAGATTGACGGTCGTGTGCTCGTCCTGGCGCCTGAACAATACGAAGCGATCTATCGACCTGCCCCCGAAGATCAAGGCTAATGACGCGCAGTATCCGGTGGCTCGTATTCATCGGCATGCTCGGTGCGGCCGCCTTCATCCTGATGGCGACGATCCAGATCCCCATCCTGCCGTCGGCTCCGTACCTGCGCTATGACCCCAGCGACGTGATCGGTTTGATCGCGGCGATCATCGCAGGACCGGTCGCCGGTGTCGCGGTCGTGGCTCTAAAAGATGGGCTCTATCTGCTCTTTCGTGCCCGGTCGATCTTTGGACCGCTGGCCAACTTCATCGCTGTCGCGACATTTGTCGGCGTGTCCGGCTGGATGCTGCGCGGGAAGCGGCTCACATTATCGTCGCTGGTCGCTGCATGTGCGGCGGGAGGTCTGGCGCGGGTGCTTGTGATGATTCCGGCGAACTTCGCGATCCTGAATCTACAATTCGGCATGCCGCCGGCGCGTGTGTCCGACCTACTCCTCCCGGTGATCATTCCATTTAACGTGATGGCGAGCGTCATCAACACAGTCCTGACCGCAATGATCGCGTTGACGATTCGCCGGCGTGGGCTGATGTTGCCCGAATCCTCCGTTTCGCGGTGACCTTGCGGTTCATCTTCGACCACGCCGTCATCTTCGTCGAGGACCTGCGTCAGGCTGCCGATGATTACGCCGCGCTGGGGTTTCAAGTCGTGCCTGGCGGCGTGCACGCCGGCGGGCTGACGCACAACGCGCTGGTTCCGTTCGCCGACGGAACCTACTTGGAGCTCCTGGCGCCGACGACCCGGTGGAAGCTGACCGTGGTTCGGTTGCTTGGTGCCACGAGAGTGGGCAGCATCTTCACGCGACGGCTACCAATCCTGCGTCGGATGATCAAACGCATCCGGTCTGGCGAGGGACTGGCGGATTTCGCGTTGGGCACCACCACGCCGCTCGAAGAGATCCTGAAGGTCCCTAATACCGGCGAGATGGACGGGCCGATTTCCGGTGGCCGCATGCGACCGGACGGGCAGCGGATTGCGTGGCGGCTGGCGGTGCCACGGGTGCCCGCGCTGCCGTTTCTCATTGAAGATCTTACACCGCGGCATCTACGGGTTCCGGAAAACGTCTCACATCCTAACGGCGCGACGGGTGTACGAATGGTCAGCGTGGTAACGGCCACCTTCGCCCGTACTACAGGCCACTATCAGACGCTGTTGGGACGAGAGCCGTTTGAAGCGGTCGCGCCCATCCCGCACTCACGCGCCGTCGAATTCCGCTTGGACAACGCTGCTATCCGCCTGCTGGCACCGACTGGAACTGATCACCCTCTGCGCAAGCACCTCGCCCGCGGCGAAGGGATCTACAACCTGGTATTGCGTGCCGGCAGGGCGGCCAACCTAGATCCAGTGCAAGCGCACGGGGCGCAGATCACACTCGCAAGGGGTTGAGAATGTGAGAGCCTATGCGGGTGTTGGTCTGCTGGCGGTCAGCGTGCTCGGTCTCGCTCAGCCGCTTTCTTCCGCTATCCCAGTCGACGTGGTGCTCGTCGGGGCTGGAGACATCGCGAGTTGCGAAAGCGCCGGCGACGAAATGACGGCGAAGCTGCTCGATAGCATTGCCGGGACAGTCTTTACAGCGGGAGATAATGTCTACGAGCGGGGCAGACTTCAAGAGTTCGTTCGCTGCTTTGCACCCTCGTGGGGCCGGCACAAGGCGCGCATACGTCCAGCGGCCGGCAACCATGATTACTTCACCCAAGACGCGCAGGGTTACTTCGGATACTTCGGTGCGGCGGCGGGTCCACCGTCGAAGGGTTACTATGCCTACAATCTCGGGGTCTGGCGTGTGATCGTTCTCAATAGCAACTGCGCTCACGTGGGTGGCTGCCACAAAGGGTCGCCTCAGGAGCGATGGCTCCGGGCAGAGCTGCAATCCTCTCGCGCCTTCTGCACGATCGCATACTGGCACCACCCAAGGTTCAGCAGCGGACCGCATGGAAACGCGCCGAGCGTGAGCGCCTTCTGGGATGCGCTCTACGAGGCGGATGCGGAACTCGTCGTGAACGGTCATGATCATCTCTACGAGCGGTTCGCCCCACAGGCTCCCAACGGATCGTTGGACTCGGATCAGGGGATTCGTCAAATCACAGTCGGGACGGGAGGACGAAGTCTCTACAGCGTCAAGCATCTCAAGAGCCACAGTGTGTTCCGACAGACGAGTACCTTTGGCGTCCTCAAACTGACGTTGTCCCCTACCAGGTACGCCTGGCAGTTTGTTGCAGCCCCGAGCAGAGAGGTGCTGGATCAGGGGGATTCATCGTGTCACTGAGAGGTCTACCTACTGGTAGGTAGAATATGACCAGCATGCAGAGGGATACCAGAACGGCCATCCTGGATGCAGCGCAGGAACTCATTCAGACTCACGGCGCAAACGGGATGAGCTACCAATCCATCAGCCGGGTGGTGAAGATTCGCAAGGCCAGCATTCACTACCACTTCCCCTCGAAGGACAAGTTGATCGAAGAGGTCATCCGCCGCTACAGCAGGGAGTTTCTTGGTCTCGTCGATGGCATTCTCGTCTCCTCGGATTCGGCCCCCGGCAAGCTTCGCAGGTACATTGGTCTCTTTGAAACGACGCTGCGCAACGGCGCCGGTAGGCGGGTGTGCCTTTGCGGGATGCTCGGGGCAGAGCTGGCGAGCCTCGGCAATCCGGCCGTGTCGTTGCTGAGGCGGTTCTATCGGGACAATGCCAAGCGCCTGGCGAGAATTCTGGAAGATGGGCGGAAGACCCGAACGCTTTCGTTCGATGGAGATCCCGAAACCATGGGGGAGCTGATCTTCTCCTTCCTCGAGGGAGCCATGCCGGTTGCCCGGGCGGATGGAGGGGTCAAGGGCTTCGGTCGCATGACGGGCCAGCTGTTGAGGAACCTGGGCCTTTAATTTTTTTGAGAGTGGCTCTACCTACTAGTAGGTAGAGTGCGGGCATCCTGCAAAGGAGGTGGGAACACGTTGGCGGCACGCATTCCACATGACGATGGGAGGAAAAGAAGATGAAGGCCATGGAACGCGCGGAACAGAAACACCTGAATTCGCCGGACGAGACTCGTACCTTCGAGAAGGGGAAACTGGACCTGGTCAATCTAGAAGGGGGCACAATCGGGCGGCTCACGCTGTCCCCTGGCTGGCGGTGGTCGGAGCACGTCAAGCCAATTGCGGGCACGAAGAGCTGCGAGGCGCCTCACTTTCAATACCATATCGCCGGCCGGCTTCGTATCCGCATGGACGATGGGACAGAGTTCGTGGCCGGTCCCGGGGATGTCACCTCACTGCCATCCGGCCACGATGCTTGGGTGGAGGGCAACGAGCCTGTGGTCATCGTCGACTGGCACGGGGCGACGGAGTACGCCCAACGGCGATAGCTGAATCGCTGGCGAGGCTCACCCCTTGGGGCGCCCGGGTGAAATTCAACTCGGGCGTCCTGCTTGGCCAGGGGCGTAGAGCAAGGGAACCTACTGGCGGAAGATTAAAAGACCTCTCATGAGTGATCCCGTGTTTGAAAACCGTCTAAAGAAGTTGCTGGTTCAGGGACAGCCCGCGATCGGCCAGTGGCTCGTCTTGCCGTCGCCTGCAGTCGCGGAATTGCTAGCGGGCTACGGGATGGACTGGCTACTGATCGATACGGAACATGGCGCGGCGGATTGGGAAACCGTGGAGGGCATGATCCGCGGAATGAAAGGCACCCCCGTTGTCCCCCTCGTGCGCGTGGGCGGAAACGATCCTGTGCTCATCAAACGGGCTCTTGATCGCGGCGCCCTTGGAGTGATCGTCCCCCTCGTGAATACGGCAGAGCAGGCACGCGCGGCAGTCGCTGCGTGCAAATATCCTCCCGATGGAATTCGGGGCGTGGCGGGTGGCCGCGCGAATCGGTACGGTGCCGACCTCGTCCAATATGTAGCGGAATGGAACCAACAAGTGGTTGTGGTTTGTCAGCTTGAGACCAGAGAGGCCTTGGAGAATGCGGAGCAGATTGCGGCGGTCCCCGGCATCGACGTTCTGTTCATCGGTCCCAACGATTTGTCTGCCAACCTAAATCAGTTCCGGCAGTTCGAGAATCCCGAGTTCAAAAAAGCGCTCGATCGGATTCTGCGGGCCGCCAAGGTCCACGGCAAGACCGCCGGCATCATGGCATCAACCGCGGAGGATACTCTGACCTATATTGACCAGGGTTTTCGTTTAATCTCGGTTGGCTCAGACGCCCGCATGCTCGGTGGTTCGGCCGCCTCGACGTACGAAAAGATCAGAAAAGGATTGAACGAGCGGAAGATACCAACGACCGGGCGGTGAAGAAAGGCAGATAGCCGTGCGCGCAATCCAGATCGGACTCGCCGTCTGTTTCCTTATTTCACTGGCGCCCTCTCCGACTGCCGCTCCATCCGTTCGGCCACTGCCCGTTCAGGCTGCCGTCCCCTCTCCGGTTTCTACGTGTGTTCTTCCGGACATCGCCTGCGCGGATTTCAGCTGGCAGGTTGCGGATCGGTTCACGCCTGTGTGGCAGAGCTGGTCGCGAGATAACCGGCGCAACTACAGCCGCTCCGTTTTCCGACAGCCGTTCTCCCTCGCCTTCGACGCATGTCGGTCTAGGGGCGGGAGAACACCGATTACTTTGTACAGCTGGGTTCTTCGCGGGGTTGACGTTCCTGGGTTCTCGCAGACGCGGGAGGTCGGAAGCTGTCAACTCAGCATCCAGGCTCCTGCGGAGGGCGCATACGAGGTCTTGCTCACGGTGAGGGGTCAAGATGGACAAGCGGCAACGACCATGCAGCGGGTAGTGCTGAAAGACTTGCTGATGGTGTCGATTGGGGACTCCTACGCATCGGGAGAGGGGAACCCCGATGTGCCACGCGGGCCGACAACTCCCGGGTCATGGCAGGACCGGCGATGTCACCGCTCGCGATTCGCTGGCCCCGCGCAGGCGGCCTGGGAACTGGAACGTCGCGATCCTCAATCCACAGTCACGTTTCTTTCTTACGCATGCTCAGGGGCTCAGATCCGCAAGGGATTGATTGGAGAATATCTAGGACTCATACCGCAATGGCCTCCCATTCCCCCACAGATCAAGGCTGCTGCAACCTTGCTCTGCGGTGACGAGCTCTGTGATCGGCTTGCAGATCCGACGATCGATGTCTTGCTGATCTCAATCGGCGGCAACGATGTCGGGTTTTCTGCATCGGTCATGGCGTGCGCGGCAAAGCTCGATGACATCGCCGACCGGACCCTGCAGTCGATCATCCGCGTCGATTTCATTCCGCAGAAGGATTGCCATCAGCAGCCACAATTGACCCGCTTCGTCGAGGAGAGATTCCGTGCATTGCCGGGCCTATACGAGGAACTGCAACAAGAAATTCGCAAGCGGCTCAAGGTTGATGCGCTGTACATTTCCGAATACCCCGTCGATCTCTTCGACTCTCGCGCCGGATGCGGGACATTGGAGCTGGTGACCGCGACCGAGGCTCAGTGGCTGGCATCGCAGGGGCAGAGGCTCAATCAGATCATTCACAATTCATGGAGTCCGGGTTGGGTACATATCGGAAATAACCAGTGGCGGCGTAATCGACGCTGGGACGTGATCTCGGAAATTGCGTCAGGGTTTGCAGGCTACGGTTATTGCGCGACCCCCACTTACTACGGACACCTGGGGCGGTCCATCACTCAGCAGCTGGATTACCTGGGTCTCTTGCATCCAAACGCCGACGGACATCGCATTTACAAGGATGCGATCCTGCGCAGACTCCAAACGGTCTGGGAAGAGATTATCAGATTCCCACCGTAGACGCCCGGGATCTACGCTGCGTCACGACCAGAAGCTGTCGATTTCCATGCGCGGGGTATGTCCCGCGCGACGTCGCACATCGCGTCCACGATCTTTGGATCGAACTGGATGCCGCGCATCCGCCGCAACTCTGTCAGAGCCTGCTCAGTACTGAACGCGCGCCGGTAGGGGCGTGTGGAGGTCATCGCCTCGAACGCATCTGCGACGGCAATAATTCGAGCAAACAACGGAATCTGTTCTCCGTGCAGCTTGTCGGGATAGCCGCGTCCGCCCCACCACTCGTGCACATGACGAACCGCCTGCTTGACGACCTCGCTGAGCGGGGTGGACTGGAGGATGTTGCTGCCGACGGTGGCGTGCTGGCGCATGAGATCCCATTCCTCGGACGTCAACGGGCCCGGCTTCATAAGGATCGCATCGGGCACACCGATCTTGCCAATGTCGTGTAATTCGGCCGCAATCTTCAGTTCGGCGATCTCCTCTATTGAGAGACCAAGCCCCCGCCCCATCGCGACGGCGTACGATGCCACCCGACTGGAGTGGTCGCCGGTTTCTGAGTCTCTGGCATCCACTACGCGGGCCAGCGCGTGGAATGTGCCCAGGTGAGCGACCCGCAGGTTCTTCTGCTGCGCCATCATGACGCGGGAAGTACGCTGGACCGCGACCACCATCGCGCAGTAGATCGCCAGGAATCCGCCGGGGATCGCCGTCCACACTGTCTGCTGAATTCGGGCGAGCTTACGAGCCAGCGGGCGAAAATCGTAGAAGACCTCAAACGCGGCTACAGGCGCGGTCGACTCGCCGACCCGCACCGGGAGGAATAGCCGCGCCACGCCCAGACTTGCCGCTTTCGTGATCGAGGTGCGCGCGGTCCGTGTCGTTGCGGGCGAATTAGCCTGCTGGCCCGCTCTTATCCACATCCGCCGTTCCTGGAACAAGAGCAACTCCAGGTATCCCTCAACCGACAAGTACATCGTCTCGGCAGAAAACGGTCGGAGCCCCTCTGGCGCGAGAGGCAGGACAGTCATGGAGCCACCAAGAGCGATACGAAGACCGTCGGAGAGAGGCATCCGCCGTCCAACCCCGCGTCGGTCGCCGCTGTAGAGCAGGGTGCCCTCGCGGTTCCACAGCAGGATCCGGAGTACATTGGCGTTCTTGGGGTCAGAGGAAAGGGCGTCGAGAAGGGCCAGCTTCTTTGGGCTGAGCCCGCGCTCGAATTCTGCGCGCGTGAACGAATGAGTGACCAGTTGCTGGACCTGATCCGAGACCTGGCGAGCCTCCCGGTCAACGGTCGACGCGCGGATGGATGCTGACGCAAGCGAAGAAAGGGTCGTGGTTACCGCAATCACCACGAGCCCACTGATGAGCGCGAAGCGAAGGGTGAAGTTACGTCGCACTGCGACCATGTCCTTCCCGGCGTCCCGCGATACTAGACCCGCTGGGAGCGAACGAAGCAAATTAGATGCCCCGGGTGGCGAGAGCTGGCAGAATTCGACGTTCCGAGAAGTCTCTGAGTGGTTTTCTGCAGAATACGAGTAGATATTTAGCGCCCACCAGCGTTGTCTGCGCAGCAGGCCGGCGGCGCACAGAGGCCGAGCCGCAGCGAGGCCGGGAGAATTTTGCTTGGTGCCGGGTTGAGGGGAATGTCGGAACGAGTTCTGACAGTCCGAGAGCTGAACCGTGCCCTCCTCGCGCGCCAGCTCTTGTTGGAACGCTCCGCATTATCGATTACCCGCGCGCTTGAGCAGGTCGGCGGGTTGCAGGCGCAGTATGCGCCCTCAGCCTACGTCGCTCTCTGGTCGCGCCTGCGTGGGTTCCGCCGGGATGCGCTGACAAAGGCCCTGGAACAGCGTCGGGCTGTGCAGGCGACGCTGATGCGAGCCACGATCCACATCGTTTCGGCGCGCGATTACCCATACTTCGCGGCTGCGATCAGAAAGGGCCGCAAAGATTGGTGGCTTCGCGTCCATGAGAAGCAGCTGAAGGGCATCGATATGGCTGCCGTCGCCGCACGCGTGCGCAGGTTCCTCTCTGACGCCCCGCGCAGGCAGAGCGAAATCCAAAATCGCCTCGAGGCGGAGGGCTTCCCCCGGATCGCCGCAGTGAGCGTGGGGATGTGGGTGGACCTGGTGCGGGTTCCACCATCAGGTACGTGGGAGCAGCGGCGCGCTGATCTCTATGGTCTTGCCGATGATTGGGTCGGCACTTCGAGTCCGACCGAAACGGAGGCACTAGAGCGCCTCGTCCGCCGGTACCTCGGCGGGTTCGGGCCTGCATCACTCAACGACCTTTCCAGTTGGGCGGGAATGCAGTTAGGTGCGCTTCGTCCAGTTGTGGAACGGTTGGGACTGCGCCGGTTTCGCGACGAGAGAGGCGGTGAGCTCCTCGACCTACGACGAGCGCCCTTGCCCGACGCCGACACGTCGGCGCCGGTGAGGTTCCTCCCCACCTGGGATGCCACGCTCCTGGCGCATGCCCGGCGGACCCAGATCCTCCCCGAGCCTTACCGTCCCCTCGTGTTCCAAACCAAGACCCCCCACTCGGTATCGACGTTCCTGGTGGACGGCGCCGTCGCGGGAAAGTGGCGCTATGAGAAAGGTCGCGTGCGCCTCGAGTCATTCGCTCGACTTTCTGCGACCGCCCGGCGCGCGCTTGAGGAGGAGGCGGAACGCCTGGCCGCTTTTCACGCGGACTAGGGGCAGATGAGCAAAGGTGTGGGCATATGTCTAGATGAGCCTTCTCAGGCATCCCAGAGTAAAGCAGGTGGATCCGATGAGGATCTTGCAGGTTTCACTGCTGGTGGGGGTACTACTGGTGGGCATCACCGGGCTGGGCATCGCACAGGAGTCCGGAATAAGGATCATGCGCGACATCCTGGCGACTGCGGTCGAGAACCGGCAGCCGGTCGAGGCGAATGGTGGCATCTCCGCCGACGTCGGGCAGTTGTTCTACTTTACCGACGTACAGGGCGGCCCGGGAACGATCCAGCACGTGTGGATCTGGCAGGGCCGCACGATGGCCACCGTTTCACTCGAGATCAAGTCGGCGCGGTTCCGCACATGGAGCTCAAAGCGGATCCAGCCTGAGTGGACGGGCAAGTGGCGCGTGGAAGCCCGATCCTCTGACGGGGCGGTACTCTCGTTCAAGGAATTCGAGATCGAGTAAGCTTAAGAAAGACCAGCAATCGCGGAGCGCCTCAGGCTGACCGAGCCTGGGGCGCTTGCATTTCTACAGTGCCAGGCACCGTAGAAGCAAAGTTCAGCGAGTGACAAACCGGGGTAATACATGTGACGTCTAACGGTAAACGCCACTCGCTTGCTCGAGGTGTCTCATGCGAAAGTCCAGGTGGATACTGCTGGTTCTAGTTTTGGCTGCAGCTATTCCGTTTGTTTGGAACGGATGGCAATCGAAGGCACAGACGCAGGTCCAGGTTGAAACGGTCGTCGGAAATCTCGGCATCCCGTGGTCGGTTGACTTTGCCCCCGATGGCCGGATCTTCTTCACCGAGCGTGCGGGGCGTACCCGCGTCATCCGCGACGGCAGGTTGGATCCTCAGCCGTGGGCCACGATTCAGGTGGCACATAGAGGAGAGGGCGGACTCCTAGGGCTTGCGATCGCTCCCGACTTTTCCCGCAGTAGATTCGTCTATCTCTATTACACCTACCAGGACGACAGCAGGGTGCTCAACCGCGTCGTGCGGATGGTCGATCGCGAGGGCCGCGGGCAAGTCGACAGGGTCATCATAGAGGGTATTCCCGGCACGACCGTCCACGACGGGGGTAGGCTCAAGTTCGGGCCGGATGGCAAGCTGTACATCACGACAGGCGATGCCCGACAGCCGTCGCGGGCTCAGGACCGCTCTTCACTCGCTGGCAAGATTCTACGGTTGAACCCTGACGGCACCATCCCCGATGACAATCCATTTTCGGGCTCTCCGATCTATTCACTGGGCCATCGCAACCCGCAGGGACTGGCCTGGCATCCAGACACGAGAACGATGTATGCAGCAGAACACGGCCCCTCCGGCGATCTGGGCTTGTGCTGCCGCGATGAAGTGAACGTGATCGAAGCCGGCAAGAACTACGGCTGGCCGGAGGCTTCGGGTCGAGGCGGCGCGCCGCGGTTTGTCGATCCCATTGCGGATAGTGGGGCCAATGAGACGTGGGCGCCATCAGGCATTCTGGTTCCATCGCGCGGACCGTGGCGGGGCAACCTGCTGATGACCGCGCTGCGGGGGACGCACCTGCGGAGATTGATCCTCACCGGCCCGGAGTTCACAGGCGTCAGCAATCAGGAGGTGTACTTCCGAGAGCTCGGCCGCCTGCGCGATGTCGTTCAAGGGCCGGATGGTGTGATCTACTTGGTCACCAACAATACGGACGGCCGCGGCCAGCCCCGCCCAAACGACGATCGTTTGCTACGAATCGTATTCCGGTAGGAGACAATGGGACTACTTTCGCCCGCTCAGCATCTCCTGCATCTCTTCCGGCGATTTCACGCGGCGGCCGGCTTCCACAAACGCCTTCCGCATCCGGTCGAGTGACCCAGTTCTCGGGGGCGGATTGAACGTCAGGACAAAGCGGGCTGTGCCGTGGCTCTTGTTTTGTACACCCAGCGAGACTCCCGGTTCAATGTGGAGCGCGGTGCCTGGTCTCGCGGTAAACGTGTCGTCCTCGAGCGTCACTTCGAGTTCTCCATCGATCTGGAAGAACGACAGTTCGTACGGATCTTCCTCGTGGCCGTGAGGCGGCATAAAGCCGCCGGGTGGGACTGAAGCCACGTATGTGTACAGGTGTTGGCCAAACACAATAGGTTGGAGCCAATAGTCGTCTTCTGCGTGCTGAAAACCGTCGACATCCTCGATCTGCACTCGGGCGTAACCCTTCGTAGCCATCGTGTCCTCCTCAGATGCCTGTTGCTGTCTACGCGGCTCGGCGTAGACGCGGATTGAGCAATTCTTCGAGAGCGAATCCTGTAAAGGCAAAACCAAGCACCGCGGTGGTAATGAGAAGTCCGGGTGGGATCACCCACCATTTCCAGGCGCCGCTCAGGAATGCGCTGCGGTCACGATCTGCGCCAGTGCCGTGTCTTCGCCGACTTTCGTCGCCGTGAAGCGGATCGACCCCCGCCTGGTTGATGGTCCCACCGATGACCTGATCGTCGGGCTGCTCGGTCACAGGAATGGACTCTCCGGTGACCAAGGCCTCGTCAATCGCCGTTTCGCCTTCGCGGACGACGCCGTCGACCGGTACCTTGTCACCGGACCGCAGCTCGATCAAATCTCCCCTCTGGAGCTCGCTCGTCGCCACCTCCACGACCTGTCCGCTGCGGACGACGCGGGCTTTCGGCGGCACCAGGTTGAACAGGGCCTGCAGGGCGTCGGAGGTGCCGCCGGGAGCGCATCTCCATCCAGTGGCTGAAGAGCACGAAGGTGACGGGCATCGCCGCCGCTTCATAAGAACGTCTCACCGGCGGTCAATACGGTGATGACGACGCTGAACAGATAGGCGGCCACCACGCCCACATTGTGACGCCCAACTCAGCGGCCTGGCAGGACAAACAGGCTCTCCGCAAGGGCAAGGAACCCCGTGCCGGTCGGCTGGGGAATCTGCAGGTTTGGCCTGGTGCTGGTTGTCACGCTGGTGCTGGTTGTGATGTTCGTGCTGCATGGGGTGTGGTTCCAGGATACTATTCCTTGTCGGAGAGTCGAGTCGTGCGCAGCTAATGGCTACCGCGGTCGCACGCGCCTTCGCGTTTTTGTGTCGCGGACGGCCCGCCGCAATGCGTCTAACCTTTGTGGGTCCACGTCTCGTACCGCTGCCACAAACTGCGCGACCGCGTAATCTCCGAAATCCTTTACCAGACCCTCGGCTACCGACTTGGACACTCGCGTCAAGAATGCGTCTCTGCTTTCGCGTGGCCGGAACCAATGGGCACGCGGGCGCCCGCCGCGAATCAGGATCCCTTTCTCCGCCAGGCGGTTCATGATCGTCATCACCGAGTTGAACGAGAGAGTCCGGCGGGACGAAAGTGACTCCCACACTCGACGTATGGAAGTCCTCCCCTGCCGCCACATCTCTTCCATGACCTCGGCCTCAAGGGAGCCCATTACACGTCTGAGCCCGCGATCATGCAGCCGGAAAGTTTGCACGTACCGGTGAGTACCCATCGCCAGTTCAGGAAATTACACTACGGAGCATATTGAACCTGGTTTTGATGTGGCGAATTCCATAGAAGCGATGGCCGCGAACTATAAGGTGCAGGCCAACCCGGCGTGCGCAACAATGTCCAAAAACGACGGGGGCGTATGTATCGGAATGACGCCGAGCACAAGCGCTGCCATGATTGTGGAAGCGGCGACGTGCATCCGTCTGGCATGAGGAAGTGCAAGATGCGCTTGAGGATCCAGCAACTGAGCCACGCGGAGGTCCAAGATCGAATTGACCCCCACCTCGGAAGCAAGACTGCCAAGCTGTGGCTCGCTGTCGATGATTTTCAGAAGGGCACCGGCGAGCGAGTCGCGCCCCTGAGCGGCGACGACGCGGCCGTCGGCGGCCAGCTCCGCGGCCGTCAAGTGACGCGCCCACAGGTCCGCCGCTACGGGGAGGAAGAACAGCGCTCGCCTAAGGGCTCGCCCGATGAGGCGACGCAGGGGATCATGCTGAAGTAGATGGCAGAACTCGTGGCAAAGTACAGCCTCCACCTCATCTTCCTCCAAGAGATCTACGAGTCCAGACGAAACGAAGATCTGCGGATGAAGGAAGCCTGCGGTGAGGGCATAAGCTGAGTGGTCTTCTACCCGCGTGACCCGGTGTTGAAGACCGAGCCGAAGAGCAACCCTAGATAGGACAGGGCCATGAGCAAGGCCGACTCCGCGAAGGCGGGCCACCAGCGCCCGTGAGCTCCACATCTCCGCGATGCATGATAGAATCCCGATCCCCGTTGACGCAAACGCCACAAGCGAAATGGTTGAAACTACCGCAGAGACAAACTGCTGTTGTGATTCAAGAACACCCCGACAGGTTTGGTAGTAGTGCAGCAACCCACTGCCCAGCTCCCGCAAACCGAGCCACGTACCCAAAAGCGTAAAGAGCGCAATCGCTCCACCTAGCGCGGCCAGCCACAGCCATGACTGGGTCGCCGCGCGGGAGAGTTCATCAGACTTGGACGAGATGTGAGCGAACATCACGAATACCACGATGCAGCATCTCATTCCTCCGTTGGGTCCAGCGTACCCTGCTGCCGCGACCGCGCCCTTACCGTCGGAGGAAAGGAAGAGTTGAGACCCGGTCAGAATGCACTACAACACGTCATGTAAACAAAGTTGAATAGGGGGAAGGAACAGATGAGCACGCGCGGCGGGGTCGCCCTGAGCTTAACCATCCTCTTGGTTGGTGTACTGATCGCAACCGGGGTGCGGGATTCAGCGCTCGGCGCTCCGGTCCGGCAAGTCTTGCGGATGAATCTGGAAACCGGCGAGCCCGCGACGCTCGATCCCGCGAAAATCGACAACCGCGCCGCGGGCACGGTCGCCAAGCAGTTGTTCGAAGGACTGACCCGTCTCGATCAAAACGGCAACGTCATCCCAGGCGTCGCCGAGCGCTGGACGGTCAGCGGCGACGGGAAGGTATACACGTTCTTCCTGCGGCGCAATGCGCGGTGGTCCAACGGCGACCCGGTCACTGCGCAGGATTTCGTCTACTCGTACGTCCGCGCGCTCGGGCCGAAGTTCGGCGCGCCATTGGTTGATAACCTCTTCTTCCTCGTCAATGCTGAAGGATTTAATGGCGGCAAGGTCAGTGATCCGGCGCAGGTGGGCGTCCGGGCTGTCGACGACTTTACAGTTGAGATCCGCCTCCACACCCCAGCCGCCTTCTTCTTGAAGCTGTTGAGCTTCTTTTCAGTGATGCCGGTCAACCAGAAAGCCGAGCAGCAGAGTCCGAGATGGATGAACGAAGCCGCGACCTTCGTCAGCAACGGACCCTTCCGGCTGACGCAGTGGGTGCACGAGCAGCGGATCGTCCTGGAACGCAACCCCAATTACTGGGCCAGAGATCGTGTGAGGCTGGACGCGATCGAGTTCACGATGGTCGCCAGCCGCGCCACCGCCTACCAACTGTTCCAGACGGGGCAGCTGGACGTAGTGTTCCCCCCGCCGGAGCTGACCGGCAGGCTGATCGCGGAAAAAAGGGTTCTCGTGAGGCCCCAAGCCCGCACGTTCTTCATCAGGTTCAACAACAAGGTTGCGCCGTTCACGAACGTCAACATCCGCAAGGCGTTCTCGCTGGCAATTAACCGGGAGGCGATCACCCGGCGTATCTTCCAGGGTGGGCAGCTCCCGCTGCGCGGCTTCATCCCGCACGGGCTCAGCAGCGGCACTGGTGAATTCCGCCGGCAGGCCGGCGACCTCTACAAGGATAACGACCGGGTGAGGGCGCGCGAGCACCTGCAGCAGGGGCTGCGGGAACTCGGGCTCAACGCGCTGCCGGAACTGACGATGCGGGCCTCGAGCGCCGAGATCTTCACCAAGATCGCGCAGGCCGTGCAGGCGCAGTGGAAGCAGGCG
>JAHZOA010000202.1 GCA_020028455.1 Armatimonadota bacterium | reverse complement strand
CGCGCCAGCCCTTCGATGTCTTCACCCACAGATCGAGGAAGACGCGGCGGCCCAGGAGCGCTTCAATCTCCCGGCGCGCGCGCTGCCCGATCTCTTTCAGCAGACGCCCGTCACGACCGATCAGCATTTTCTTGTGAGACTCGCGCTCGACGTAAACTGTGGCGCGGATGTATGTCAAGTCTGTGCCCGGCCGGGGTGCAAACTCCTCGATGTCAACCGCGACGCTGTGAGGGAGCTCTTCGCGCGTGAGCTGAATCGCCTGTTCCCGGATGAGCTCTCTCACCAAAAACTGCTCGGGCTGATCCGTGTACATCTCCGGTGGAAAGTATTGGGGTCCCTCGGGCAGCAGTGCCACCAGCGCCTCGACGAGCCGGTCGACGTTGGTGCCGACAGACGCCGAGATAGGAATGACACTCTCGAACATCCCGACTTTCCTGACACTCGCTTCTACTGCTTCGAGTGCGGCCGAGTCAAGACGATCCACTTTGTTCATGGCGACGATGATGGGTTTGGTGACAGCCTTCAGAACAGCAGCCACGGCCTGATCTTCTCGCGTCACCCCCGCGGACGCATCCATTATGAACAGAACCACATCGGCATCGGCGAGCGCGTGCCTGGTGTCGCTCACCATTTTTTCTCCGAGGCGGTGACGGGGATGATGGACGCCGGGGGTATCCACCAAGACGATCTGCACGTTGGGACGCGTGATAATGCCTTGCAGCCTTGTGCGGGTCGTCTGAGGTACGGAAGCGGTGATGGCGACCTTCTGGCCGACCAGACGGTTGAGGAGTGTAGATTTCCCGACATTCGGGCGGCCCGCTAGAACGACGAAACCCGAACGAAAACCCCTAACTGCGGTCATGGGTCGTGGGTCGTAGGTCGTAGAGGAAACTGAACTACCACGACCGACGACCTACGACCGACGACCGCCTTTGGGGAACCCGAGCAGCCGCTCGGGAAGAAATGGTTCTGCGAGTAGCTGCTTGAGCGTGCGGGTCCGTGTCCGGCCCTTCGGGGTTGCCACAATGACCTTTCGGATGCCGAACTCGGCCATTACCTGGCGGCATGCGCCGCAGGGCATCGTGGCCTCCTCCCCATCCGCGACCACGGCCACGGTCCGCAGGTTGCGGTGGCCTGCGGCGACGGCCTGGTGAATCGCGACACGCTCGGCGCAGTGTGACAACCCGTATGATGCATTCTCGACATTGGCGCCGGTGAAAACCTGCCCGTCAGCAGATAGCACCGCCGCGCCCACACGAAACTTTGAATATGGAGCGTAGGCGTTGAGTCTGGCCCGGCGTGCCGCAGCAATGAGACTGTCATTTGACGCGGTGTCGCGCTTCGGCGTGGTCACTGCCGAACTGATTGTGATGGGACGCGCTTCGTGATTTTCACGCGGGCGATCCGCTGACCATCGAGCCGTTCGACCTGCATATCAACGCCGTCGGTGCTGACCGACTCACCCTGCGTCGGCGCTCGGCCCAGCAGCGAATATACAAATCCACCGATGGTATCGACTTCACCGACGGGTAGCTCGAGGTGAAGCAGCTCGTTGACCTCCTCGACGCTCAGCCGTCCATCGACCACGGCGACCTGATCGTTAACGACCTCAACGAGCTTCTCCTCGACGTCGTACTCATCGAGGATCGGGCCCACGATCTCTTCGAGCAGGTCTTCGATGGTCACGAGCCCAGCGGTGCCGCCGTACTCGTCGACGACAATCGCCATCGGGGTCTTCTTGCGCCGCATCTCCCGAAACAGATCGTCCAGGCGTTTGGTTTCCGGAATGAAGTAGGCCGGTCGCATGAGTTCCCGGGCCCGAATCGTATTGTGGCCGTCCTTCAGGTGGCTGAGTAGATCCTTGACGTAGATCACGCCGACGATTCGGTCGATGCTCTCGTGATAGACAGGAAGGCGAGAATGGCCTTCCTCGAGGATCACCCTGAGGATCTCATCCAGCGTGGCGGTGTCCGGGACGCTGACCATGTCGATCCGCGGAACCATGACCTCGCGCGCCACCGTATCCCCGAACTCGAAGATGGAGTGGATCATCGCGCGCTCGTCTTCCTGAATGGCGCCCACTTCCTGGCCCATCTGTACCAGCAGCCGGATCTCCTCTTCTGTGACCAGCGGCGATGTGGGGTTGACGCGCCCGCCGAGTGGACGCACGAGGAGGTCGCTCAGGCGGGACAGCAGCCAGATCACGGGAGTCAATGCGATCGTGAAGTAATGGACCGGTCGCGACACGAGGATCGCCAGACGGTCGGCGTATTTCGCGGCAAATGTTTTGGGCGTGATCTCACCGATGATCAGGATCACGAGGGAAATGATGATGATGGCATAGATGGGACCCCTCTGCGGACCTAGGACAGCAACGAGCATGGCCGTCGCCAGGACGGAGACCGTGACGTTGACGATGTTGTTGCCGACGAGCAGAGCGGTGAGCACCCGGCCGGGCTGCTCGAGCAAACGAAGAACGAGCCCTGGCCGCCGGCGGCCCTCTTCGGCCATCCGGCGCATCCGCAACCGGTTCACGGCGAACAGCGCAGTCTCTGCACTCGAAAAGAACGCGGAGAGCAACAGCAGTACCGCCAGGACAACATAGCCTAGCGGACTACCTGCAGCATCCAACGAGGTCTTCTCCCACCCTTCGCGCGACCCAGCCGGCCCCTGTCAAATCAACAATACGGTTTGTGTCTCCGGGATGTCTGACGAGAGGACTCGGCGGAAAATGACGAGCCCTATTATAACACGGGCACTGCGGGATAGAGGGATAAGGGGATAAGGGGATATCCCGCCTTCTCTTAATGCAGGATCTTCGATAGAAAGAGTTTTGTCCGTGGATGGGTGGGATTGGTGAAGAAGTGTTCCGGCTCGCCCTCCTCGATGACCACTCCCTCGTCCATGAACACCATCCGGTCGGCGACCTCGCGGGCAAATCCCATTTCGTGGGAGACGACAATCATCGTCATGCCGGTGTCCTTCGCCAGACCCTTCATCACGTCGAGCACTTCCTGAATCATCTCGGGGTCGAGCGCAGAGGTCGGCTCATCGAACAGCATGACCTTCGGCTGCATCGCCAGCGCCCGCGCGATTGCGACGCGCTGCTGCTGCCCGCCGGAGAGCTGGGCCGGGTAACTGTGCGCTTTTTCAGGAATGCCCACCCGTTCGAGGATTTCCATGGCGATCCGTTCAGCTTTGGGCCTCGGCCACTTCCGCACTTTTAGCGGGGCCAGCGCGATGTTCTGCAGGGC
>JAHZOA010000078.1 GCA_020028455.1 Armatimonadota bacterium | reverse complement strand
ACGTTGTCCAACCGGTCCCGCAACGCTGCCAGTTCCTCTTCCACGGCGGTGACGCGTACGCCCAGCGCGGCCAGCTCAGCGCGAAACTCGTTGATCAGCCGCTGCAGGGTGGTGATGTCCGCACGGCTGACTTCCGGCGGCGGAACTTTCACCGGCGGAGCCGGTGCGGGGATCTTGATGGCCTCGATGCGGGCCAGCAATCTGGCCACGACCATAGCCATCTCGTAACGGGTCATCGCCCGATCGCCCTTGAAGGTCCCGTCGGGATAGCCCTCGACGATTCCCTTCGCGGCCAGCTCGGCAATCGCGTCAAAGGCCCAGTGATCGGTGGGCACATCCGCGAACGGCTGGCTAAAGGCAGGGGCGACGACCGCGAGCACGAGTGATGCTGCTATGGCAAGTGCTACTTTCCTCATGTGCTCGTAACCCCTTTCTAGTGAGTGGGTATCGAGCCGTTAGCGATTTGCGGGCAGACAAGTGATCGTGTTTCCTCTTCTGCCGCGATTACTCGCCGTCAGCTCGTCTTGATCCCGACCATCACGGTCTGCCGGATGTTGTTGAAACCAGCCTCCTCTCTTCCGTCACAGTACCGCCTTGATGGCGGGCCAGCTGGTGACTTCGCATTGCGAATGTGAATGGACGTGCGGACAAAGGAGATGGTGATTCCTGGCGGCTCCTGACCGCCCCCTCGTCCGTCTACCCATACGCCGAGCCGCCCCTTATTCCTTCCCCCCCTGGGGAGATTTAGGCAAAGTTTTGGGTAAGTTTGCCGATAAGCAATTTATTTAATGTCAGTTGACATTCGTTCAAGAAAGCGTTCCACAAGGAGGACTGCAGCATAATCATCGTAGGGCTGCGATGGCACCTGAAGCGTCACGGGAACGAAGCGGCGCCACCCGCGCGGCGGGTGATCCCGAAAATATCGCTTCCGTGCGTGGAGCGTCGTCCCCGTTTCCGCGACCAACGTCAGCGGGACACTTCGCAACGCGGACGCAACGAGTTGAACGATCTCCTTCGAGCCCGTCCGGTCGCCTACGAGGATATGTTTTACCCCGTAACGGCTCGACCAATCAGTGATCAGCTCCAAGAGCTGCGGCGTAGGCACGACGGCACGGGCGAGTACCGTCCTCGCGTCCATCACAACCACCCCGCACTTGTCGCGCCCTGGGTCGACTGCCAGGATCCGCATCAGCGGACGACAAACCGTACGGGGATCAACACCCATGCCTCAATCGGCACCCCGTTCCTGGTCGCGGGATCGAATCGCCAGGACCACACGGCCAGGACCGCAGCCTGATCGAGCGCGCTCTGACCCGAAGAGCGGGCGACCTCGGCGCGCGCGACGGTTCCGTCGGTGCGAACGAGAATCCTCAGCACAACACGCCCCTCACGCGCCTCCAACCGCAGCTGAGTTGTCAGCTGTCCCCGCTCCAGAGCGACCTGCTGGTCCCCGCCGTCCTGCGTTGGCTCTGTCAGGAGGACTGGCGGAATCAGTACCGGAGGCGATGGCGGAGGCGATGCGGGTCCACTGGTCTCCGCGGGCGCCGCCACGGGCGGTGCGTCATCAGCGGGACGGCTTTCGGAGAGCTGTGGTACGGCCACCTCGGGCAAACCTGGCGGCACGCGCGAGGGTTGCGGGTTCCTCTGAGGGGGCGCGACCACAGGCACCTGTTTCCATGCGGCTCCCTCCCCGCTGGGCGCGGGCGCGTCCGCCGTGCGCTTTGCAGGCGGGCGTTTGGAGCTTTTAGGCCTGACCCACGGCGTTGGGGGCTCCCGATTTGAGGGCCCGTATGACTTGTTTGAACTCGGACCCCGGTAGGTTATGTTCAGGCTCTGCCCACCTTCCTCGACTGCTGAGGGGCCAGACGGGCGTTCTAGCTGGTCACGAGGTCTGCCGTGTGGTTCCATGACCATCAACGCCCACGCCAGCATCAAGCCAGTGACGCCGGCGAATAGCCGCAAACTGCTTCGCCTGTTCATGGATTAGAATCTCCAACTAACCGCAGCGAAGAGACTCCTCCCCGGCGCCGGAAAGCCGGCAATGGGTTCATAGTTGGCTTCGAACACATTGTCGATCCCCACCTGCCACCTGCCCGCGCCGGCGCTGCCCGTGATGCGAAGATGAAAGACCGCATACGCGGGCATCAGCACCGTTGCGAAGGTCGCCGGATCCGCGTCGGGGCGCGGGCCCACGATCTGCGCAAGTCCGCTCACCGAGATATGCTCGGTAACCCGGTAGTGCAGCGCGGCTGATGCCGTTACCCACGGCACGCGCAGCAATTGCGCTCCAGTGCTGCGGTCGATGGCACTTACCGCGCTGACCGTCACCGATCCCGAAAGCCGCGTTGTCAATTGCCCGGCCAGTCCAAGGGATCCGCCGCTAATGCCGGCGCGTCCGACATTCCGCGGCACGAAGGTGGCATCCGGCCGGATGAGGTCGGTCGCTTCGGTCAGGAACGCACCCGCTGTGAGCTCGAGGTCCGGCCGGGGGCGCCACGCGACGGAAGCGTCGGCCGACCATGCCGACTCCGGACGGAGCCCCGGATTATTAAACGGTGTGAAGAACAGTTCGCTGAACGTCGGACCCCGTGCCGTGCGACCCAGGGCTGCGCGAAACACCAGCCCATCGCGCGCGAGATAAACGACACCGAGCCGCGGGTTCACGTGAGTTCCGAAAATCGAATGCACGTCGTACCGCAGTCCCATCGATAGGAGGGTTCGCGGGCTGATCTGACGATCGTCCTGAACAAATAGCGCGCCGATGACCGCCTGCTGCCTCCCCACGGCGCCGTTGTGCTGGAGCGCAAGACTTCTCGCTTCCAATCCGGCCGTCTGGAGATGGCCGGCGCTTCGCCGCCACACGCGCTGCGCGACGACGCCTCCTACTTGCGAATCGATGCTGCTGTCAACAGCAAACGCCGGGTCGGTGAAGCGGAACCCACCAGTCCAATAGAAACCGTGAACGATCCACTGGCCTCCTGGATCATCGCGCGCCCAACGGCCGGAGAGAATTGTGCGCACCTCTTCTTGGCGCGCCTGTGGGGAGGGAAACGCGGTTGGCCCGGGCACACCCAGCTCGCTGCGGAGGTGATTCACCAACAGCGTGACCTGCGAGTTGTTCCCGTGCTGCCACGACAGGCGTCCTGAGATCGTCATCGATGCCACGTCACTGTTTGGTCGAAACCCAGACGAGGCGAACCGGTCGGCGCCGATGGTAACCGCGGCGTTCGAGGAAGTCCAGCGTCCGGCGACGGAGGTCGTGCCGTGGGATCCCGCGCGAGCTGCGAGCTCGCTGCCGCCCTCAACGGTGACGATGTTGATGACCCCGCCGAGACCTTCGCTTCCATACAGCGCGGAGAAGGGGCCCTTGAGAATTTCCACTCTGCGAACCTGCGCGACGCTGACGGTGCTGAGATCGAAGACGCCCGTCATCGGTCCGTTCACGGGCACACCGTCAATGAGCACCAGGACTTGGTTCGGCGCAGCGCCGCGTATGCTGGGCAGGCTCAGCGCACCGAGCCCACCCTGCTGGCGGATGTGCACATCGGTCACATATGCCAGCGCCTCCCCGATCGTGAGCACGCCGAGGCGCTCGAGGTCCTCACGCGTCAGCACGCTGACAGACGCCGGCGAACTCGTCACCGGCTGCGGACGCCGACCGGGGACTGTGACTTCAGGGAGTTCGAACGTCGGCGGTTCCTGCGCCAAAGATGTCTTCGCCGGCGCGCTTACCAGCGCCATCACCCCAAGAAACAAAAACGTCCACGCGCGGAACCCGCGCCTGGACAGCGGATAGATCATCCCGCCCACCTCCTCTTGCCGCGAAGGCGTGTGGCGATTAGGCGGGGCAGGTCTTCTGGCTTCCGGTTCGTCGCCGCTCCTCTTGCCTTCCCGGGCGCATGCCCAGTGGCGTCTTCTGAGGAGTGGCTCACCGGTTACAGCGGCGCGACCGCGCCGGACTCACACCGGCTTCCCTATTCCCACACCTTGCGACCCTATTTCTACGTGAGAAAGGTTGTTCCTGGAAGCGTAAACTGCGGAAGCAGGAAGCAGGAACGGAGTTCTCTGGATTCCAGTTATCTACTATCTGCTAACTGTTTCCTGTTAGCTGTTTCCTGATACCTGTTACCTGAACCGGTACGAGATTAACAGTGGACCCACGGTGAATACGTCGCGCGGGGCGACGACTCGAACGAGCACGTGACCGCGCGCCTGCAGGATGCGCGCGGTGGCGCGCCGGTGTTCGTCGATGTCCACGATCGTGCTCGGTGGCGATGTGACGATACTCCCCGGCGCAGGCAAGACCTTCCCGCGCGCGCGCTGCGCGGCTTGGTCTGCTAAGCGAAGCAGGGCCTGCTCGATGTCTGCGCGGGACTGGCGGCCATCAACGGTGGCGCTGGCGAGCACGCCTCCCGATCTGAACACGAGCGCGTTGTCGAAGAGTTGGACAAACACTTCGAGCGGTTCGCCACGCAGCGTGTTCTGGTTCGTCACCAGCCGCAGGACCGTCTCGACATCGCGTTGATCGACCAGGGAGGTGATGACATCCCAGGTGACCCTGGGAGGGGTGAGGATAATCGTCTGACCGTTTCCATCGGTCCCGATACCGTTCGCGCGTGCCAGATCCTCGGCGCGATCCACGAGGGCCTCAACGCGTTCCCTGACAACCGCGGCCGGCTGTCGCCCGTCGATTACCTCGCGGACGACTTCCTGATTATTCAGATACGCGATGTCACCTAACGCCAGTTGCTTGAGTCGATCCTGCTGCCGTTTGATTTCCTGCTCCAGCCTGGCCGTTTCGCGCAACACCTCGTTCAGTCTGAACAAGGCCACCCTCGCCTCCCGTGAGACAAGGAGGACGACCATAAGGGTCGTGATCGTGATCAGCATCCCCGTGAGGACGGTGATGAGCTGCGCGGTGTAGCGCGGACGCAGGCCAAACAGCGTGAGACGCTGCCGGCCGATGTTGCGGCCCACAGCATTGCCCACGAGCGCGATCGCGCCGCTCAAGACGATCAGGACCGGGATGAGAAATACGCCAAGTTCCATAGCGAGGCTAGATGTTCAGCGACCGCGTTTCAAATACAGCAGCAGCTTCAGAAACGACCAGATCTCTCCAGTCGAGAGTTTACTCTGGCCGAGCCGGCGATCGACGAATTCATACGGAATTTCCACGATGCGCCGGCCTCGATGGGCCGCGAGTACCTCCAATAGCAGTTTATATCCTACCCCGAGGTATTGCGAATCGGTGAGCAGCTCGCGGCGCACCGCAAAAAATCCCGACAGTGGGTCGCGCACGTTGAGCCCCAGCATCCACCGTGCCAGCAGCGTCGCCGACCGGCTGATCAACCGCCGCAACGGGGGCCACCCGCGGATGCCGCCCCCCGCAACATATCTCGATGCAATGGCGATCTCCGCGCCCGCGTCGATCGCCGACAGCAGCGCCGGAAGCGCCTCAGGCGGATGCGAGAGATCGGCGTCCATGACCGTGAGGATCTCCCCACGCGCCACCGACGCCCCGTCAATCACGGCAGTCGCGAGCCCTCGCTTGTTTGAACGGTGGAGAACTTGGACCGGCAGCGCGTGCTGTTGCGCGAGGCTCTCTGCCAGCGTTCCTGTTCCGTCCGGCGACGCATCGTCCACCACAACGACCTCAAGCGGGATGTCCCGGAGTTGTGAGAGGCGTCGGATCAGCCCCGGCAGCGATTCACGCTCGTTGTACGTCGGCACGATTACAGAGAGCCTCGGCGCGTGGCTATTCTGCCTCTTATCCACGTCCCTATCTTAGAGCCGCAGGCGGAGGGGCGGAGCCTGAGGGGTCCCCGTATCAGTTTCAGTCGGGGAGAGGCTCCGCCCCTCCGCCTCGCGGCTCTCCTTCAACCTCATCGTCCAATCAGCGGCTGCCGGCAGGGCGTGTCGCTGTCTTTGCGCACGACCAGCAGGTCGCCGACCTCCGCAATTTTCTCAACCTTCAGGACGGCGCCGTACAAGCGGAGATGCTCGTTCCATTTCTCGACCATCCCGGGTCGAGTCACGATCAACGCGCGCCGCTGATAGCAGGCCGCAGTGAGCAACTCGAATGGGCTGTCGACCCACATCAACCTGTGGTTTGTGTAATACAACAAGGTCTGCTGACTCGAGATCCCCATCGCGACGAGCGGCTCGCCGGGCCGGAGCTCGGACAAGACGATCGACGACACCTGTTTGATCGGCCGGTGCGCCTCGACCAGCGGTAACGTCTGGCCGATCATGACGGCTGCCATGCCCACGGTGACGGCCGCGATGCCGGCAAATGCAGCCGCCGGTTGGCGCAGGACATAGAAGATCACCGCAACAGCAAACAGGATGATCAACGCCACTCCCAACGTCACCAGATGGCGCTGCAGTGATGCGAACTGTTCAGCGTACTGCATCCTGGCGAAGGTGACGACCTCCCAAACGCCAACGGCGAGCGCCAGCGCGGTCGCGAGGAATGCCACGCGCACGTACGCCCTGGCGCGAGGGTCGCCGGCGAGCGCATGCTCCCACAGCCATCCGATGCCGAGCGCCGCAATCGGGTACACCGGGAGCACGTAGTTGGGGAGTTTGGTGCCCGCGACTGTGTAGAATCCAACCGTCACGGCGCACCAGACCAGCACGAAGAGACTTCCCTCATGATCTCGCCAGCGCCTGGCGAGGTATGGGAAGATCACAACCAGAAACGCGGTCCAGGGAAACGCTCCGATCCCAAACACCGGCGCGTAATACCACCACGGACCGGACTGCGCCTCGACCACCCCAAAGAACCGGTTGAAGAGGTAATATCCCACCACGGTGGAGATGAAGACGAAACCGTGCCGCCACCATTCCAGCACATACCAAGTCAATCCGATCACTGAATAGACCAGGATCGTTCCGCGCCAGGGGATCCATCGCCAGGGAATGGGCTCCCGCCGCAGCGCAAAGAATGTCAACAACGCGAGACTTGGCAGGATCAAAGCGATCGGACCCTTGGTCAGGGTTCCGAGCCCAGCCCAGGCTGCGGCCCACAGGATCAAGTCCCGCCCCCGCTCACGCACACCGCGGAGAAAGGCGTAGGTGGCCAGGAGCATGAACGCGATCAACGGGGTGTCGAAGACCGCCAAGCGCGACTGCACGAAATACTGCAGGGTGGTCATCAACACGATCGAGCCGAGCAGCGCAGCGCGCGCCGTGAACAGCAGGCGGCCGAGGAGGTAGGTCGCGTACACGCCGAGGACGCCGAAGACGGCCGACCAGATGCGAGCGGTGAATTCGGAGAACCCGAAGACCCATCCGGTGAGCGCGACCAGCCACATCCACAGCGGAGGATGGACAAACCAGGCAGCGCTGTTGTGGTGCATGGTGATGAAGTCGCCAGTCTCGAGAATTTCTCTCGCGATCTGTGTGTAACGGGCCTCGTCCTGATCCCACAGCGTGCTGTCACCAAGACCGAATGCGAAGAGGACAAATGCGCCGGTGAGCAATAGGGCAAGGGTGGCCGATTCAGGAATCCGGTTCACTTTCCCCCCCTCACCCACCCCTCTCCCTCTGGGAGAGGGGTGGGTGAGGGGAGAGGAAACGGTTGGGCCCGGCCGGGCCCTCATCTGTCGGCGCGGCGGAGGAGAAGGATTCCACCTGTGGCGAGGACCAGATTCGGGAGCCATGCGGCGGCGATCGGATGCAGCCGCCCCCCCTGACCCAACGTCAGCGTCACCGAGATCATGAGGTAGTACACCAAGAGAACAACGATCGTGAGCCCGAACCCGATCGACGTACCGGATCGGTGCGGACGGAGACCGAGCGGCACGGCCAGCAGCGAGAAGAGCATTGCCGAGAGTGGGAATGCAATCTTGGACTGCAGTTCCACCGAATAGCGAGCGACGTTTTCTCCGCTTCTCCGCAACACAGCGACATACGTGCGGAGCTCGCGGATGGTCATCTCGGACGGCTCTCTTTGAGGAATGCCGATCTCTTTCGGCGTGCGCCGCAGTCCCACTCGCAGCCGCTCAAACGTCGTTGTGACCGTCGTGGATCCCGTGAACAAGTACATCTTGCCGTTCCGAAAGATCCATGCGCCGTCGAGATAACTGGCCTCCGGCGCCTCTATGATGCGCTGCAACCGCCCACCCTCAAACTGGTTCACGACAACGCCTTCCATGCGGCCGGCCTCGGTGCGGAAGCGGCGGATATAGTAGACAGATTCCACCTCCTCTTGCTGTTCGCGAAAGAGAATCTGCTGCTGTTCGACGGGTGTCGGCTGTTCCAGCAGCCCCGCAAACGCGATCCGGTACCGGTCCTCCGCCGGGGGCACGACTCCCTCGTTGAACACTAGGGTGAGGGCACTAACCAGAAGTCCTGCCGCCACGACGCATCAGCACCGCCAGCAGCGTGGCCATCGGGAAACTGAATGCGAGGAAATACGGCAAGCGGTACATCAGCAACTCAATGGCGGTACCGAGCGGCGCGCCCCGCTGGAACACGAGCCGCGCGAGCAGAAAGAGGTGATTGAACATCAGCAGCACTGTGAAGATGGAGACGCCGAACAAGAAGAGGCCGCGCAGCTGACGCCACAAATACCGGTCTAACAGTCCGATCGCCATCGTCAGAGTTCGAAGCGCTCCCCCAGAAACACGCGCCGCACCTCGGGGTGGACGAGGACTTCGTCGGGTGTCCCGGAGAGCAGGATGCGCCCCGCGTTGATAATGGTGGCGCGATCGGTGATCGCCAGCGTATCGCGAACGTTGTGGTCGGTGACGAC
>JAHZOA010000009.1 GCA_020028455.1 Armatimonadota bacterium | reverse complement strand
TAGTATGCCGCGTCAAGGGAGGTCGCCATCTCCAAGGCAAAATCCTGGCTCTGCAGCAGCGCCTGCAGGCGGCCCATTTGCCCCACTTGATCCTGGGTGCAACTGGGCGTCTGGAGCGCAATAATAGCGAAGCTAATGGCAGCGAGTGATTTCATGTCCCTGCGCTTCGCCAGTGCATTCTGAAGACCTTTCCCAACGTTCAAAATGCCACACGGGGCGATGCCCGGCGGTGTGAAAGTCCCGGGGCGATTCGTCAGTCTAGCGCACTCTCACCCTGACTCTGGAAACCGTGCCGACGACGGCGACCGTACCCTTCCCAAGGACGACGTGTCCGCCTCGAACGAGCGCCGCGGCGGCCAGCCCGATGGGACCCAGAATGATCATCCCTACTGTCGCCGCGCCCGCGGCCCCCGCAACATCCTTGGCCTCACGCACGTCGTTCGGCGTGATGTAAATTGATGAAAGGCGGACCGGTCGGCCGTCGACCGCGGTCGCGGTCACGAAAGAAATAATGATGCGGGCACTTTTACCTAGCACGCCCGGCGGGGTGACGTCGGTAATCGTGCCACGGGCCGAAGCGCCTTCCCGAATGACCACAAGACGGTTCACAATGACATTTGCGGCCACGCGGAAGTTGACCCGCTGACCTTCCTTGGCCGTGGAGGAATCCAGGCCGCTGCGGAATTGCAGGGCGACACGCGTGCCAGCCGGCACGGAAACTGTGGTGGCTGCGTGCACTGGCTGCGGCAAGAGACCAATCAAAACAACCAGGACGATCAATAGCGAGAAGACTTTGCTCATTGCGCCACCTCCCAAGGCTTTCCTGAAGTATTTACCCGGGTAGTGGGTGGCCAATGTGAAAAGGCGTACGGCGCCAGCTTCAAGTGCCTATGGCCCCTTCCCGCTTGACTCGGTCCGGACCGAGTTCGGGAGTATCAACGAAGGTCATTCCAATTTGACTTGTCTGCGTCAGGCTTGGCGCAACAAAACACTTGACAAGATTCGAAGGAGATTTCGAAGTTCGACAATGCGTCGTTAGTAGATGGCCCCTACGCGCACTGGAATCGCTGACCGTCGCTTTGCGTAACAAGAGAACGCGCCGGCGAAGGGCGGGGTGCCCAACTTCGAATCTGAGCGTCCCTAAGCGTTCAAAAACGGCCATGATATAAGTGGTCTATGAATCCGAAAATTCTCTCCGCTGTGGTTCAACTCTCCAACCAAGAGTTGCTCGCGCGCGTGAAGCGGCTAGCCGACCGCGAACGCGAGGCGACAGCGTCTCTCATTGCTCACCTTGCGGAGCTTGACGAGCGACGCCTCTACCTGGCCGAAGGCTATTCCTCGCTGTTCACATATTGCACGCAGGAGCTCCACCTCTCCGAGCACGCCGCCTACGGGCGCATCGAAGCCGCCCGGATAATCCGGAAGTTCCCGGTCATTCTTGAGATGCTCGAACAAGGTTCGATGAACCTGACGACGGTTTGTCTTCTTGTTGGACACCTTACTCCAGACAACCACCGGGAAGTCTTGGACGCGGCCCGGCACAAGAGCAAGCGACAAGTTGAGGAACTCCTGGCACACCTGCACCCTCAGCCGCTCGTCCCATCGTCCATCCGGAAGCTCCCGATAGCAAACCAAGCCGCTGCTCCGCCACCAGGCCAACGGGTGGCAGATCCTTCGCAGACTGGTGACGACCAAAGAGTTGAGCTTCTAGGCCTGCCATCTTCAGCTTTCACGCCTTCACAAAGCCGTCCCGCCGTTATTGCACCGCTGTCGCCCGAACGCTATAGGGTGCAGTTCACGGCGAGTACCGAAACATACAAGAAGCTACGGCTCGCACAAGATCTTTTGAGGCACCAAATCCCAGACGGAGATCCGGCAGCGATCATTGATCGGGCACTGACGGCCCTCCTTGAGGACCTCGCCAAGAAGAAGCTCGCCGCTGCGGACCGCCCGCGAGAGAGCTGTGGAGCCAGCCCTGGCTCGAGACATATCCCGGCCGAGGTAAAGCGCGCGGTCTGGCTCCGCGATGGCGGCCGCTGCGCCTTCGTGGGCCGCAACGGCCGCCGCTGCACTGACCAGGGCTTCCTCGAGTTCCATCATGTTACGCCCTATGCTACGGGTGGCCCGCCCACGGTGGACAACATCGAGCTCCGCTGCCGCGCGCACAACGAATACGAGGCCGAACTCAATTTCGGTCCACATAGGCGATCAGTCGTGAGAGAACAGCGAGCTCCCTACTTGATTCCCGACCAAGCAACCGCCAGTTCCGTTCGCACTGCGTTGACACCACTGCAACTCGGTCGGGACCTCTGCCTGAGCAGCTCTTGCGGGCGAAGCAGTGAATTCAGTCGATTCCCCATGACGCAACGCGCTCCGGCGTGACCTCGACGATGACGGAATCTCCTTCTTCCACCGCCGCTTCTTTCGGATACTGAGGGGAATTGTCAGTGCTTTCTTTAGCCGCATCGCTCGCGTCTCTCCGATCCATTACTCGGCGGCGGGTATGCCCTGCAGCGCCCGCACGTATTGAATCTGGCCGGCGTGGTACGCGTCGTGAGCAAACACAGCCGAAAGGCGCTTTGCAATCTGGGCCGGCCGCGGTGATTGCTGATACGCCTTGAGCGATCCCTGCATGTCCTCGTCGGCGGCGGACTCCAGCCTGCGGTGGAATTCGTCGTAAAGCTCATTAAGCGCCCGCACGTCGCTGTCCCAGGCGGCCTGGTCGATGCTCGCCTCTGGCCAGTCGTCGCGCGTCATCACCTCGTAATCCGGTGGATCGCCGGCCCACGACTGTAGGACGCCGCGCTTCCAGTGGATGACGTGGCGGACGATCTGCCAGATGGAATGCCGCTCCGGCGACGGCTTCCATGCGGCCTGCTCGGCCGTAAGCCCTTTCACGGCCATCTCGAGCGGTGGATACCAACCTTCCTTCTTGTAGGTTTGCTCCAGATGATCCAGTAACAAAGCCTTGACGGTCAGCATTGTGACCCTCCGGTATGTTCCGTTTGTACTACTGCACCATCCCAAACCGTTTGTTTTGAGCCGTCATCTTCAAAAAGTACCGCAGGCGCTTCTCGAATTCTGCCGGCCGCCTGCGCGCGGCATGGATCCAGCCGACACGGATCCGCTTATAAGAGGAAGGAAACCGCTGGAAGTTCTGCCAGGTCTGCTTGTCCTCACGTAGACGTTTGAGAATGTCGGACGGGATCACGTCTCTGCTTCGCGATGCCCTACTCTTAGCCTTTGGCACGTCTTTCAACACCGCGAGTCCGGCGCGGGTCATCTTTCCTTCTCTAATAAGCCGTCGCACTCGCTCCTTATTCATTTCTGACCAGTTCGAGCCGGGCTTGCGAGGAGTAAATCGCTGGGCGTAGGAATGCTGGTCAATTGATTTCACAATGCTGTCGATCCACCCGTAGGCGAGGGCCTCCTCGACTGCATCGTTGTATGGAATCGATGGTTTCTTCGTGTGCTTCTTGAAGGAGATGAGCCAAATTTCTGTCGCATTCTTGTGGTGCCTGGACAGCCACGAGCGCCAGGCGCGTCGATTGGAAACGTATAGGGTCTGCCCGAGTTTCATGCCTTCCTCAGAATCCCATCCCTAGAGCCGTAGTCAAGGAGCTGTTGGCCGCGTCACTGAAAAGAGAGGTTATGCGTCCCGTGCGGCCCGACGATCTATTCCGCCTCAGGTTCATCCAGGGAGCGCAACTCTCACCCGACGGAGCATTAGTGGTATATGCCGTCTCGCACATAGCCAACGACGGCGAGGAGGAACGCGTCACGCTGTGGCTGCTCGCGCTGGAAAGCGGAGCCGAGCGCCAGCTCACCACCGGGCTGGCGCGTGATTTCAATCCACGTTTCTCACCGGACGGTCGTCAAATCGCCTTCATCTCGACGCGGGACGAGAAACCGCAGCTCTATGTCATCATGGCGAATGGAGGCGAAGCGCGCCGGCTGACCTATCTGCCTCGGGGCGTCGGCGGCGGCCCAGTCTGGTCGCCTGATGGCCAATGGCTGGCCTTCACGGCCGGTCCCAGCGATCCGCCAGACCGATCGAAGCCGTTTCGTGTGACTCGCCACGTCTACCGCTTCGACGAGCCAAACGATCAAGACGCCGCGGTGCAGGATATCTTTGTCGTCGCGGCGGCAGGCGGCGAGGCCCGACGGCTGACCGACAACGCCAGCAACCACACCAACCCGCTCTGGTCGCCCGACGGCCGCGAGATCCTGTTCACGGCCATGATGTTGCCGGATAGCTTTCGTGTCTACCTCCCGCGGCTGAGGCGCGTCGACCTGAACGGCGAAGTCCGGGACCTGACGGGCGACTGGGGCTATGCACTTTCGGCGACCTGGCTGTCTGACAGCCGGGTCGTTTTCTGCGGCCAGCCTTACGGCCGGCCGATTGGCTCGAAGAACGATCTGTGGGTGATCGACCGCTCAGGCGGCGCACCGGAGTGCCGCACGCCAGATCTGAGGCTCCACGTCGGCGGTGGGCTGCAGCCCGACTTCGCGACGACGGTGCACCAGCTGCCGCGCGTGCTGCCGGATGAGGACGGCAGGTCGGCCTACGTGCAGGTCCAGGACGGCGGTACTCTTCAGGTCTACCGGGTCGCACTGGAAGGTCCGGATGACTGGGAGGCGGTCTTGGACGGCGAGCGCACGTGCTTCCCACTCGACCTGCGTGGAAGGCGCCTACTGTTCGCAGCCAGCTCGCTCGACAGCCCGTTGGATCTCTACGTCGCTAGCCTGGATGGCTCGGAGGAGCGCCGGGTCACGCGGCTCAACGCCGAGGCAACGGCCGAGTGGCAGCGTCCCACCCTTGAGCGCCTCCAGTTCGAGGGAAGGGACAGGGTCCCGGTCGAGGGATGGATCATGCAGCCCGCGACCGGCGCGAAGCCGCACCCAACGATCCTTTACATTCACGGGGGGCCGCACTCCGGCTTCGGTCACATCTTCTCGTTTGACTTTCAGATGCTGGTAGGAGCAGGCTATGCGGTCCTGCTCGTAAACCAGCGTGGCTCGACCGGCTACGGCGATACCTTTGCCACCAAGATCATCGGCGACTGGGGCAACCTCGACTATGGAGACCTCATGGCCGGCGTCGACGCATCGGTCAAGGGCGGCATCGCCGATCCCGACCGGCTGGGCGTCTGCGGGCTATCGGGCGGCGGCAACTTGACCTGCTGGATCGTCGGGCAGACCAATCGCTTCAAAGCCGCTGTTCCGGAGAACCCGGTCACCAACTGGGTCAGCTTTTACGGGGTCAGCGACATTGGCCCGTGGTTCGCGGTCGAGGAGATGGGTGGTCTACCCCACGAGATTCCCGAGGTCTACCGGCGTTGCTCGCCGATCACTTATGCGCACCGCTGCACGACGCCGACATTACTAATCCAGGGTGAGGCTGACTACAGATGTCCGGCGGAGCAATCAGAGCAGTTTTACGCCGTGCTGAAGGCCAGCGGCTGCGTGGTCGAGATGCTGCGCCTGCCGGCCAGCTCGCATGCCGGCTCGATACGCGGTAAGCCGATGTTCAGGCGCGCCCAAAACGAGGCGTTGCTCGAGTGGATGAATCGCTACGTGATGGGTGGAGGACCAAGCGTTAAAGACGGAACTCGTCGTGAATCATAAGCCCGTTCTAGAGTGGCTGCGGGGCCAGGGCTCGAACCTGGAGTTTCCGGAGTCAAAGTCCGGCGTCTTTCCATTAGACCACCCCGCATCAACCGAAAACATGCTGATTATAACTCAAAGCATCGCAATCATATCAACTTCGATCAGCGCATCCCGAGGCAACTTGGCGATCTGCACCGTCGTTCGGGCCGGGGGCAGCTCTTTGAAGTAGCTACCGTACTCCTCGTTCATCGGACCGAAGTCGTTCATGTCCTTGAGGAAGACGGAGCACTTTACGACCTTCTCAAGAGATGAACCGGCGGCCTCCAGCACCGCGTTCAGGTTGTCCATGACCCGCTTGGTCTGCGTCTTGATGTCCTGCCCCACCATTTGACCTGTCCCTGGGTGAAGCGCGGTCTGGCCCGACAGGAATACAAAGCCATTGGCCTTGATCGCCTGCGAGTACGGGCCGAGGACTTGAGGCGCGTCGTCGGTCTTGACGACTTCACGAGGCACGGGTGTCCCTCCGGTGTTTGGAAGACTTGGCTTGCTCGTCTTCGCTGCTGGTCTGAGACAACTCCTTCCCTAATGAGATGCGCTGCCGGGAGCAATAGGTGACGGTTCCGTCAGGTATACGTCCAAGTGCTGGATGAGATCCTCCTTGAGCGTGAAGACGCGTTTCAGATCGGTATCTCCGATTAGTCCCGCCCGCCGTGCAAATTGCATGCAGTACGCCAGTTCACCGAGGACGACGATCGCTCCAAATATTGCGCGGCGCACCGAGGAACGAGAAGCGGTGGGAGGGGGCTGGGTCGCCAGCAAGACACCCACGGTGATCGCCGCGTTCCTCATCCGTTGAGCCAGCGCGGGATCGCTCTGCATGAATTTCCAGGTGAGCCGGTAGACTGCTTGCGCGAGGTCGTCGGCGAGCTGCTTGAGGATGAGATGGGACACCCGCACAGTATGTCGCGGGCCGGGTCAATCGGTCAGCAGAATCAGAGCAACTGGCGTCCTGAACGTACAGGTGGAGTGATTTGAATCGTCGGCGGAGAGTCAGGCGGCGCCCACGACGCCGCCAACGCGCGCGCGGATGGCTCGGACGGCCTGGGCCTGCTCGTCCGCGTGGTACGACGACCTAACGAGCGGACCGGATTCGACGTACTTGAACCCCTTAGCGAGACCAATCTCCTTCAACGCATTGAACTCCTCGGGAGTGTAGTACCGATCGATCGGATGATAGTCAGGTCCCGGTCGCAAGTACTGCCCAAGGGTGAGGATGTCACAATCTACGGTGCGGAGATCGTCCATCGTCCCCTGGAGCTCGTCCCAGGTTTCGCCCATTCCAAGGATAATGCCGCTCTTCGTGAACGACGTGTACCCCCACTCCTTCGCCCGCCGGAGGAGATCTAACGATCGCCGGTAGTCTCCGCCATGGCGGACGACCTTGAACACGCGCGGAACACTCTCGATATTGTGGCTGAGGATTTCAGGAAAGGCTTCCAGCACCGTGAGCAGCGCCTCGGCAGTGCCCTTGAAGTCGGGGATCAGCACTTCGACGGTGCATTCCGGGGTATAACCGTGGATTTTGCGGATCAGCGCGGCGTAGATGCCGGCGCCTCCGTCTTTGAGGTCATCTCGATTCACCGAGGTAATCACGGCGTGCCGGAGCCCCATCGCCTGGACTGCGCGCGCGACCCGTTCAGGCTCTTCCAGATCCAGTTCGGTGGGCAGCCCGTGGGCAATCGCGCAGTACCCGCAGTTGCGGGTGCAAAGGTTCCCGAGAACCAGGAATGTCGCAGTCCGGCGCTCCCAGCAGTCGCCGATGTTCGGACAGCGGGCCTCCTCGCAAACCGTGTGCAGGGCCTGCGTCCGCATGATGCCGACGAGCTCCTTGTAGTTAGGCCCACCGGGGAGCCTCGCCTTCAGCCACTGTGGTCGACGCTGGATCTCTTCACTCATATGATCTGATCCCTGAACCCTTTTAGAAGTCCGCCAAGGCGGCATCCCCGCCTGGGAATTTCTCTAGTTTTTCCCGGATACGCATGAGAAACTGGTCTGCCACGGCGCCGTCAAAGATCCGGTGGTCAAAGGACAAACCGAGGTGCATGATGTCGCGTATCGCGATGCCCTCGTCGCGCACCACCGGACGCTTCACGATCGCGTCTGTCGCCAGGATCGCGGCCTGCCCTGGAAGGATGATCGGCATGGACCAGATGGATCCGAAGACGCCGGGGTTGGTGATCGTGAAGGTCCCGCCCTGCACGTCCTCGAGCGTGAGCTTCCCATCGCGCGCTTTCTTCCCCAACGCGTCGAGCTCTCGCGCGATTCCCACAAGACTTTTCTGATCGGCCTGTTTGATGACGGCGACAATCAGGCCGTCCTCGACGGCCACCCCCAGGCCCATGTTGATCGCCTTGCGGAAAATGATCCCGTCCTCGCTCCAGGTCGAATTCACCATCGGAAACGCCTTCAGGGCTTCGACTGCTGCCTTCACGAAAAACGCCGTGTAGGTGATATTAACGCCTTCGCGAGCGCGCCATTGCTCTTTGTGCAACTCTCGCCAGCGCACGAGCATGGTCATGTCGACCTCGATCACGCCGTATGCGTGTGGGATCTCCCGTTTGGACTGCGCCATTCTCTGAGCGATCGAGCGGCGCAGCGGCGTGAGCTTGACGAGCTGATCACCGGTGGCCGGAGTGGGAGCGGGCATCGCGGGCCCCGGTGCAGCGGAGCGGCCGGCCGGAGCGGCCGTGGGCGCGCTGCGACGGGTCTCGAGGTGTTTGAGCACATCTTCTTTCGTCACGCGTCCGCCTGCCCCAGACCCCTGGATCTGCGCGACCTCACTGAGCGGCACACCGCGCTCTTCAGCGAGTTTGCGCACCACTGGGGACAAACGCGCTCCCTCTTCTTTGGCCTCTTCTTTGGCCCCGACAGTGGCGGCAGGAGCGGGGGCCTCAGTTTTTTGCACCTGAGCCTCGGGAACCGCCGGTTGCTTCTCACCGTCGCCGGAAGGTGCGGCGTCGGTTGTCTCCATGACCGCGATCGGTGTGCCGACCGTCACGGTGGTCCCTTCGGTGATGAGCACCTTCGTGAGCGTGCCGCCGAACGGGGCGGGCATTTCGACGTTCACTTTGTCGGTGATAATCTCGACCAGTGGCTCGAACCGCTCGATCTTGTCACCCGGTTGCTTGAGCCACTTCCCAATCGTGCCCTCGTACGTACTCTCTCCTAACTGCGGCATCTTTACTTCAGTCGGCATAGTTTACTCCTGAAGTCTATCGGGTCAGTACGCCGCGAGCTTTCGGATCGATTCCGCTATCTTGTCTTTCGTAATGTAAAACCATTCCTCAAGTGGTTTTGAGAATGGAATACCCGGCACATCGGGACCGGCGAGGCGCATGACCGGCGCATCGAGGTCGCTGAAGGCTTCCTCGGCGATCGTCGCCGCCACCTCCGCCCCATAGCCGACAAACCGATTGTCCTCGTAGACGATCAACGCACGGTTCGTCTTGGCCACGGACTTCAGGATCGTGTCCTTGTCCAGCGGCGCAAGCGTGCGCAGGTCCACGACCTCCGCTTTGATCCCTTCTTTGGCCACCATCTCTGCGGCCTGGAGCGATTCGTGCAGCATCCATCCATAGGCGAAGATGGACAGGTCACGACCCTCCCGCCGTACCACTGCCGGTCCGATCGGCACCACGTAGTCCCCGTCGGGCACCTCGCCTTTGATGAGACGGTACATCCGCTTGTGCTCCAGGTACATGACGGGGTCAGGATCACGGATCGCCGCCTTCAGCAGCCCCTTGGCATCGTACGGAGTGGAGGGAGTCACGACCTTGAGTCCCGGCACGTGTGCATAGTACGTCTCGATACTCTGAGAGTGATACAGCGCGGTTCCGTGGGATCCGCCATATGGCGTGCGAAACACCACGGGACAGCCAAACGCGTTATTGGAACGGTAACGCATCCGCGCCGCCTCGCTCACGATCTGGTTGAATGCGGGGTGGATAAAGTCGGCGAACTGGAACTCGGCAATGGGCAGCAGGCCGTTCGCCGCCATACCGATGGCGATGCCGGCGATCGATGACTCGGCGAGTGGGGTGTCGATGACGCGGTCTTCGCCGAACTTGTCGAACAGCCCCATCGTCGCGCCGAACACCCCACCTTTGCGGCCGACATCCTCGCCCATCACGACGACGCGCTCGTCACGAGCGAACTCCTCGTGGTGGGCCTGGTTGATCGCGTCGATGTATCGCAGTTCCGCCATCAACCGATCCTCCTACTCGTCATGGAACAGGTGCCGCACGCCGCTCTCGGGTTCGGGGAGCGGCGACCGGTCCGCATAGTCGGTGGCCTCATCGATCTCGCGTTTAACGCGCCCGGCGATCTCTTTGAGTTTCCCCTCGTCCATCAGCCCGACGCCCTCCAGGTAGATGCGGAACGTCTGCAACGGGTCGCGGCGCCGGTCGGCGTCGATCTCGTCTTTGCTGCGGTACCGTTCTTGTTGATCATCGCTGCTGTGTGATCCCAGACGGGGGACGCGAAATTCGAGCAGCGTCGGCCCATCCCCACGCTTTGCACGGTCGTACGCTTCTTTTGAGACACGGTAGCACTCCAGCACGTCGCTGCCATCGGTGGCCACGCCGGGAAAACCGTACCCGGCCGCGCGCGCAGCCACGTTGCCGCCAGCGACCTGCTTGTGCAGCGGGACCGAAATCGCGTACATGTTATTCTCGACGACAAAAATGATGGGAAGCTTGTAAATCCCCGCCCAGTTCATCGCCTCGTGGACGTCACCCTGGCTGGTGCCGCCCTCGCCGATGGCCGTCATGGTCACCTCGCCGGTCTTCCGGATCTTCGAGGCGTAGGCGATCCCCGCCGCATGCGGGAACTGCGTGCCGACCGGACTGCTGGTGGACAGGATCTTCACGCCGGGATGACCGTAGTGACCGGGCATCTGCCGGCCGCCGCTACTGGGATCCTCCGCGCGCGCGAACAGACCGAGCAGAATATCGCGCGGCGTCATCCCCTTGACCAGACACGCCGCGATGGAGCGATAGAACGGCACGAACCAGTCATGCTTCTTATCCATCGGCCACATCGCTCCAATCTGACACCCCTCGTGGCCTGGGCCGGAGATGACAAACATTGCCTTCCCCGCACGTTGCAACACCCACATCCGGTCGTCTAGCGCGCGCGCCAGCGCGATGTAGTAGTACATGTCGAGGACGTCCTGGTCAGACAGCCCCAGCGTCTTGTGCCGAGCCGGCGTCACCCGGGCTTTCGCCTCCATCGCGCTCATCGCGTTATCGCCTCCCCTACTCGCATTCCCGTGTTAGGCGTGTACGACTCGGCCCATGGCATCGAGGGCGGCCTCTTTCAGGGCCTCCGCAAGCGTCGGATGAGAATGTACCGCGGAGCCAAGCTCCTCTACCGTGCCTTCGAGGTATTTCACCGCGACACCCTCGGCCAGCAGTTCTGTGACGGCGGGACCGATCATGTGCACGCCGAGCAGTTCACCGATCTTTGCGTCGATCACGATTTTGACCATTCCCTCGCGCGCGCCGTCAATCGACGCTTTGCTGTTGGCCTGAAAGCTGAACCGGCCAACTTTGATCTCGTGGCCCTGCTCTTTTGCCTGTCGCTCGCTCAATCCCACGCTCGCCACCTGTGGAATGGAGAAGGTCGGCCTGGGCACCGTCTCATATTTGATCGCGTGAACGTGGGTGCCTGCGATCATCTCGACGGCTGCGATCGCCTCATCACTGGCCACATGGGCGAGCCGGTACGGCGCCTGCCCGGTGATGACGTCTCCGATCGCGTAGATGTGGTCCGCGGAGGTCCGCAGCTCCGCGTTTACTTTTACGGCGCCTTTCTCGAGCGCAACCCCCGCTTCGTCCAGGGTTAATCCCTCCGTAAGGGGAGCGCGGCCCACAGCGACGAGCAGGTAGTCGGCCTCGAGCGTGCTCGCCTCCGCCCCTTTTGCAATCGTGATCCGCACGCGGTCATTGCTGACCTCGGCCTTCTTCGCGGTCGCATTCGTGTGGACTTTGATCCCGCGACGGGCGAACGATTTCTCAAGTGTCTGCCCGATCTCTTCATCTTCGAGTGGCACGAGTGTCGGCAGCAGCTCGACGATCGTGACCTCGCTGCCGAACGCACGAAACAGGCTCGCGAACTCCACGCCGACCGGCCCCGCGCCCAGAATGGCGATGGACTTCGGGACCTCGGTGAGCGCCAGCGCGCCGGTGCTGTCGATGATGCGCCGGTTGTCGAAGGCAATGCCCGGGACGCTGCGAGGGACAGAGCCGGTGGCGATCACGGTATGCTTCGCCTGGAGCGCGGTCTCCGATCCATCCTGCAGGGCGACGTTGATCTTCTGGGGGGTGAGAAATCGGCCTTCCCCATGGAAGACGTCGATCTTGTTCTTGCGCATGAGGAACTGGACGCCTTTGTGCAGTTGATCGACCACGCGGGCCTTGCGCTTGTGCACCGCGGCGAGGTCGATGGACACGCTTTCGGCGACGATGCCGAGGTCGCGGCCGTCCTTCACATGCTCGAGCACTTCTGCGGTGTGCAGCATGGCTTTGGTCGGGATGCATCCCACGTGCAGACAGGTCCCCCCGACCTTGTCCCGCTCGACGAGCGCGACCTTTAAGCCCAGTTGGGCCGCGCGGATCGCGCCGACGTACCCGCCCGGACCTCCCCCAATGATCACGACATCGTAGACATCAGGCATGAGTCCCCCTCTTCGTGCTCAAGCGTAATTTGGGCGCCCACCGGGCATCGTCCACAGCGGCTTGCGTCCCCCGATGCCCTCGTCCACGCCGTGCCAGAATTGGATACTGTCCTCCCCAAGCCTCCAGCACAGGTAGAACTCTGTCTCAACGACGATCGCGGGGAAGTCGATGAGACCCATCCCCACATCACGCAAGATCACGCCCAACGTTTCAAGCCGTTCCACGAGCGAGCGCATCTCCGCCACATCCGCATCCAGCCGAGACTGCACCGAGGCGATCTCGTCGAGGACCCGTTCTCCGGCCTCGAGGCGTTGCCAGAGTAGGTCGACGCGCTCCTTGGTCTGCAGCGCGCGCGTCTGCAGGTCGCGTAAGCTCAGAAGCACCGGCTCGACTTCGGGAAGCATCCGGATGGCCTGCTGGAGTGAGAAGTATTTCACTTGCGGACGCGGACGCGGAGGGTGTGGTATCCGGACGCACCATCTGGCAGTGTCCGCGTCGCTTTTGCTATCTGCATGATGCCGACGCCGTCTCTGGCCCGCACCTTTAATGCGTACTCGCCGGGTTGGGACGGCGTCCACACTGCCGCCCAGAGGACCCAGGTGAAGGGGCCGAGCGCCGGCTTCACTTCGCCTTTCTGCCACGTCTTCCCGTCATCCGTGCTGTATTCCACACCGATCACGCCTCGGTCGCCACCATAGGCGACGCCCCCCAGCCCGATCTCGCCTGGCGGATAGAAGCGGGAGGTCGTCACAAACTTGGACATGGTCTTCACGACCGCTTCATCGCTCCAGCCGGCCGCTTCCCAGTAGCCCTGAAAGTCGTAGTCCACGACCTCGATACGGGTAATCCACTTCGGGTTCTTCATGCCGAAAAGGCCAGGGATGAGCAGACGCAGCGGGAAGCCGTGGGCGGTTGGCAGCGTTTCACCGTTCATCTCGTAGGCAAGCAGCGTGGTCGGGTTCATCGCGTCGCCGATAGGAATGGATTCTGTATAGCCGTCGGCGCATCGAAACGCGACCTTCACCCCCTTTGGGCTCGGCCCACCCGCCCTCATCAGCACCTCGCGCATTCGTACCCCGCGCCAGTGCGCGTTGCTGATGAGATCGCCGCCGACTTCGTTGCTGATGCACTCAAGGGTTTGGACCTGTTCCACAGACGGCATCGCCTTGATGTCGGCGTAAGTGAACCGCAGTGGGCGACCGACGAGGCCGTCGACCTGCAGCGACCATTTGTTCGCGTCCACAACGGGATCGAACCCCGGTGGATTCTTGCTTACGACGTAAAACTGCTCGTTCGGGGTGATCTCTGGAGGCAGGCCTGTAACCTTCGCAAATGCACTCTGCGCCGCAGCGCTGACCTTCGCGAGGGTACCGGTGATGAATCGCGCCACTGACGTACCAGCGGCTGCCGCGATGACCAGGACCAGCCCACGGGAAAGCACCTCGCGTCGAGTCATCCCGCCGGTGGTGCGCGGAGGTACGCTGCGACGGCTGAGGAGCCAGATCAGGACACTGAACGGGATGGCAAACAGGAGGCCGTACAGCGCGATTGCGAGGGGGACGGCCCAGGGCGCTGCGACAGCACCTTCCGCCGCAGCGCGATCGCTCAGCTGCGCGGAAGCGGGGCCCACTCCCGGTAGGCCTGTCACCAGGATGAACAATGCCCAGGCCAAGATCCCACGGACCAGCGGACGCGAAGCCCAGCGGACTACCAGCCATCCGAGAAGTCCCTGCAGGATCACCAGGCCAGCCATCATGCCCCAAAATGCCAACGGCTTGGCGGCGAACTTCAGCCGGACGATCAGGAAGGAGAACAATTCCAGGGGGATGAGCCGCTGTTGACGTTCCCATAGCGCGATCGCGACCACGGGGAGCCCGCCTGTGAACCAACCGAGGTAGACCGCAGTCGTAGAGAGGATCCCGGCAGCCAACCCGGAGATGAACCCTGCGCGCGAAGGGGACATTCTACGTCTCAGTATAGCGTACGTCGTCGCAGGCATTGCGAGGCGCCGAAAGCGCCGAAGCAACCTCATCCCGTTTGAGGAATGAGATTGCTTCGTCGCTTACGTTCCTCGCAATGACTGACAGATACTACTTTGCGATTTCTCCAACCAGCACAGGGGTACCGGGCCGCGGATCGTACGCGCCCTTATTGCCATCGGACTCGACTGTAATCACGACCGCGTTGTAAGGGCCAAGGGTGTTGTCAATTTTGAAGCTCCCAACGTACGTGCGCATACTCCCGCCGCGTGATCTGAGTATTCCAGTGCTCAGCGCGTAGGGAATGTCGCGCGACAATGTTGCAAACTCTTCGTTGCCAAACGCGGCGCCGTACTTCTGATCCTTCTCAGACGCGTGCGACATGCCGGGGCCGCCCTTCCGTCCTGCGTCCACGACCCAGCCCTCCAACACTGACCCCATCGGCAGATGGGTGCCTGCCGCGAGTTGCACGGTAATCTTGACCGTGCCCTTGTCCACGTCCACGTCCGCAAATCCGGTCGCGCCTCCAAGCCCCGCGTTCTTCGCCAGCGGCGTCGGCTGGAGCTTCACGCGGTGCATCATCATCGCGGCGTTCCCAGCGGCTGCCAGAACGACCACCAGCATGAGTGCCATACCAACCCTCATCCCTCACACCTCCGCAGTTTCCATCTCGAAACGGTGGCGCCGCTTCGGTGGAGCCAGCGTAGACCAGAGGTATGAACGGCGAAGAAAGGCCCGGTAAAGGAATCGTGAATTAGGCTCTGACCTGGACGACGAGCCGGTGGTGACCGGTCGCCCCGTTGGGCAGCGTCGCAGTTTCCACCGACGTCTGCCGCATGCCCAGACCGTCGGTCGCCCGCACCCGCAGGCCATATCTTCCGGCTGTCGGGGGCTTCCACGTGGCCGCCCAGAGCATCCAGGTGTGCTTTCCGAGCGGCGACTTGAGCTCGGCGGGCTGCCACGTCTTCCCGTCATCGGGGGAGAATTCGATGGTGCGGACGCCGCGGTCAGCGGCATAGGCGACGCCGCCCAGTTCGACCGTATCGCCCGGACGCACGGTCACCCCGCCCCGCGGCGTGGTGAATTTGGACATCGTCTGCACAACCGCCTTGTCACTCCATCCGGAGCGTTCCCAGTACCCGAGGAAGTTGTGGTCGACGGCCTCAATCTTCGTAATCCACTTGGGATTCTTCATACCGAAAAGACCCGGCACCAGCAGTCGCACCGGAAAGCCGTGAGAATTCGGCAGCCGCTCGCCGTTCATCTCATAGACCAGAAGCGTGTCGGGATGCATGGCATCGGCCAGCGGAATCGCCTCGCTGTATCCGTCCGCGCACCGAAAGGCCACACGCACCGTCTTGGAGGATACATCCCCGGCCTGGCGCAAGACGTCGCGTAGGGGAACTCCCCGCCACTTCGCATTGCTGATCAAGTCCCCGCCGACCTCGTTGCTGATGCACTCCAGGGTGTGATACCGCTCGATCGACGGCAGCCCGCGGATGCTGTCATAGGTCAACTTGGCAGGGCGGCTCACCAGGCCGGCGATCTCGAGGTTCCAGCGGTCCACATTGACGACCGGATCAAATCCCGGCGGGTTCTTGCTGACAACGTAGAAATCTTTGTTGGACGTGACCTCGGGCGGGAGCCCCTTGACGCGCTCGAACAGCCCCTGCGCGTACACCAGGGTGCCTCCCCCGGCTGCACGGAAAAGCCTCGCAATCGTCGGCCCCGCCACCGCGCCGCCGGCCAGCAACGCGGTGCGTCGCAGCAACTGCCGCCGCGTCATCTCCTCAACGAACTTCGGATCTGGTCCCATTTACTCACCCCATCTCACGGGCTCGGCCGAAGCGTCGCCGTCGAGAACACAACGTGAAACCTCCGGCAGTAAATCACGACTGATTGATGCGCATCCAGCCGGACGCTACTGGGTATCGAATAGTTCTGCGCTCCGATATTGCCTTTCAACCGGCCGAGATTGACAAACGCTTGATCAACCTCTGCCCTGGATCTCGGCTGCGGGTGGGCCGCGAGGTAGACGTAGAGATCGGGACCGTTGGTCACGCGGAAATCCTCAAGCCGGAGCACCCGGTCCGCGCCGACGCGCGCTACCAGCGCCGTACCTGATCCTTTGTGAAACCCATCTGCATCAGTAAACTCGCCCTTCGCGAGCGTTGCAGTCGCAGTCGGCGGCATCGCTTCGCTCGCTGCTGACGTCTGCTTGCTGGCCTCCATCAGCTCGGTTTCCGCTTGCTCCCTGGTCATGCCCTCCGGTAGCGTGGCCTTCGCTGTCATCGGGAACGCCTCGGTAACGGTCCGGTTGATGAACAAGGGGGAGCCAAGATACCAGGCCACCGGGACGCCCACAAGGAGGGCGACCGCGATCAGCCACCATATCCATCTGCGTCTCATGTAGGATTCTCCTCCCAAGCCACTCTGGCCGCTTCGAGTAAATAAGCAACAAACGGAGTGTTAAGAAATCATGAAGCCCGCGTGGGCACGGTGAACCACACTGTGGTCAGCCCGTCCGCGCTGTCGGCGCCCACCTGTCCCCCGTGGACACCGGCGACTTCCTTCACAATCGCCAGCCCGATGCCGGCCCCTCCGGACTCCCGGGATCTCGATTTTTCGCCTCGAAAGAAGCGCTCAAAGATGAACGGAAGATCCTCGCGCGCGATTCCCCCGCCGGTGTTGCTCACGGCGATACGAATCACCCCATTTGCGGAGCTCGTGGCCACGGCGACCTGCCCGCCTTCCGGCGTGTACTTCAGCGCGTTATCGAGCAGGTTCTGCGCAGCCTGAGAGATCAGGTCGCGATCGGCACGGACCCGTCCGGTCGCCGTCAACTGCTTCTCAACAGCGATCTCTCGGGCGACAAACTGCGCGCGGTATCGATCCACAACCCGGTCCAACAACGTTCTCAGGTCCACGTCTTCCAACTGCAGTCTCGGCAGCCGGGCATCCAGCAGCGTCAGGGCGTGAAGTGCGTCTACGAGCCGCACCAGCCGCATGACGTCCTCATGAAGCGAACCGATGGTCTCGGTCGACGCCGGCGCTACTCCCTCGCGAATCGCCTCTAGATATCCCCGGAGATTGGTGAGCGGCGTACGCAGCTCGTGGGCTACGTTCGCCACCAGATCTTTGCGCAGCCGCTCCAGGGTCGCGAGGGATTCCGCCATCCGGTTCAGCGAGTCGGCGAGCGCCCCCAGTTCGTCGTCCGAACGCGCGCTCACCCGCGCCCCGTAGTCTCCCGCCGCAATTCTCGCCGCCATCGCTTCCATCTCCCGCACCGGGTCGACGACCCGCCGGAACAGGAACACGCTGAGCAGCAGGCCGACACCCCCGGCGATGAGGCTCGCCAGGACCAATGACCGCAGCAGCGTTTGCGTGAAGAGACCATGGATCACGTCTGTCTGAAGATTGAACTCCTTCATCAGCCTCATGAAAATCGCATCAGCAAACTGGCCGATCGTGACCGCGGCGACAATGACCGCCACCCCAATGACGAGGAGGTTGATTCCGAGTAGTTTCCACAACAGGCTGCGTCGCATCAGAGTAGTTTGTATCCCAGCCCACGCACCGTCGCGATGTACCGGGGATTGGCCGGATCGTCGCCCAGTTTCTCGCGCACCTTGCCGACGTGCACGTCGATCGTACGATCCACCACCGCAGCCTCGTGGTTGGCATAGATATAGTTGAGTAGCGCGTCACGAGTGAAGACGCGCTCAGGTGATTGCAGAAGTACCTGCAGGAGCCTGAACTCAAACGGAGTGAGCTGGACCTCTCGGCCGGCGGCTTCGACGCGGTGCCGGTCGAGATCCATCATCAGTTCGCCGCGCTGCAAGACCTTCTGTCGGGGCTCACGCGTGGTGCGTCGAAGGATGGTCTTCACCCGCGCGACGACCTCCCTGGGGCTAAAGGGCTTGGTCACGTAATCATCCGCGCCCATTGAGAGTCCCACCAGCTTGTCTACCTCGTCGACCCGTGCCGTCAACATGAGAATGGGGATGTCGGAGTTCGCTCGCAGGCGCCGGCACACTTCGATGCCGTCCATCTGCGGCAGCATAAGGTCGAGTATGACGAGCGCAGGAGTTCCCTGCTCCGCCATCTCGAGTGCGGAACGTCCATCGCCAGCGGTGACCACCTTGAACCCTTCACGCTCCAGGTAGAGGCGCAGAAGGTTAACGATTTTGACATCATCCTCGGCGACGAGGATCGTCTGTGCCATCGATTTCACGCTATGGATCGATTGTAAAGGGAAATTAAAGAGCTTAGGCTCTCTCGCCTAGGCCGAGCCCTTCTATCTCATCCTTGCGGCGTTTGGCGACCTCGACCAGCCAGGTGGGGTCTTGGTAGACGTAGTCCTTGCGGAGAGGGTGACCGATCCAGTCGTCGGTCATCATGATGCGGCGCAGGTTGGGGTGGCCTTCGAAGATGATCCCGAAGAGATCGTACGCTTCGCGCTCGTGCCAGTTTGCGCCATCCCAGATCGACGTCACCGACGGCACCGTCGGCGTGTCGCGCGGGATACGGACCTTCAACATCAGCTCCTCGAGCGACTGATGGGAGTAGCAGTGGTAAACGACTTCAAACTCACCCGCCTCGGGCCGATCCACCGCCGACACGAAGGACAGATATGGGAGCTCGAACCCGGCATCCGTGGCGACAACGCGAGCGATCTCGAGGAGTTTTTCTCTCGGCACAACGCCGCCCGGAACCAGATACGAAGGCGGCGCCTCGTGCGCCGGACGCCGCGGCGCCGGCGCGGCTGGTGTTGCCGGTGCAGCCGGTGGCGCTTCTTGGGGCTTCTGCTCTTCCGGCGCGTGAGATGGCTGGCCGGGACGAGGAAAGAGTTCAATCTCAGGAAAACGGGCCTTTAGCTTATCTGCGAGTGCCCAACTCATCTAGGTTTCCTTACCTTCACGATCCCAGTTGCAATCGGTTCTTTTGGCGCGGCCCGGTGGAGGTCTTCGAGATCGTAGAGCAGGTTGGCGCGATTGTATGTGCTTGCTTCGTAGTGCGGGACAAAGACGATTGCCTCGGTGGGACAAACCTCCACACACAGTCCGCAGTAGCAGCATTTGTCCATCTCGATGTCAAACCGCGTCAGCAGGCGGTCCTTGGCTTTCCCGGTCGCTTCGATGTGAATGCACCGATCGGGGCACACACGCTCACACTGAAAACAGATGATGCACTTATCGTTATCTGTCTCTTGATCGATCGGCAGGGCCAGCAGCCCATGCCAGCGCGGCGAGACGTTGACCTTCTGCAGCGGGTAGCTGACCGTGACCTTCCGCTCGAACATGGTGCGCAGCGTGGCCCGTAATCCGAGGTAGAGACCCCACGCTCCCTGCCACACCTGCTCGGCGAGGGATTTCTTCCCGTTCGGCTGCATCTGCATGCTCATTTGCTATCGGTCCACGTCTGACAGAACGATATCAATGCTGCCCAGAATGGCGATGACGTCGGCAACTTTCCACCCGCGCATCATCTCGGTCAGCGCATAGAGGTTGCTGAACGCGGGCGCGCGGATCTTGACGCGATAGGGCCGGTCAGAGCCATCCCCGACCAGATAGATGCCGAGGTCGCCACGCGGCGACTCCGTGCGCGCGTACACCTCACCCTTGGGCACTTTCAACGTCACGGCGACCTTGGAGCGGATCTCCCCCGCGGGCAGAGCCTCCAGACACTGACGGATGATGCGGACGCTCTGCCGCATCTCCTCCATCCGCACGAGATAACGCGCGAAGCAGTCACCTTCCTGGCGCACCGGGATGTCGAACTGCACGCGGTCGTAGACTTCGTACGGATGTGCCTTCCGCACGTCATAGGCGATTCCTGACGCGCGCGCCACCGGGCCCGATGCGCCCATCGCGACCGCTTTGTCTTGCGACAGGATGCCGATGCCTTGAGTCCGCGCGAGGAAGATCGGGTTCCCGGTCAGCAGCTCGTCGTACTCCGGCAGCCGCTCAAGGAAGTACTCGCAGAACTCAGCGCATCGCTCCGTCCAGCCATCGGGCAGATCTTCGTAGACGCCTCCGATGCGGAAGTACACGTGGTGCAGACGGCCGCCGGTGGCACTCTCAAAGAGGTCCATGATGCGTTCGCGTTCACGCATCGCCCAGAGAAACGCCGTGACCGCGCCGAGATCGATGCCGAAGGTGCCGAGCCAGATGAGATGGCTGCTGATCCGCTGCAGTTCCAGCATGATAGTCCGGATGTAGCGGGCGCGCTCGGGAACCTCGACCTTCGCCAGGCGCTCGGTCGCAAGACACCAGACCTCTTCGTTTGCCATCGCCGACAGGTAGTCCATCCCACGGTCCACCAGGGCGATGTTCTGGAGGTAGGTGCGGTACTCCATCATCCGCTCGACCGAGGAGTGCAGGTACCCGATGTCGGGCTGCACGTCGATGACGTTCTCGCCGTCGAGGGTGACCACCAAGCGCAGCACCCCGTGTGTGCTCGGGTGCTGCGGACCCATGTTGAGCAGGAGTTCTTCGGTACGAAGCGCCATGCGGTTACGTCTGAGCCGCGGCGTTCGTGATGCGGCGGCGCAGGAACGGTTCTTTCTTGATCTTATCCTGCAGCTTCAGAAAGCCTTCGATGAGCGCTTCCGGCCTCGGTGGACAGCCGGGCACGTAGACGTCAACGGGGATCACCTGGTCGATCCCTTTGAGGATGGAGTAGTTGTCGTAATAGAACGGGCCGCCGCAAGTCGCGCACGACCCCATCGAGATCACATACTTGGGCTCGGGCATCTGTTCCCAGAGCCGGCGCACGATCGGCGCAATCTTGATCGTTGCGCGTCCGGCGACGATGATGCAGTCCGCTTGGCGCGGGGTCGCGCGCGGAATGATGCCCATGCGGTCCATGTCGAAGCGCGTGGCGAACGCCTGCATCATCTCGATGGCGCAGCAGGCGAGGCCGAACGTTAGGGGCCACACCGAGGAAGCCCGCCCCCAGTTCAAGACCTCCTCGACCTTCGTGAGGATAATGCCCCCGCCGGGGAGTGAGTCGATGATTTCGAGCGCTTTGTCGAGCGGCAATACCTGACTGCGGGGGACGTACTTGGGCTCAGTGGACATCAACGGCCTCCGGCTTCGATCCTACGCGATGGCGCATCGCACTTCCATCATATAGATTCCAGGAACGGCGCGTCAAACCTGGTACTGCCCTCCACGCTTGGCCGTGCGTCGGAGAGTTAGTTGACACTTACGTAAGTTCATGCTTAAATATAGTGCATGGAAGCTGCCATTAAAGCCATCGCCGAACCGCGCCGGAGGGCGATCCTGCGCCTGGTGTGGGGCCGGGAGCTCCCAGCCGGCGAGATCGCCGCACACTTCAAGGTCACGCGCCCTGCGATTTCGCAACACCTGCGTGTGCTGAAGGAGGCCGGCCTAGTGAGCGCGCGACGCCATGGGACACGCCGGCTGTATCGGGCCCGGCCGGAGACGGTCACCGAGGTAAGACGATTCCTAGAGGCTTTTTGGGATCAGAGCCTGCAGCGGCTCAAGATCGAGGCAGAAGCCGAAGACCGCCGCAAGACCAGAAAAACGACTAGGAGGGGGAGAGCCCAAAGATGACAGTCGAACAGCGCAGCGCACTTAAGCGAGAGATTCGAGTGATGGCTAGGCCCGAAACGATCTTCTCATTCCTCACCGATCCGTCCAAAATGGTACGCTGGAAGGGATCTCAAGCGGATCTGGACCCCCGCCCGGGCGGCATCTACCGGGTGGTTTTCAACACTCGGGATACCGTGCAAGGGAAGTTTGTGGAGCTCGTTCCTAACCAGCGCGTCGTCTTTACTTGGGGCTGGGAAGGCAGCGGGGCCGTCCCGCCGGGCTCGAGCACCGTCGAGATCACTTTGAAGCGCGACGGCAACGGGACGATCGTCACGCTCGAGCATCGAGATCTTCCGGAGGAAGCGCGCGCGAAACACATGGAGGGCTGGGACCTCTATCTGAACCGGCTCGCAATCGCTGCCACGGGACGCGATCCCGGACCCGACCCCAACAAAGAACCGCGCAAAATGTAATGGCACAAAACAAACCAAGGAGGTAGTCGAGATGGGTAAGCCTGTGACGCACTGGGAAGTGACCGGCAAGGACGGCAAGCGCCTTCAGAAGTTCTACGCCGATCTGTTCGACTGGAAAGTCGATGCCAATAACCCCACGCAATACGGCATCGTCGACACCGGCGGGAAGGGGATCAACGGGGGCATCGCCACTGCGCAGCAGGGTGCGGGGGGCATCACGTTTTATGTCGAGGTCGAGGACCTCGACGAGTATCTCCGCACCGCCGAGCGGCTCGGCGGAAAAACGTTGATGCCGCCAAGCGAGGTTCCCGGGGCCACAACGCCCGTGAAGCTGGCCATGTTCGCCGACCCGGAGGGCAACCGCATCGGGTTGCTGAAGGCTGGGTCGATGTAACTCAGAGGATCAAAGGTCGAAGGACAAGGGTCAAGGGACAGTACATTCCCTTGACCCTTCGTCTTTTGCGCTAACGGCCGCCGACCCGCGTAGGACTCTTCCCGGACACGAGTGTCCGCACGGCCTCTGCGATGCGCCGCGCGCTGATACCGGCAGCGTCCAGGAGTTCTTCCGGCGTACCCGATCCCGGCATCTCGCGGACCGCGAGATGTATCACTTTCGGAAACGGCTCTGTGCCGGCCAGCGCGCTCAAGACCGCTTCACCGAGCCCACCCTCGGGCCAGTGATCTTCAACCACGACCAGTGCGCCCGTCTCCGTTGTCGCCTGGCGGAGCGTCTTCACGTCGATTGGTTTGACAGAATACGCATCGATGACACGCACTGCGATCCCTTCAGAGGAAAGCGTCTCCTGCGCCTTCAGAGCCTCGTGGACCGTGATGCCGGCCGCCACGATCGCGACATCATTTCCGTCCGCACGGCCGTGGCTCATGCTGCCGCCGATCGCGAACCGCTCCTCGGCCGAATAGATGACCGGCGTCTTTTCCCGAGTGGTCCTGATGTAGACGATCCCCGGCCGGTCGGTCATCTCCGCCATCAGATGTGAGGTTTGATTCGCGTCACATGGGTACAGCACCGTGCTGCCGCCCAGCGACCGCATCATGGCCAGGTCCTCCAGTCCCATCTGCGACGGCCCGTCCTGACCGATGGACACGCCGGCGTGCGAGCCGCAGAGCTTAATGTTGGCGCGGGAGATCGCGCCCATGCGGATGAAATCGTACGCCCGGGTGAAAAATGCCGCGAAGGTCGAGGCAAACGGCACCCAGCCCCGGACCTGCAGCCCGACCGATGCTGCCACCAGTTGCTGCTCGGCGATATACATCTCGAAGTAGCGCTCCGGATAGGCTTTCGCGAACTCCTCAGCGTAGGTGGAGTTGTTCACTTCCCCGTCGAGCGCCACGACGTCCGGACGCGACGCGCCGAGGGCTTTGAGCGCGTCGCCGTACGCGCGCCTTGTCGCCACTGATTCACCCTTCTTATAAGTAGGAAGCTGCAGCGGCTTTGCCATCGGCCGAGCAGGAGCCGGTCCCCCATCGGGTTTCTGCACTTGAATAGTGACGTTACGAACTCCACCGAGCTCCTCGATTGCCTTCTTGGCCTGCTCCTTGGACAACGCCTTTCCGTGCCAGCCGTCTTTGTTCTCGACTTCCGACGCGCCCTTGCCCTTCACAGTTTTGGCGATGATCATCGTCGGCACGTCACTCGAGACATAAGACTCGGCGTCGACATATGCGCGCTCGATCTGCTCGAGATCATGGCCGTCGATCTCAATCGTGCGCCATCCAAACGCTTGCGCGCGGGCGGCGAACACTTTCGTGTTCCACTGCCACATCGTCGGCCCACGCTGGCCTAGGCGGTTGACATCGAGAATGCAGATGAGATTGCCGAGCTTGTAGAAGGCCGCATGCTCGATCGCCTCCCAAACCGAACCTTCGGCCATCTCGCTGTCGCCGGACAGCACCCACACGCGGTAGGGAATCTTGTCGAGATACTTGCCGGCAATGGCGACGCCGACTCCGATCGGCAACCCCTGCCCCAGCGAGCCGGTGGCCACTTCCACGCCGGGCACCTTTGGGACGGGGTGGCCTTCCAGCCGGCTGCCGAATTTGCGGAGCGTCATGAGCTCTTCCGCCGAGACGACACCCGCGGCTCTGAGCATGGCGTAGAGGAGCGGTGAGGCGTGACCTTTCGAGAAGATCAGGCGGTCGTTGCTAGGGTTCTTCGGATTCTTGAAATCGTAGCGCAGGCGGCTCAGAAGCACCGCCATAAGGTCGGCGGCAGACATCGACGATGTCGGATGGCCGGAACCCGCCTCGGTTGTCGCACGGATGCTGTCCACGCGTAACTGCTGTGCAAGCTCGCGCCACTGGTCAAGCTGGCTCATGGAATAGGGGGACCTCCTGAAACGGGGTATTACTCGACTTCGGTGCTGGCTTTCGCCACGACCTTCTTGTGTGAGTCCTGGAACTCGTCGACGCCCTGCTCCAACGCCACCCACGAGAGGGTTGCGCATTTGATGCGCACGGGAAACTTGCGCACCCCCTGCAAGGCCATGAGGTCGCCGAGTTCCTCTTCGCTCGCGGGGTGACCGTGCATCATCGATTTGAATTGGCCTATGAGCGCCTTTGCCTCGCTCAGCGTCTTGCCTTTGATCTGCTCCGTCATCATCGAAGCTGAAGCCTGGCTGATCGAACAGCCTCGGCCCACGAACTTTACGTCGCTGATTTTTCCTTGCGCGAGCTTGACGTGAATCGACAGTTCATCGCCGCAAAGCGGATTCGCGCCCTCGACCTTGATGTCGGCGTCATCCATCGTCCCCTTGTTGCGGGGACGAGAATAGTGATCGAGGATTACTTCGCGGTACAGATCGTCTAGCGCCATGATCAGGTGACCGGGGCGGTGCGCGGTGAGAACATGCGGTGTACTACGTGGAGGCCCCGAACGAGTGCGTCCACGTCGTCTTCGTTGTTATAGAGGTAGAAACTCGCGCGAGTGGACGCCGAGATGCCCAGCCGGCGGTGGAGAGGCTGCGCGCAGTGATGGCCAGCGCGGACCGCGATGCCTTCTTGGTCGAGCACCTGGGCCACGTCGTGAGGGTGTGCGACATCGAGATGGAATGATACGACCCCGCCGCGCCGCTCGAGATCGCGTGGACCGAGGATTTTGATGCCTGGGATCTCGCTCAATTGGGAGATCGCGTACGCCGTCAACTGCTTCTCATGGGCCCGGATGGCGTCCAGACCGATGTCCTGAAGGTAGTCGATCGCGTCGCTCCACACGATGCAGTCGGCAATGTTGGGGGTCCCTGCCTCGAACTTGTGCGGCGGCTCTTTGTAGGTCGACTTATCCAGCTGAACCAGCATGATCATCTCGCCGCCCCCGTGGAACGGCGGCATGGCGTCAAGGATCTCGTAGCGCGCCCAGATCGCCCCGGCCCCAGTCGGGCCGCACATCTTGTGCGCCGACAGCGCGAAGAAATCCACATCCAGGTCCTGAACATTCACCGGCATGTGCGGCGCGCTCTGCGCCCCGTCAACCAGCACCTTGGCGCCGACCGCGTGCGCTTTGCGGGTCATGTCCTTCACCGGATTGATCGTTCCCAACACGTTCGATTGATGCGTCAAAGCCACGAGTTTGGTGCGCTCGTTCAGCAGGCGCTCGTACACATCGAGATCGAGGAGTCCCTGCCCATCAAAGGGAACGAACTTGAGCTTCGCGCCCCGCTCGGCGGCGAGCATCTGCCACGGCACGAGGTTGCTGTGGTGCTCCATCTCCGTAGCGAGGATTTCGTCGCCCTCGTTCATGTTGGCGCGTCCCCAGGCGTAGGCCACCAAGTTGATCGCCTCGGTGGTGCTCCGCGTGAAGATGATCTCCTCAGGACGTCTCGCGTTGATCAGTCCTGCGACCTTCCCGCGCGATGCCTCGTATCGCCGCGTGGCTTCTTCAGCGATGTGGTAGATGCCGCGATGGACATTGGCGTTGTATTCCTGATAGTAGCGGACGAGCGCATCGATCACGCCCTGGGGCTTTTGAGAGGTCGCGGCACTGTCGAGGTAGATGAGCGATTTCCCGTGCATCTTCTGCCTGAGGATTGGGAAATCGTCCTTCACATTTCTTGGGATCATGTCCGCACCTCGCCCCCTACACCGCTACCTTCACGCAACGTGCAAAATTCTCCCGGCCTCGCTGCAGCTCGGCCTCTGTGCGCCGCCGGCCCGCTTCGCGGTCAACACTTGTGGTCGCCACCTGATTAAACCTTGTGTGGCATGCCGTGGCCCTTCTGGGGCTCTGGCAGTAGCCACACTTGGCCGTCTTCCACTTTCACTGGATAGGTGTTTACTGGAATCACTGCGGGCAGCGAGAGCACGCGGCCCGTCGGGAGGTGAAAGCGCGAACCGTGCTTGGGACAAGCCACGATGTCGCCGTACAATGCCCCCTCTGCCAGCGACGCCTCTTCATGGGTGCACGTATCGTCAATGGCATAGAACGTGCCGCTCACATTGAAGACCGCAATCCGCCGGCCGTCGACGTTCACTGCTTTCCCTTCCCCCGGCGGAACCTCATTCACCGAGGCGATCTTCACGTACTCTGCCATCAATCTTTCATCTTCGCCGCGACAGCCGCGTGCAACTGCGCGCCGACCCGTTCTAGCGGCACGCGGTCAAACAGTTCAGCGAAGAATCCCTCCACTACCATATGCACGGCCTGGGCGCGGGTGAGCCCCCGGCTCATCAGATAGAACAGGTGCTCTTCGTTCAGCTGGCTCGTCGCCGATCCGTGGGTGCAGCGCAGGTCGTTCGCCATGATCTCCAATTTCGGATCTGAGATCGCCTTCGCGCCGTCGGACAGAATCAGGTTGCGGTTTGATTGAAACGCATTGGTCTTCTGTGCGCCGGGATGCACCCGGATCATGCCGATGAATACGCTCGTCGCTCGGTCCTTGACCGCGTTCTTGTACAACAGGTCGCTCGTGGTGTGCGGGGCGGCGTGCTCCTGCATGGTCTGAATGTCGTAGTGCTGTCGTCCGTCACCGAAGACAAGCCCGAGCATCTCGGAACTGGCCCCAGGCCCGCGCAGGACCGACTCAACGTCGGCCTTGACGACGTTGCCGCCTAGTCCCACGAAGAGGCTGTTCAGAGTTGCATCACGTGCCAGGGAAGAGCGGATGATCCCGACCTCCCATACGTTGCGGCCCCAGTCCTGCATCGTCACGTAGCGAACCTGTGCTCCTTCATGCAAGACCAGCTCGACGATCGGATCAGCAAACGCCTGATACTCTCCGGTGATCGAGCCGAAGCCGTCGATGACCGTGACCTTGCTCCCCTCGCCCGCCACGATGACGGTATGCGGAAAGATTCCGGCCCCTTCGGAATCGATCCACGTGTAGGACAACAGTGGCAGCGCGACCTCCACACGCGGTGGCACATAGAGGAAGGTGCCACCCGTCCAAAACGCGGCGTGCAACGCGGAGAACTTGGTCTGCTCAGGCTGCACGGAGCCTATGAAGTGTTGACGGACCAGGTCCGGCTGCTCCAGTAGCGCCCGATGCATGTCGGCCAGCAGAACCCCCTGCTGGTGAATCTGCGTATCGAGATCGACGTGCACGGCAACCGAGTTGCGCTGCACCAGCAGCCCGCCGCGCGCTCCCAAGGCGTCCACGGTCATCCGGAGCCCGGCCGGCAGCGGTCCTGGCGGGGCCTCGACGAAGGGCTTCAGTTCGTCCACCTTCAGGCCGCTGAGATCGGTGCGACGCCACTTCTCATCTCGCGTCGTGGGCCACGGCAGGCGCTCAAATGTTTCGAACGCGCGCAGGCGCGCATCCCGCACCCATTTGGGCTCGTTGTGGCGCTCTGAGACCTCCTCAACGGCCCGGCGCGTAAACTGACCTGCCTCTACGACCTGCCCTGTTTCTGCCATATGGCCTCACAATAAAGCGGGGCCGAAGGTTCGGCCCCGGTCGTAGGTCATAGGTCGTAGGTCGTAGATCACGGCCACAGCCACGACCCACGACCTACGACCGACGACCGCAGTTAGCCTACAGAACCCTCCATTTCGAGTTCTATGAGCCTGTTCAGCTCAACCGCATATTCGAGAGGAAGCTCCTTGACGATCGGCTCCACGAAGCCGCGCACGATCATGTTCATGGCCTCGTCCGCCTTCACGCCCCGGCTCATCAGGTAGAACAGCTGCTCGTCGGACACCTTGGAGACGGTGGCCTCGTGCGTGATGCTCACGTCCTGCTCGTCGATTTCCATCGTGGGATACGTGTCGCTGCGGCTATGCTCGTCGAGGATGAGCGCGTCGCAGCGCACCGCCGAGCGGCTCCCCTTGGCCCCGTCGTAGATCTTCACGAGCCCGCGGTATCCCGCCCGGCCGCCGTTCTTGGCGATCGACTTACTCACGATCACCGACTGCGTATGGGGCGCGGCATGGATCACTTTGCCGCCGGGATCCTGGTGCTGCCCCTTGCCCGCGAACGCCACGGAGAGAATCTCAGCCTTCGCGCCCGGTTCCACCATGAACACGCTCGGGTACTTCATCGTGATCTTCGAGCCCAGGTTGCCGTCGATCCATTCCATCGTCGCATCACGGTAGGCGACGGCCCGCTTGGTGACCAGGTTGTAGGTGTTGGTGGACCAGTTCTGGATGGTCGTGTAGCGGCAGCGTGCGCCTTCCTTGACGATGATTTCCACCACCGCGCTGTGCAGCGAATCGGTCGTGTAGATCGGCGCCGTGCAGCCTTCCACGTAGTGTACGTACGAACCTGGCTCACAGATAATCAGCGTCCGCTCGAACTGGCCCATGTTCTCGGCATTGATGCGGAAGTAGGCCTGCAGCGGGATGTCGACGTGCACACCTTCCGGCACATACACAAACGACCCGCCCGACCACACGGCTGAGTTCAGGGCGGCGAGTTTGTTATCCTCAGGCGGCACCACGGTGCCGAAGTACTGCCGCACGATGTCGGGATGCTGCTTCAGCGCGGAGTCGGTATCGAGGAAGATGACGCCGAGCTTCTCCCACTCTTCCTTTAGGTTGTGGTAGACGGATTCACTTTCATACTGCGCTCCTACCCCGGCGAGGAACTTCCGCTCGGCCTCGGGGATGCCCAGCCTGTCGTAGGTCCGTTTGATCTCTGGGGGCAGATCTTCCCACGATAGCGCCTTCTTCTCCATCGGCTTGAGGTAGTAGTAGATATTGTCAAAGTCGATGACCGAAAGATCCGCGCCCCAGGTCGGCATCTTGCGCTTCGTGAAATGCTCGTAGGCGTGAAGGCGGTACGCGCGCATCCAATCCGGCTCGCCCTTCATCACAGAGATTTCGTCGACGACGCGCGCATCCAGGCCCTTGCGGGCCTTGAACACGTACTTCTCGGGTTCGTGGAACCCATACTTATACTTATCGAGATCTATGCCGAGCTGATTCGTGATAGCCACGTTTATCTCCAGTCGTTAGTGTGCAACCCAGAATACCTTGCCCGCACGCCTCACGGCGCCCTCTTGCTGTACCTCGCCGGCGATCACCTCAAACTGCGACCGGATACCCTCATAGCCGGTCTGCTCCAGCTCATCGGCCAGTTCCGGGCCTCCCGACACCACGATGCGTCCATCGAACATCACGTGTAC